>JAYSDS010000080.1:0-24448 GCA_041914265.1 Roseomonas sp.
AGTGCTCCAAGCACTTGGCGGGGTGGTTTGGAGGGGCAGCGCCCCTCCAACTCCAATAGGGCAACCAAGCCAATCAACAGGAAGGTCTTTCGGCCTCCTGTAGTCCGGCCTGGGGAGGCAATCTCGCCGCCATCAGCGCCCCTCCCATCCTTGGGCCATCCGGCATGAGCCCCCTCGCCTGCACGTGGCACTGGCTCGCCACGGCCTCCGCGCCCCTGCTGCCGGCCTATCTGCGCCGCCGGGTCCGGCGCGGGAAGGAGATCGCGGAGCGGCTTCCCGAACGCTTCGGCGCTGCCGCCGCGCGGCCCGACGGGCCGCTGCTGTGGCTGCATGCGGCGAGCGTGGGTGAGACCCTGTCCATCCTCCCGCTGCTCGAAGCACTGGGGGGCATCGCGCCCGGCCTGTCCTTCCTGGTCACCACCGGGACCGTGACATCGGCGACCCTGCTGGCCCAGCGGCTGCCGCCGAGCCTCGCGGCGCGCGTGACCCACCGCTTCGTGCCGCTGGACGTGCCGCACTGGGTGGCGCGCTTCCTCGATGGCTGGCGGCCCGATGCCGCGGTCTTCGTCGAATCCGAACTCTGGCCGAACCTGATCGCCGCGGCGTCGGCACGGGACATCCCTCTCGCCCTGTTGAACGGGCGCATGTCGGAACCCTCCGCGCGCTGGTGGTCGCGCGCGCCGGGCCTGGCGCGCCGGGTGTTGCGCGCCTTCCGCCTGGTGCTGGCGCAGACCGAGGCCGATGCTGCGCGCTTCCGGGCCCTCGGCGCCTCGGCGCTGTGCTGGGGCAACCTGAAGTACGCGGCGCCGCCCCTGCCCGTGGATGCGGCGGAACTGGACCGGATGCGCGGCCTGCTCGCCGGCCGGCCCGTCTGGCTCGCGGCCAGCACCCACCCGGGCGAGGAGGCCCTGGCCATCGCGGCCCATCGCCGCCTGGCCGAACGGCATCCCGGCCTGCTGACCGTGATCGTGCCGCGCCACCCCGAGCGAGGGACGGAGATCGCGGCCCTCGCGGGCGACCTGCCCGTCGCACGCCGAAGCGCCGAGCAGGATCCCGATGGCGGCACCGCCCTCCTCGTCGCCGATACGCTCGGCGAGCTCGGGCTGTTCTACCGCTTGGCGAGGATGGCCTTCGTGGGCGGATCGCTGGTGCCGCATGGCGGCCAGAATCCGCTGGAACCCGCCCGGCTCCACTGTCCCGTGCTGGCCGGGCCGCATATCCGCAACTTCGTCGAGGTCTATGACCGGCTGGACCAGGTGAGTGGCGTTGCCTGGATCGACCCCGGAACGGATCCCGCCGCCGCGCTGGCCGAGGTGGTGAACGCCATGCTAACGGTGCCGGACCGGGGGCGGGCTCAGGCTGAGGCCGCCGCCGGGGTGGCGGCCGAGGAGGCCGGACTGCCCGAGCGGATCGCCGCGGCACTGGTGCCGTTGCTCTCCCTGCGGGACGCGCCGGCGGCCACGCCGGCAGATGGGGCGATGGCGGCGCCGGAGGGATCCGGCGCGCCGGAGTCGGGGATTTTGGACGACAGGAACTGATGCGCGCTCCCGAGTTCTGGAGCGGCGGTGGTGGGGGGCTTGCGCCGATCCTGCTCTCGCCGATCTCCGCCCTCTATGCGGCCGCGACGGCGCGGCGGATGGCGCATGCCGGCTGGCAGGCGCCCGTGCCGGTGATCTGCTGCGGCAACGCCACGGCGGGTGGCGCGGGCAAGACGACGGTCGCGCTCGATATCGGACGGCGCCTGGGCAATCGCGGCATCGGGGCGCATTTCCTGATGCGCGGCTATGGCGGACGGATCAAGGCACCGACCCGCGTGGACCCGGCGATCCACGACAGCACCGCGGTGGGCGACGAGGCACTGTTGTTGGCCGCTGAACGCCCGACCTGGGTCGCCGCCGATCGCGGCGCCGGGGCAAAGGCCGCCGTCGCGGCCGGCGCGCAGGCCATCGTCATGGATGACGGGCTGCAGAACCCGACGCTCGAGAAGGACCTGTCCCTGCTGGTCATCGACGGCACCTATGGCTTCGGCAATGGGCGCGTGATCCCAGCCGGGCCGCTGCGCGAACCGGTGGCCAATGCCGCGGCGCGGTGCCGCGCGGCCGTGCTGATCGGGGAGGACGAGACGGGCGCGCTGGCGCAGTTGCCGCCCGGCCTGCCCGTGGTGCGCGCGAAGCTGGTGCCGGGGCCCGAGGCGGAGCTGCTCGCCGGCCAGCCGGTCTTCGCTTTCTGCGGCATCGCCAATCCGCGCAAGTTCTTTTCGACTTTGCAGGAGGCCGGGGCATTCCTCGCCGGCCGGCAGGCCTATGCCGACCACTACCCCTTCGATGAGGGCGACCTGCGCGACCTGCTGGCGGAGGCGGAAAGCCTGCGCGCCACGCCGGTCACGACGCGCAAGGACTTCGTGCGCATTCCTCCCGCCTTCCGCAATCGCGTGACGGTCGTGACGGTGCGGCTGGAATGGGAGGAGCCCGTCGCGATCGAGCAGCTTCTCGACCCGCTCGCGGCCCGCGTGCCCGTGCCGGCCTGATGCCGCCTGCCGGCCATGCGCCTGATGGATCCCCCCTCAGCAGGCGCATCGCGGAACTGGAGGCCGCGGCCGATTGGACAGCGCTGGCCGAGACGTTCGAGGCCGGACCGGAGGAACAGCGCCAACCGCGCGCCATCGTCGCCTATGTCTATGCCGCGGTCGCACTGGGCGATGCCGACCGGATCGAGCGGGCGACGCGGATCGTCATCGAGACGACGCTGCCGCGTCGCGATCGCGTTCTCGCCGCGCGACGCCTGGCCGGGGCGGGCCACGGCACTGCCGCGCTGGCCACGCTGATCGCCGACCCGGACATCTTCCGCGACGACGGCGTGCTGACCCCGATGGGCCCGACGCTGAACCTGGTGCAGAAGGCGCTGACGGACAAAGCCCTGATATCCGCCTTGCGGACGGCCTGGAGGCGCTTCGCCAACCTCGCCGAGATGCAGCCCGCACCGACGGAGTTCGCCTATCCTCCTGCCGTGCCACTGCCTGGCGGGGCACCCGGCTTCAGCCTCGACATCCGCTTCTCCGCCCCCGCCATGGCGGCCGAGGAGCAGCATTTCCGGCAGTTGGACACGGCCTTTCGAACGACACTCGCAGCCGATCGCGAGCCGCGCGTGCGGGCCTGGCACGATGTCTTCGTCAACGACAGGGGACAGATCTGGACGCAGGATGGGCGCGTCATCCGCACGCATCGCTGGCCGTTGCTGCGGCAGTCGCGCGCGGCCATGGCCACGGCACCGCGGCTGGCCGAGGCGATCTTCGGCTTCAGCGAGGCCTCGAACTTCTATCACTGGTACGCGGAATGGCTGCCGTCCCTGGCCTGGTACGCCGAGGGGCCGGCGCGGTCCATCGCGCTCCTCCAGCCGCCCGGGGCACCGGGCTTCGTGGCGGACAGTCTGTCCCTCGCCTTCGACACGCCGCCCCCGCTCCGGACGACGGGCAGGGCAGTGTTCGTGGAACGGCTGCTGACCATGCCGGCGGGCCTGCCCTGGCTGACGCGCTTCGAGGCCTATCGCCCGATGCTGGCGCGCATCGGGGCCGCGGCCGAAGCGCGCGCGCCCGGCGCGGGGCCGGCACGGCTGTACCTCACGCGCCAGGGTCGCGGCGCGCGGCCGATGGCCAATGAAGCGGCCGTCGAGGCGGTGATGGCCAGCCTCGGCTTCGAGGTCGTGGCGTTCGACGCGCTGCCGCTGGCACGCCAGATCGCGCTGGTGCGCGGCGCGTCGTGCATCGTCGCGCCGCACGGCGCCGCCCTGGCCCATCTGCTGACGGCGCGGCCCGGGACACGCGTGCTGGAACTGGTCCCTGTTGCACCGGGCTGGCACGACACCCGCTTCCTCATGGCGCGGCTGTCCCGCATCGTCGGCCACCGCCACGTCATGTGGATCGAGCCTGCGCACAGGGCCGATGAACGCTGGGAGGTGGATATCCCCCCGATGCTGGAGGCCCTGCGCGACCTGCTCGCGGCGGATTGATGCCGACCCGCCCGGGGGGATGATGGGACTTGGAGGGGCGCCCCTCCAGACCACCGCGCCATCATCTGGAAAGCCGTCTGTTGGTGTCGGGCACGGCTGACTTTCCCGCCCTCCCGGCGTACGCCCTGCGCAAGAGCGGGTGTCGGCGTCGGTTCCGACAATGGCGCCCTGCGCCAGGTATCAGACTCCAAAGGCCTCGAGCCCGAGAGGCGCGACGCCCCTCTCGGTGCCACCGATCAGGAAAAGAGGCCGATCACACATCGCCCCCGTCGCACGGCGGTGCTTAGGGCGCCGCGGTAACCCCTACCGTGGCGAAGGGCTTGCCCAGCCATTCCTCGATGAAGGTCGTCTCCGCTTTGTTAGCGGCGGCGATCGCCTCGCGGGCTTCCTCGATGTCGGGCTGGGTCCGCGCCGGCTCGGCGGGGGCGGCGTCCTCCGCCGTGTTGAGCCGCGGCACGAAGGGTGGGCGCGGCAGGCCGGAATACAGCGCCACGGCATCGAGGAATTCCTCCAGCGCGTCATTCCGGCCGAGGATGTAGCTGCGGTTGCGCAGGGCATCGCGGATGCCGGGGCGGCCGCCGGTGCCGAAGACCGTGCGGAGCTGCGCATTCACGGCCACGTGCCGGAAGCCCGGCAGGTCGCGGAAGGCCTGCGCCAGCGTCAGCCCTTGCAGCGGCCTGTACAGCGGGTGGTCCGTCGTCGCGCGCGCATAGTCGTAGAGCGAGACCGCGCGCTTCACCGGGTCCCGGAACACGGCGAGGAAGACGGTCGGGCGCGGCGAGGCGAGCGCCGCCGGATTGCGCACGTCGATATGCCCGGTGATGAGCAGGAAACGGTGGAAGAGGTCCGCCTCCTCCCGCACCCGTTGCGCCAGGTCGCGCGGCGATGTGTAGAGCACCATGGACCGGAACATCCGGTCGAAGGCGCGGTTCAGGCTGGTTCCACCGGTCTTCGGGATGTGCAGGAAGAAGTAGAGCGGCAGCAGCCGCGGCTCCATCTCATGGGCGGCGCGCATCGGCGGGTGCCCAGCGGGCAAGCCCGTTTCCGGCGCGGGCGGCGGCGGCGCGGGCGCCGAGAAACGCGGACCGGCCGTGGCCTGGAATTCGGGGCTGCGCATGACGAACAGCATCAGGTCGACCGCCGTCATCTCCGCCCGCCGGAAGCGCTCGCCCAGCAGCGTGTCCTCCGGCGCCCGCCCGAGCAGCGCGCCGTAGATGGCCGCGACTTCCTCATCCGTCACGAGGCCGGACCGCGCCGGGGCGACGAACCGCGCCGCCGCGCGCTGAACGTATTCGGCCGAGCCCGCGATCTCCGCATGCAATTCGGTGAGCGAGGCATGACCCAGCCGTGAGGCGATCACGTCTTCGTTCTCGGGCTCGCGACCCAGCATCGTTCGATAGGCCGTCAGGACGTCGTCGCGCGTAATGCTTGCCATGGCGTCACGGTTGTAGAGGCATTTTCGCAGCCGCGACACCGCCCCGGGGCTTTCGTCCGGCGTGGGGCGGCATATCCTGAGCCCGTAGAATGTGAACGGGGAACGTCGATGATCCTGCCGCTGGACGGGGTGCGCGTGATCGAGGTGGGCCAGGCGCTGGCCGGCCCGCTCGCCGGCGCCATCATGGCCGATATGGGCGCCGAGGTGATCAAGGTCGAAAAGCCCGACGGCGGCGACGATGCGCGCGGCTGGGGCCCGCCCTTCGGCCCGGACGGCGTGACCTCGCTCTATTTCCATGGCCAGAACCGCAACAAGCGCGGCGTCACGCTGGATCTGAAGAAAGCGGCAGACGTCGAGGCACTGCACCGGCTGTGCGAGGGCGCCGACATCCTGATCCAGAACCTGCGCCCCGGCGTGGTGGACGAGATCGGTATCGGGCCCCAGGCGATGCTCGAACGGCATCCACGGCTGGTCTATTGCTCGATCTGGGCCTTTGGCGATCGCGGCCCCTTGAAGATGCGTCCGGGCTTCGACCCGCTGCTCCAGGCCTATGGCGGCATGATGAGCGTGACGGGGCGACCGGAGGATCCGCCGACCTTCTGCGGCGCGTCCATCAACGACAAGGCGACCGGCATGTTCACCGTGATCGGCGCGCTCGGTGCGCTGCGACGGCGCGACATCACCGGCAAGGGGGGGCTCGTCGATACTTCCCTGTTCGAGACGGCGGTGCATTGGGTGGAAGGGCAGGTGAACAACCACCTCGCCACGGGAGATATTCCGCAGCGCCACGGCACCGGCGGCGCGGTGATCGTGCCGTACCAGGTCTTCGACTGCGCCGACCGTCCGCTGTGCCTGGCAGCCGGCAATGACCGGCTCTGGGCACGCTGCGCCGCGGTGCTGGGGCATCCGGATTGGTCGACGGACGAGCGCTTCGCGAAGGGCGCGGCGCGCGTGCGCAACAAGGCCACGCTGCTGCCCATGATCGCCAAGGTCCTGAAGACGAAGCCGCGCGATGAATGGATCGCGGCACTTGAAGCCGTCGGCGTGCCCTGCGCCCCGGTCAACGACATCGGCGAGGTGGCCGCGAGCGAGCAGTTCGCGGCGATGGGCATGCTTCAGGAATGGCCCGGGTCACCGCGCGTGGTCGGCCTGCCGATCAGCTTCGATGGGGAGCGACCCCGCTCGACACGCCCGGCGCCGCGCCTGGGCGAACACAATGCGGAATTGCTCGGACGCGCGGAGGCAGCGGAGTAGGCAGCCGCAACTGTTCCGGTGCGTGCGGATGATGCCAGGTCAGGCGCCGCCCAAGCGGCGGAGCGAGACATCGCAGAGGTTGAGAGCGGAAGGAGGCGTTCCTGATGCGCGCTCGGCTCCCTCGAAGAAGAACCGGAGGGGCGCCGCCCCTCCGGACCTCCCCGCCAGGATGCTGGGCATCCTGGACCGCCGTCTTCTGGCGTGAGCGCGACGGGCACACCGTGCCCGCCAAACGCGTTTCGTGCGCCAATGCGGGTTTCGGCACCATTCTGCCTGTGGAGCGCAGTGCCAGATCGAGGTCTGCAAAGGCCCTTCGACCTTTGCTGGGGTGGTTTGGAGGGGCACCAACCGCGTCACCCGCGCGACGCGTAGCTCACCACCGGGCGCGCCTGCAGGGTCTCCTTCGTCGCGCCCGCCAGCGTCCAGCGGGAATTGTCCTCGGCGAAGCGCAGTTCGCCCAGCGGCACTGCGACCAGGCGCGCTCCGATGCCGAGGAAGCCACCGACCGACACCACCGCGACCGGCGCGGCGCCGTCGCGCTGGACGATCAGGTCCTCGACCTCGCCGATCGACTGGCCCTGCTCGTTGTAGATGTTCGCGCCGATGATCCTGCTGGCGCGGTGGCTCGGCCGGACCTCCTGCGTCGCGACGGGCTGGGCGCTGCGCGGTGCGACGGAGTTCGCGGCATCGGAAACCGCGTTGCCCGCGCGTTCCAGGGCACGGCCGACGGCGGTGCCGGGCGGATTGTTGCCCGTGCCGTCCGGGCTGGTCGGCTGGCCGGTGACACGGTCCACCGCGCGGCCGAGTGCCGTCGAGGGCGGATTGCCCGGCCGCCCGTCGGGAATGGTGGGCTGCCCGGTGGCGCGGTCGACGGTGCGGCCCACCGCATCCGATGACGGGTTGGCTGGCGTCCCGTCACGCCCGGCCTGGGCGAAGGCGAGGCCAGGCGCGACGACGAGCACGGCGGCCAGCGCGGCGGGCAACATGCGATTGGCGTTCGGCATGGTGTTCTCTCCTGCTGTGTGATGCCGGCTTTCAACCGGTCGCAGGGTCAACGCTGCCGCGTCATGGCGGGTTGGGACACAATGGCGTGACGCGCCGGCAACCGCAGCCATCGCCCGTCGTTAACATCCCGGACTCAGATTGCGGAGGGGATGATGTTCCACGTTTTCACCATGCCGATCCCGGTTCGCACGCCGCACGGCCGGTGCCTGGCGCGCTATGGGATCGCCCCCGCCCAGGCGGGCGATCCCTGGTGGGTGATCTATCGCGACAAGGCCGGCCACTGGCTGACCGCGATGGTCGACGAGGTGCCGGCGGCCTGATCAGCCGCCCCGGCGGGGCGGATCCCGGGACAGGCCCCGCGCGCCCAGCGCGGCGAGATAGGCCGCCCAGCGGGATTCCTGCTCCTCGCCAAGCTCGCGCAGATAGGCCCATGAGTAGATGCCGGTGTCGTGCAGATCGTCGAAGACGATGCGCACCGCGTAGTTGCCGACAGGCTCGACGCGCATGATGCCCACATGACGCCGCCCGGCGACGATCACCTTCTGGTCTGGGGCATGCCCCTGGACCTCGGCGGAAGGGCTCTCCACGCGGAGATATTCGGCCGGCAGGCGGAAGCGGGCGCCGTCCGGCCAAGCGACCTCCAGCACCTGTTCGGCGCGCTTGAGGCGGATCTCGCTGGGCGCGGCCATGGATATCAGCCGGCGAGCTTGCGGGCCTCGTCGGGCAGCATGATGGGAATGCCGTCGCGGATCGGATAGGCGAGGCCGGCGCGCTCGCTGACCAGCTCGTTCTTTTCCCGGTCATAGCGCAGCGGGCCCTTGGTGACGGGGCAGACCAGGATCTCGAGCAGGCGCGGATCGATGGCGCCGGCCGGCGAGACGGTTTCAGTAGGCATGGAACGGGCGTCCTCTGACTGTCGCGGGGCCTCCTAATGCCCCAACGGCGCGGCCCGGTCGAATATCGGATCATGCCGCCCTCCGACCGTCGGGATGATGAGACACGCGACCGGGATCGAGAAGGATAGCGCCACCGCCATCGCATCGGGGATCGGGTCGGCCGGGACGACGGCTGCGCCCATCATCGCGGTCGCGAAAGCCGCGGCGGATGGAACCGGAAGGGGAGCCGACCTAGCTCGGCCGCCCCTCGGGCGATGCATTGGCCGCCGCCCCCATGCGGAGCAGGGCGACCAGGGTGCGGGCCCGCTCGGTCGTGTCGGAGGCCTCCAGCAAAGCCTGTTTTTCCGACACCTCGAAGGGGCAGACCATGGACAGGGTGGTGACGAGCATGGCGTCGGCGGTCTGTTCCACCGCCTCCCAGTTCGCTTCGATGCCGCGGGCGCGGAAATAGGGGCGCAACGCGGCCAGCAGGGCCGCGCGGTCGCAGGCCGTGGGACCGGGATCCATTGCCAAGTCCCCAGCGAAGCGGCTGTAGTCAGCCCGCACCCGGCGGTAACCCCCGGGGGCGAGGGGCAAGTCCTCGGCGATGCGGAAGCGGATCAGCCCCGTCAGGGTGATCAGCAGGCGGCCATCCTCCGTCTCGCTGAAGGACGTGACCCGGCCGAGGCAGCCGATGGCATAAAGGCCCGGCCCCGCCGGCCCGGCGGGCTGGCGCGGATCGGGCTGGACCATGCCGAACATCCGCCCCCGCGCCAGGCTGTCGAGCGTCATCGCCAGGTAGCGCGGCTCGAAGACGTTCAGCGGCAGCCTTCCCTGCGGCAGCAGCAGCGCGCCGGAGAGCGGGAAGACCGCGATCTCCTCCGGCAGCTCTGCGAAGCGCGGGTGGAAGGCCGCCATGGCCCCTGCCCCGGCGTCAGCGGAAGATCACGGCCGAGAGCTTGCGCCGGCCGGCCTTGCTCGCCGGATCCTCGAAGCCCCAGGCCTCGAACAGCTTCAGAAGCTGCTTGCGGGCGGCTTCCTCGTTCCAGGCGCGGTCGCGGCGGATCGCCTCGATCAGCGTGTCCACCGCGGCGTTGCGGTCGCCGCCGGCGCTCTGCGCGATGGCGAGGTCGATGCGCGCGGCATGGTCATCGGGGTTGGCAGCGATGCGGGCTTCGAACTCGGCAAGTTGCGCGCGGGCGCGGCGGCCTTCGATCTCGACCTCGATGGCGCTGCGCGCGGCAGTGACCTCCGGCGCTTCCTTGATCTTGGCGGGCGCGCTGTCGAGCACCGCGAGCGCCTGGTCCTCATGCCCCAGGGCGAGCAGGGTGCGGGCGACGCCGGCCAGCGCCTTGGCGTTCTCAGGTTCCTGCTGGGACAGGGCGCCGAACAGCTCAAGCGCGGTCTGGTGATCGCCCTCAGCGGCGGCGGCCTCGGCCTCGGCCAGCAGGTCCGCGCCGGGCATCTGGCCCCCAGCGGCCTTGAGCAGCGCCTCGACGAAGCGCTTCACCTCGGATTCCGGCAGGGCGCCCTGGAAAAGGTCGAGGATCTGGCCCTGCCAGAAGGCCACCACGGTCGGGACAGATTGCAGCGGCAGGCCCATCTGGGTGAGCTGGGCGACGAGCTGGCGGTTCTTGTCGATGTCGATCTTGACCAGCCGCACGCGGCCGCCAGCCGACCCGACCACCTTTTCCAGCGCGGGGGTCAGCGTCTTGCAGGGGCCGCACCAGGTGGCCCAGAAATCGACCAGGACGGGAACCTGGCGGGACGCCTCGATGACGTCCTGCATGAACGTCTTCTGGTCGCCATCCTTGATGGCGCCGTCGGCGGCGGGCGCACCCTGGCGGGCGGGGTCGAAGATCACGTCCATGGCAGGCATTCCTCAGAGCTTGGTGCATAAATGCTCTGTCGGGGCGCGGAAGCAAGCCGTTGTGCGCCGGACGGGCATTGGGGCGGACGGGGGAGTCGGTGCTGCAATTCGAGGCGGACCCGCTCTACGGCGTGGCCTGCGACTCCTATCAGTTGCAAATCGATCTTGCCGGGGCGGAGGGGCTGGTCGCGGCGCAGCGCGGCCTGGCGGGAGACGGGCTGCATGTGATCCCCGCCGCGGCGCTGCATGTCACGGTCCTGCCGCTGATCGACGCGGTCGAGACGCTGGCCGAGGAGAAGGCAGCGCTATGGGCACGGCACGGGGCAGCCTGGCGGGACGCGATCGCCCGGGCCTGCGCGGGGATGGGGCCGTTGCGGCTGCGCTTCGATGCCCTGCGCGTCGGGGCGCGTGCGGTCATCGCGCTGGATGGTCGGAATCCCCTGGCCGGGCTGCGCACCGCGCTGGCACCGGTCTGCAGCCTGCCGGAGCGGCCGCCGCGCCTGCCCGGCATCACCCATGCGACGCTGCTGCGCGTCGCCGCCCCTGATCGGGTGCGGCTGGCGGTGCCTCCAACCCTTTCGGTCGAAGTGACGGTCCCTGCCCTGCGGCTGGTGCGGGAGACCGTCTACCCTTCCCTCGCGGTGGAGCCGATCGCGGAGTTCCGGCTCTGACAGCCGCGCCCTATCGCGCGTGGGTACTGCCCAGCCGCGGCAGGAACCAGGCGAGCAGGCCGATGGCGGGCAGGAAGGCGCAGATGCGGTACACCGCTTCTATGCCGATGCTGTCGGCGAGCTGGCCAAGGATGGCCGCGGCAAGCCCGCCCAGGCCGAAGGACAGGCCGTAGAACAGCCCCCCGATCATGCCGATCCGGCCCGGCAGCAGCTCCATCGCGTAGATCAGGATGGCGGCGAAGGCGCTCGACATGATCAGGTTGATCACGATGGTCAGCACGCCCGTCCAGAACAGGCCGGCGAAGGGCAGCGCCAGGGTGAAGGGCAGCGCGCCGAGGATCGAGAACCAGATGATCCGGTCGCGCCCGATCCGGTCACCCAGCATGCCCCCGAACAGCGCCCCGGCGGCCGAGGCCCCGAGGAACAGGAACAGCATGATCTGCGACGCCTGGACGGAGATGTCGAAGCGCTCGATCAGGTAGAAGGTGTAGAAGGAGCTGAAGCTCGAGGAATAGGCATTCTTCGAGAAGAGCAGCACGACGAGAATCGCGATCGAGAGCGCGACCGTCGCCGGCGGATGGGCCGGCCGCGCGGGACCCGCCGGGGGGCGCGCCTTGGCCGCCTGCTGGCGCTGGAACCGCGCATGGGTGCCGGCGGTCCAGACCATCAACACCATGGCGAGCAGCGCCGCGGCCGAGAACCAGGCAAGGCTGCCCTGCCCCCGCGGCACGATGATGAAGGCGGCCAGCAGCGGCCCCATCGCGTTCCCCGCCTGACCACCCACCTGGAACAACCCCTGAGCGAAGCCGAGCCGCCCGCCCGAGGCGCTTCGCGCCATGCGCGTCGCCTCGGGGTGGAAGATGGAGGAACCGAGCCCAACGCAGGCCGCCGCGGCCAGCAACAGCGAATAGCTCCCCGCATAGGCGAGGCCGATCAGCCCCGCGAGGGTGAAGCCCATGCCGATGACCATCGAATACGGCATGGGACGGCGGTCGGTGTAATGGCCGACCGCAGGCTGCAGCAGCGAAGCAGTGAGCTGGAAGGTGAGCGTGATGACGCCGATCTGCCGGAAGTCGAGGGAGTAGGCTTCCTTGATGATCGGGTAGATGGCCGGGATAAGCGACTGGATCATGTCGTTCAGCAGATGCGTCGCGCTGAGGGCGAGGAGCACCGGCATCGCCGTCCGCTGCGTGACGATGGGCGGAGGATATGGCGTCATCTGACGAGTTCCCGTCGGGCAGCGCTGACGGACTGCCGCCATGTCGCGTTCTTGCCCCCATTTGACCGCGAGGGTTCACGGGTCGGCAACCGGTACCCCGGACATGGCGGGGCTGTGCGCAAGGAAAGGGTGGGCCGGGCGCGACGCCGTCCGCCCGCGGGTCAGCCGCCGAGGTCGAGCACCGTGCCGGGATGGCCGATGCCGTCCAGGAAGCGCAGCAGATCGGCCGGCGCGAGCGCCGTGCTGGCCGCATTGGTCAGGGGATGCACCCAGATGCGCTCGCACGCCTCGACCAGATGGCGGTCGATGACGAAGCGGACCGAACCCGGCGCGGCGTTGACCAGGCCGAAGGGCGTGACCGACCCGGGCGGGACGCCCAGGGTGGCAAGGAGTTCGTCGGCGCTGGCCATGGACACCCGCGGGATGCCGGCCTGCCGTGCGAGGGCGTTGACCGACACCTGACGGTCGGCTTCGAGCGTCGCGAGCAGGAAGGGGCCGTCGCCCTTGGCCGGGCGAAGGAAGAGGTTCTTGGTGTGGCCGCCGGGCAGCGTCGCGGCGATGTCCCGCCCTTCCGCCACGGTGAAGACCGGGCGGTGGTGGCGGGTTTCGGCGTCGATGCCGGCGGCGGAAAGGCGGGCGAGGAGGCCTTCGGGCGTCTCGGGCATTCAGTCCAGGCGAAGGTTGTTGGCGCGCACCACCCTGGACCAGACCTCGATCTCGTTGTCGAGCCATGTGCGGAAGTTTTCCGGACCTTCGACGCGATTCACCGCGCCAAGGGCCGTGATGCGCTGCGCCGTGGCCGGGACAGCCATGGCCGCGTCGAGCTCCGCGGCAAGGCGCACGACCATCGGCGCGGGGGTGCCGCCCTGGGCCAGGACGCCCTGCCAGGTGCCCGAATCGGGCGCCGGCCAGCCGAGTTCGCGGAAAGTCGGAATGTCGGGGAAGTCGGCGAGTCGGGCCGGCCCGGTGACCGCGATGGGGCGCAGCGTGCCCTGCTTGCAGAACGGAGCGGTGGCGGTGGCGCCGTTGATGATCATCTGCGACTCGCCGGCCGCGACGGCGGTCAGGGCGGCCGCGCCGCCGCGATAGGGCACCTGGGTGAGATCCGCGCCCCAATGCTGGGTGAGCAGCAGGCCGGTGAGGTGATTACCCACGCCGATGCCGGCATGGCCGACATTGAGCCGTTGCGGGTTGGCCTTGGCGAAAGCGACGAGTTCAGCGGCGTCCCGCGCCGGGACGGAGGGGTGCACGGCCAGGATATAGGGTGCGTAGATGAGCATGGTGACCGGGGCGAGGTCCCGCTTCAGGTCGAAGGGAAGCCGCGTGTAGAGCGAGGGCGCCGTCGCCAGCGTCGAGACGTCGATCAGCAGCAGGGTGTGTCCGTCGGGCGGGGATTTCGCAACCAGGTCGGCGCCGATGTTGCCGCCCGCGCCGGTGCGGTTCTCGACCACCACATTCTGTCCAAGGCCGCGAGTGAGATCGGGGGCGAGAAGCCGGGCCAGGATGTCCGAGGTGCCACCCGGCGCGAACGGGACGATCAGGCGAAGCGTGTGGTCGAAGGCTTGCGCTCGCGCGCGGTGCAGCGCCGGCAACGCAAGCATGGCAGCGAGCCCGATCGTGGAACGGCGATGCATGATGGTAGTCCTCCCGAGGCCTTTCGTTTCGGCAAGGATCGTCTGGGTCAGCGGTACCTGTCGAGGGGAATGCGAAAATACCCGACCGGGGTGGCTTGCAATCCCGACGGAGCATGGTAGAAGCCCGGCCTCCGCACGGAGCGCGGGCGTAGCTCAGGGGTAGAGCACGACCTTGCCAAGGTCGGGGTCGAGGGTTCGAATCCCTTCGCCCGCTCCAGATTTCAAGGACTTAGCAGGAAGGCGGCAACCGACCTGCTCAGTCACTAGCACGCAACTAGCACGCAATTTGGTTGGTACCATCGGCCGCCCGGCAAGGCGGTCGATGTCGTTTGCGAGGTCATCCAGAGCCACGCGGGCGCTGGCGAGACGTTCCGGCGCTACATGCAGGTATCTCCCCGTGGTTCGGCTGTTGGGCATGCGGTGGCCCAGGATGGCAGCGATCTCAAGCTCCGGCACGCCGCGCGCCATGAGCTCCGTCGCGACAGTGTGGCGGATGGTGTAGGCAGTCACGTCGAAGCCGAAGCCCGCCGTGTCCCGCATCGTCTGGAAAGCTCCGGCGATCTTCGCCACCGGCTTACCCCGATACGAAACGATGTGTCCCTCGGCGGCCTCCACCCATGGGCGGAACCATTGCGGCATCGGCAGCGTTGGGCGCCGCTTCTTCGTCTGCACCCGGCCGGGCGGGTTCAGGTTGATGACGCCCCGCTCGAGGTCGCACTGGAATCGGGTGAGCTGCAACGCCGCCTCGGGTCGAGCGGCCGTAGCAATCAGCGTCGCCAGGAAGGCACGGACATGGTCCGGCATCTCCACCGACCAGAGCTTCGCGAGCTCGGCCACGGACAATACCCGCTCCCGCCCCTGCCCCTCCTCGACCTTCAAGAAGGGGATCGGGCGGTCGAGCTCACCATTATTCCATGCCCAATTCACCGCGGCCTTCGCGGCGCCCATGGCGCGCTTGATGGTGCCGGCGCCATAGTCCCCGTGCTGCATGGCGAGGACAGCCTGTCGCTGCGCGTCGAGCGTGAACTCCGCGACCAACAGGCCTTCAGGGATATGGCGCAGCACCACGGCTAGGCTGCGCCTTTGGGCATCGGCGCCGACGATATGGCGGCCGTGCTGCTGCTGGTATCGGACGAAGACGCGAGCGAGGGTTGTGGCGCGGGGATCCTCGCGATTGCCAGCGACGTGCTGCGTGACCCACGCGGCGAGCGCGATACAGGCTGCTGCAAAATCGTCAGTGCCGAGAGATGCTCGGCGCGTCTGTCGCGATTCGGGGTCGAACCACGTCCGGCACCATTGCGCGCTGCCGGGGCGGCGGGACGGCCAGTACTCTCCGATTTGGCCGGGGTGGAGCTTTCGCGGCGGCAAGGCGGCACCTCCTGGGCGGCAAGGTATTCGTCAATGAACGCCTGCCTGTAACGGGGCCGACCGCCGATCACCATGAATCTGATTTCGTGGCGCCTGCGGATCCGCCGCAGCGTGTCGAGCGACACTCCCAAGCGCCGTGAGGCCTCGGCTTCGGAGAACGGCGCGTCGAAGGGGATCGGGTCAGCCAATGACCGGCTCCTTCGGCTCGGGCGCCTTCTCCGGGCGCGGGTTCCAGCCTTCGACCTCGCGGATCTCGTTGCGGTCGAGGATGTCGTTGGACACCGCGATCGCGTGCGCCTGCCACCTGGCGGCATAGTCGCCGCGCATGAGCCCCGAGAGGTCGATCTCGAGCATCATCGCCGGGTCAGTGAAGACGCTGCGGGAGAACTCCGCCTCGATCTTCCGCACCCATGGGCCGAGGGTGAACTGCGCGAACCACAGCGCGGCCTGCTGGGCATTTGTGAAGGTGTTGTGTGTGTAGTCCTGCACGATCGGCGGCGGCACCTGGTACAGGCGGCACAGCTCTTCCACGCTGAAGCGCCGGCTCGCCAGCACCTCAGCGTCCTCCGGACTGACGCTGATGGATTCCCAGGAAGCGCCGTCGGTCAGCAGCAGGAATTTGCGGGCGTTATGGGTGCCGGTAAGATCCTGGTTGACACGCGCCCGGAGCGCATCGAGGGCGTCCGGCTGCACCCGACCCGGGAATTTCAGTGCACCGGACGGCGTCGCCGCGTTCCGCCACATGGCGCCGGTCCATTCCTGCAAGCCCAGCGCGTTGCCGAGCACCTCCGGCGCACGGGACAGACGGGAACGGCCGATCAGCCCGTCGTCGCTGCGGTCGCGAAGATGGAACACCTCATGCGAGAGGTAGCGCGCGGACTTCCCTACGCCGCCCCAGGGGGCCTGGAATGCGACCACGTCGTAAGCCAGCGTGCCGTTGGACAGAAGCATGGGCAGCACGTTGCCCCACGGAATCGGTCGGAGAGCGATCGGCCGACCGGCGCCGTCGTAGTCGATGACCGACAGGGCATTCCCCTGCAGCAGCACCTGCGCGAGCGTCCACTCGACCCAGTCCGGCCACGTCTGCGTTGCGTTCGGGCGGCGCAGGAGGCGGCCCACCGGGTGCTCCGGCACCTCCACCCTGCCTTTGCCTTCGCGGCGATAAGCATAGGCGGGCAGGCTGGCCGTGACGCTGCTGACGGCGCCGACGCAGGCAAGCACCGTGGACAGGTTCTCGGCGATGCGCGCAGTAACCAAGTGGCCGGCTGCCGTGGGCCCCATCGCGAACGCGGAGCCTATGAGGCCGTCCCATCCGGCACCGGCACCCCGCGCTTCTGCAGGCTGGCGGCCGAAGAGGCGATCGAAGATCCCCATCACAGCGACTCCACCAGTCGCCGGCGCCAGGCAGCACCGTGCGTCGCGCTGCGGGCCGAGACGCTGGTCGCCGCATAGGCGGGGAAGGCCTGCACGACCGACACCTCGATCAGGTCCACGGCACGAAGCTCGCGCCGATCCTGCGCCGGCCAGGCCTGCGCCCGCGGATGGAATGAGAACGACATGCCGCCGAGGTCGCGTCGCTCAGCCAGGGCGAGCACGTCGCGGCCAAGCTGCGTGTCGGGCACGTCGATTTCGAAATGCAGGCCGCGGCTGTCCTCGGCGAGGCGCAGCGTGCCAGAGCCGGTGCGGGCCAGCAGCCGCGAGGGGTCATGGTCCACCAGCGCGACAACGTCGGCGCGCTTCTCGAGGGTGGCGCGGAAGGCACCGGGCCGGATGATCTCCGTGAACCCGCCGACGCGCGCCGGGCTGTCGAAGACCGCCGCGTAGCCTTCCAGCTTCCGCCCGGCGGCGCGCAGCTCCGTGGCCGCGCGCCGCTCCATGCCGTTCGGGAAGCGGGCGTCCGTCACGGCGTGGTCAGGTCCGCAATGGCAGCGAACGACTCCGCGTGTCGCACGTCGATGTCCACCGTCATCATCGCGCGGATGCTGACGTTGCCCTTGCTGTAGGCCGTCGATTCGTAGGGATTGACGAGGATATCGAGTTCCGACCAGACGCCGATGAGCAGGTCGGACCAGTTTCCGAAGATCAGCGCGGAGCACACGCCCGTGCTGGTGCCCTTGGTGAGGTTCGAGGGCGCGAGATTCGTCACCGCCAGCGGGTAGCCGGCCAGGCTCTCGTTGCCCTCGATGATGAAGCCGGCACCCGCATCGCCGGAGACCTTCAGCGTCTTGCGACCCGACTTCACGACCTTCGAGTTGGTCAGGAAGCCAGTGCCCTCGGCGTTGTCGATCTCCACCTCGGCCATCAGATCCACCACCTTGTCCCAGGTGACGGGGCCGCCGTTAGCGCCGATCGCCACGCTGCCGATGCCAGCCGTGCCAAGGATGCCGAGCGGCTGGTTGCCGCTGCCGCTGCCGTTGATCGCGGCGAGGTCCAGCGTCTCGGCGAGCTGCAGCGCCAGGTCATTGCGCGCGAGCTGCTCCACATCTGGGCTCGCCTGCATGATCATGTTGCGGCTCCACTCCATGATCGCGCCGGCGTGCTTTGGCGACAGGGTGACCGCGTCGAAGGTCGGATCGCTGGCGGTGAGGGCAGCATTCTCGGCGACCCACCCCGTGTTGCTGCTGCCGGTCCGGCGGGGAATGCTGATGTTGCCGTGCAGACCAGTCAGCACTGTGGCGCCGAGCGCGCGGACGCGGGTGCGGTTCCGCAGACGGTCGATGAAGAGGTCAGGGCGCTGCTCGGTTGGGATGAGCGCGCTGGCGCTGGTGGTGAGCACGCGCTGCTCGGCGGGCGCGCCCATGTGCCAGTACACGCCCTGCGCCTTGCGGCCCGAGCGGCGTTCCATCTCCTGCGAGAGCTCGCGCGCCAGGCCGGCGTTGCGGTCGGTGCCGCCCATCTGCGCGCGCACCACGTCGAGGATGCCGACGCTCCGGAGCTCGGCGCCAAGCTGTCGGTCGCCGAGCGGCTCACCCTGCATGCGGCGCTCGGCTTCCTCGAGCGTGGACTGCCGCGCGATGCGCTGCTCGAGCCCATCGAGCTCGGTCTTGAGCTTGTCGAACTGCTTGCCCTGGTCTTCGGTCAGGTCGGCATCGCCGGCGGCGTCGCTGATGGCGCGCATGTCGCCGGCGATCGCGGCGCGGCGCTCGAGAAGGCTACGGAGGGTCGCCATTCGTGGAAGACTCCAATTCGGGAGCCGGTGCGAACGGCGGGACCGCGGCGCGATGGACGTCCGCCATCGCGCGATACATGGCGACTGACTGCCTCAGCAGCGTGTCGCGCTCGAGCCCCCGATGGAGCACGACGCGATCGTCGGCGACGCGCATCATCGGGCCCTTCAGATAGTGGGTGCCATCGGGCTTCCGGAACAAGCGCATGCCCCGGATGAGCCAAGGACTCACCTCGACCGTCAACGTCGCGACCAGCGATTCCTGGTCGACTGAGGGCTCCGGCATCACGAGGCGGATGGCGAGGACGGCCGTGGTCATGTCAGCGCGGCCCCTCCTGAACTTCGCAACGAAGGAGCGGCATGCCCGCTGCGGTAAGGAGCACAGAGGCCATGGATTCGAGATCGAGCACGACGACAGCACCGGCAACCGTGGGATCGTCGCTCACGCGATCGTTGAAGAAGGCATCGACCGAGTGCGTGAAGTGCGGCGTGCCATCGGCCGCCCAGAGGAAGAACCGAAGATCTGGGTCGCCAACAGGCCGGAATGGATTCAACCAGCGATGCTTCTCAGCCCACGTCTCGCCAGGAACTCGGTCGATATCTCCGGTCCAACAGTCGATGCTCTTGGCGGCGAAGCGAGCTATGCGCAGCCCAACCGAATCCGCATGCTGACTCGAGAGCATGGGACCGATGTTCCGCTGAGCCATTTTGTGCATGAAGAGCAGGCTAGCTAGCGCCTTGAGGTCGTACTGCGCCCAGCCGTCGAACCGCGGCAGATACCCATGCCTCCGCCAGTCCCTCTGGACGGTTTGAGTGAGTCCCGTAAGCCGCTCGGCGTCAGCCGCGGTTGCTGTGATCTGCTCGATCTTGAACGATTCGCCCGGCATGTGTGATGCGTAACACAGAGATGTATGTGTGTCACGTATCACGTAATTGGCGAATCGATCCAAAGCACCGGGTCGCTAGTTCAGCCTCACGATCCGCATCAGGTCGTTCGCGAGGCCGGCGAAGATGCGTATGTCCGTGGTCACGTACTGCCCCGGAGCAACGAGGTCCGCCGGATCGTAGGGCGTGCCGGAGCAGCACCAACGCAGCGCCAGCGCCTTAACGAGGATCCCGCCAACGGTAGCCGCCGGCAGGGCGACAATGCGATCGACGATCATCCCTGTGGCGTGGTTCATCCGGCTGGCGCGCACCGTGAGCGGGTGCTCATCCGCGAGTCCGGCGCACGCATCCCATGCCGCAGACTGCGCCGCGTACATCGCCTTCAGGCGCGCCCCGAGGCGGAGGAGTTGCCGATCAGCATCGGCAGCGATCATGCGCTGATCTCCCGCGGCCGCGCCTGCCAGGCGGTCTGCCAGCGCTGGTCGAGGCGCTCGGCGAGCAGCTCGAGGCCGCGAATGGCGAAGTTGAGCTCGTGCTGCGCCCACGCCGGGATGGTGTCGAGCGCGCCTTGAAGCTCAGACCACATCCCATCGAGCGTCCTGATCCCCGATTCGAGGTTTGCGAGGTCGATCTCAACGTCGTTCATCGCCCGGTCGAACGCCTGCGGGTCAGGGACGGATGATGTGAGGGCGCTCTCACCACCAGCACGTCCGGTGGTGCTATGAGGCTGTCCAGCCATGGTCGCGATCTCCCAAAAGGTCGCGGTTGCGGTTAGGCCGGGCGGTGTGTTCCAGCACACCGTTCGGCCGCATCGCGCGGTAGCGCGACGTGACTACATTCCGCTACACTGCTGCGCACGGTCAACTAATTTGTAGTCAGAGGTAGCGGTGCCCCGGATCCTTCCCACCAGCATGCGGCTTTCGCCCGAGATAAAGGAGGCCCTGGAACGGGCCGCGAAGGCGGACGACCGCTCTGTGTCAAACCTAGTGGAGCGCATCCTCCGAGAGTGGCTAGTACAGAATGGGCACCTGAAGCCGTAGGGCGGGAAGGGCGCGAGCGCCCCTCCCTGTTCGTCACTTCGCAGAGGTGTCCCGCAAGCGGCCATCAGTCGCAACGGTCACCGCATACATCCGCTGGACGGTGATCGTGGAACCAATGTCCTTTCCCGCGAGCGCGATTGCCACATCAAACTGGCGAACCGCCTCGTCGGTATCGACGTTGTTGATATACACGGTGGTGTTTGGGGCACCGTAGACTTTCCCATTGGCCACGATCCCGTCATAGAAGTTGCCGGCCATCAGCCTTTTCTTGGCCTCAGTCCAACCCTTATCCAGGTCGTAAGCCACAATTACTCTAGCCATTTCGCAGATGTTCCTTTCATCGCGATGTGAAAGGAACTGCCTTGACCGGCGCGAAAGATGTTCGCTTAAGTGCGAACGCTGCAACGCGGTACCGCCGGCAGTTCCAAGTCTGCGGTGGCGACGTCGGAGGGAGCGAACCTCCTTCGCCGCTGATCAACCGACAGTGATTCCGAAGTTGATTCGAGTCGGTCAAGGGCCGTGCGCGCACGCGCGCGGCCCTATCCGATCCAGCCGATGTTCTCGAAGGTCGGCACGGCCGGCTCGCGGGCGGCGAGGCCCACCGCGGTGACGGCAGCGACCAGCGGATCGATGCGGCCGTGGGCGCGCTCCTTCGAGAGCTTCCTGTTGCCGGCGGGGTCCATGTCCACCGCGGCGTTCGCCACTGCCCACCGCAGCACCGGATTTCCGCCATGGCGCAGCTTCGCCTCGAGCACCTGCGCCTCGAAGGCCGTCAGGGACGGCGACACGTCCCGGTAGCCTGCGCCATGCGGCCGAAGCTCGAGCGGCAGGCCTTCGCGGTCGAGCACCGCCTTCAGGTCGTTGATGCCCCACCGGTCGCAGGCGATGCCCACCAGCTCGAGCCCGTCCACCTGCTGCGCGACCCAGGTGAGCAGCCAGGGGCGATCGATCGCTCGCCCTGGGATCTCCACCACCAGGCCGCGGTGCAGCCACTCCCGATAAGGCGCACGGTCCTCCCGTGCCTTCTCGTCCAGCTTCAGGGACGGCAGGAAGGCCCAGACCCTCAGCAGCCCCGTCTCCGGCCAGTAGAGCGCGAAGGCGGTCAGGTCGGCAGCGCCGGAGGCGAGGTCCAAACCCCCAAAGCACGGGCCCATCGCCTCGGCGTCGCCGGCGCAGGCATCCCAATCGGCCGGTGCAATGAAGCGATCATCGAGCGGAATCGGCGTGTTGAGCACATAGGCGCGGAACGCCGCCTCGGCAGACGGTAGGCCCCTGGCCTTCCTTGCCGTGGTGCGCACGTCTTCGAGCGACCGCACCCGCCCGAGGCCGGGGATAGCCGCGAACCAGGTCTCTTCGGCGAAGGGATCGGCCTCGAGCGGCGCCGACCAGACCCGCATGAGGAAGGCCGGATCCTCGGCCGCCTCGCCGTACCTGATGAGCTGCTCGAGGGGAGAATCCGGGTCGGGCGACCGGGTGGAGATGACGATGCCCAGCGGCTCGTTGTGCGCGCCGCCGCCGGTCTCGAGCGCGTCGAGCAGCTCGCGCCCACGCCATTGCGCCAGCTCGTCGGCAACGAAGAACGACGGGGACCGGCCGTGGGCGGTTCGGTGGTCCGCGCTCAGGGCCTCGTACATGCTCCCGCTGGGCACATGCTCGATCGTCTTCTGGAAGTCGCGGAAGACCAGCGTCTCGGCCAGGCGGGTATCGGCCAGGGCGAATGCGCGGATCTCGCGGTAGATCAGCGCAGCTTGCGCACGATCGGCAGCGGCCGAGAGCACCTGGCCGCGCGGCACCACCTCCGGCCCGGCCAGGTGCCCGAGAGACAGGCCAGCGGCGAGCGTGGACTTCCCAACCTTCCGCGGCAGCGAAAGCAGCGCCGTGCGCACTGTCCGGCGGCCGTCCGCGCCCTCGGCGTAGATCTCTTCGATCGTCTCGCGCTGCCAGGGCTCGAGCTGCAGCTTCTGCCCTGCCAGGCGGCCCGAAGTGATCCGCAGCCCCTCGAGGAAGCAGATCATCCGGCCGGCGCGGGACATGCCTCGACGTTGCCAGGGGGCCTTGCGGCGCTTTGCCAGGATCTCGGGTGATGCAACCGGCTTCGCGCCGGGTCCTCGCCGTCCCATCAGCCGCGACGCCGATAGCCCGACTTCGGCAGTCGGGAACTAACTTCGGAATCATCCCCACACACGGTCGCAGCGCCCAGCCCTGAGCGATTCCTGCTCGACGCCGGCGCGTTCCACCAGTGCCCCCGGTCCCTCGGCGTGCCGTCCGGATCGCAGCCCCGCAGGCGCGGCTCCGCGGCGCCCCTGCGGGCGTTGTGGCAGGCGACGCACCGGCCCACCAGGTTGTCGAGCGTATCGGTGCCGCCCTGCCGGCGTGGGGTGACGTGGTCCGCCACGACGCTACGGGCGCCGCAGCCGGCCGTGACGCAGACGGGATGCCGGCGCAGGCAGGCCGCGCGTAGCTCGCGCCATACCTGGGTGCGGTAGAAGGGATCGCTCATCGTGCTGCCTCATCGTCGCGGTGATGCCGCGACTTCGCCGATGCTGACCTCCCGACGCACCGAGAACCGTTCCCGTCTCGCCTCGCTCGGATCTCGTCCGCGAGACGGCGCAGCTCGCCGACAATTTCGGCCTTCTCGAGGTGGAAGGCTTCCGGGTCACGGTGGCTCACAGTCAACCGCGCAAGGCGATCGGCAAGCAAGGTGATCGCCCGCTCGTTCTGAGGCTGGTCGTGCCGCATGATGCCCTGGCTCATGGTGCGAGCCGCCCATCGGACGCTGCCGCTATGCGGGCACGAAGCGCCTCGGCGCGCATCGCTGCGGCTATAGCACCGGGCCCACCTTCCGCCGCTAGGCGCTCATACTTCGCCAGCAGTGCCCCGTCCGACAGTCGCGGCGCGAGCGGCGTCTCCCGTCGCTCCCTCTCCGCTGCTTCAGCGCAGCGCGAGGACAGCTCCGCCGACAGCGCGGCGAGTCCGGCACGAATCTCCTCGCGCTCGTCTTCGCTCGCCGGATCGTGCCGTGGTGCATTCTCCGTCTCTGCGATTCTCCGCACCGCAGCGCGCTTCGCAGCGATCTCGCGCAGTGTCGGCGCGAGCAGATCGGCGATCTCCTTCGGCGTCGGCCAGAAGCGGAAGCTGCGGAGCGCCTCGCGCTGGCGGTCAGGGGTCAGGATGATGGCCGGCGTGTCGCGCAGCGCGAAGGCGATGACACCGACCGCGCCTCGGAACGCCTCGCCGCGCGTGGGAGCATTCGGCAGAACCGCCATAGGCACGAGCCACTCGTGCCATTCCGCACCGGTGGCAATGCGCAATGCCTGGTCGAGCGCCGGCAACAGGCGTCGTGCTTCCTCGATGGTACCGGGGCGGAGGCGCCCGCGCTCGAAGCCAATGTCAGGATGTGGGTTGCGCGCCTGCTGGATGGCATCCGCCAGCCAACGAGACACTGTCGGCAGGGCGAGCGCCTTCCGCGGATCGGGGAGCGGGATGACGTTCATGCCGCGTCCTCCGGAACATCAACGACGGCGTTGACGAAGCGAGGCTCTCCGAAAGGTGCAGCATCACCGCGCATGAGCTCCGCCACGAAATCCAAGCGTCGATCGGTGGCGGATGGCTTCGGAGCGGCAGAGGCTGGCGATCGACGGCCTTCCCACCTGATCTCATTGCGGCACCAGGTGCGCCATGCCGCGGACCAATCGCGCTTGACCGCATCTGGGCCAGCCTTGGCGTGCCAGTGATCACGGAAAGCTTCGGCGATGCGCGTGGCGTCGAGGCGAAGGCCCTCGGCGTAGGCGCGATCTTCGGAGCTCGGCTGCCAGTCCGGCGGCAGCCGCATGCCGTGGTCGCGGGAGGGTCGTTGCTCCCGCCTGGGTGTCAATGGGCTCCGCGTTGATGAAGCCGCCGTCAGGAGGGAGGCCTGTTGCTCGGACGCGCGGCCGCGCGTGCCTCCCTCCCGTTCCTTCTCGTTTGATTTCTCGTTCTCTCTAGTTACGTCGGAACGTGGTTCCGGGGTCCCCGGAACGTC
>JAYSDS010000080.1:24548-28078 GCA_041914265.1 Roseomonas sp.
CTTCCGGGGTAGGTCGGAACGTGGTTCCGGGGTCCCCGGAACGTCCTTCCGGGGTAGGTCGGAACGTGGTTCCGGGGTCCCCGGAACGTCCTTCCGGGGTTCAGCATCCGAAACGTGCAGGGTCCACCGCGTCGGCGCACCTATCTTCCGCTGCCCGGAGATCAGGCCATGGCGCTCGAGAGCATTCAGAGCGTCCCGCACGGCGCGGTCGGTAAGCCCCGAATCCGTCTGGATCGTTTTGACCGAGGGCCAGAACGTGAACCCCTCGTTCACCGTGTCGGCGAGCAGCAGAAGGACGAGCTTCTGGGTGGCCGAGATACCCCGGACGGCGCGAGCCCAGTTGATGGCGGCGATGCTCATGGCGCCACCGCCCGCAAGCGGGAGGAGCGCCAGCCATGATGACACTGGCCTTGGGGGCCGGACTGAGGTAGCACGCAACTAGCACGCAACATCTGCGAAACCCTTGGTTCCGCGTGCGTAGATTTGCGATGCCGTGACTACTTACGCCCTTGAGAACGCTTGGCTTTCAGTACCTTGCCAAGGTCGGGGTCGAGGGTTCGAATCCCTTCGCCCGCTCCATTCTTCTCTCTCACAACCTGTCTCTCCTGCACGGCGCATCGCGCTGAGGCGCAGGTTTGGCCGTGGTTTGCGCGTGGACCTTGATGGTTCGAGGCCGCAACGACCGTCGAATTCGGGCCGGAGAGAGCGGAGAGTCTCCGAACCTTGAGGGTAGGTCGATTTTACCCTCAAGCTCTATCTCACTGAAAAAGTTCGCCTTTGACTTATGCCGCCGGCCCAGAGTTGTGCTTGGGGATTGCCCAGCAGACGAGGCTGGGCGCCGAAATCATGCTCGCATGCTCCGACCCCGCAAGTACGCCCAGGTGGGTATCATTGGCTGCTGCCGGGTTCAGGGCGCGGCGTTAGCATGTCTCAGCTGTACGGCCCGTCGCTCGCCGGCGAGAGCTTGAAAGGCTGGACAAGCACTATTGCGCGCGATCCCATGGACGAGCCGTGTTGAACGACCTTCCAAGCCCGAAGCTCAAGAATGTCACTGTAGAGCCGACCGCCATGACCTCGCCGGTCGAGCAGCCGGAGATCACCCACGTTATCAGTGTGTGGTCAGGCGTTGCTTACGCCTCGGCGGACCTCATCCGATCGATTCGCTACGATCGCTGGATGCGGTTGCGCCGCGAGAACGCCATCGCGATCCGAGCCGGACGTCCAAGGCTCATTTGCCAGATCTGTCACGTGCCGGTGCGCTTCGCCTTTTCGACACAAAAGCGCGCGTTTTTCCGGCACGTCTCAGAGGACGGGAATTGCCCTGCGATTACCCGGTCTGGTCGGACCCAGGCGGACTACCGAGAGATGATCTATCGTGGCCAGCAGGAGAGCCGGCTCCACAGGGAAACGAAGAAACTGGTAGCCGAATGCCTCGGGCTGGATACCGAATTTCGAGACGTCTTGACTGAGTCGACCTGGAAAGCCGGCGACGGGCTCTCTCTCCGTCGGCCTGATGTCCGTGCGGTCGGCCCTGGCGGGCTCCGCTTCGCCTTCGAGGCGCAGCTCACCACGACCTTCCTGGACGTCGTGGCGGACCGCAGCGCCTTCTATGCGGCCGAGGGTGGTCTGCTCGTCTGGATACTGCGACGCTTCGACCCGTCCTACCGCCGCGCGACGGAGGACGACATATTTTTCCCGAATAACTCGAACGCCCTCGTCGTTGACAACGCAACGGCCGCGGCCTCTCGCGCCGCCGGTTACTTCATTGTCCGTGTTCACCACCGGACCATCTCCCCCGGCGGCGAGTATGGCTGGGCCGATGCCCTGGTGCCCTTCGCCAACCTGACCTTCGATGTGCCGGGCCAGCGCGTCTTTCTCTACGACTTCGAACGGATCGAACGTGAGACACTGGCGGCGCTCCGGCGCCGGAAAGAGGTGGCCGCCGAGACGGCACGGCGGGCAGCCGAGCAAGCCGCGGAAGCCGAGCGCGCGGCGCGAAGCGCTGGCCTGCGCCACAAGGTCCTCTCCTTCTTCGAGGACGAGGAGAGGATCACGCAGGAGGGCTGGGATGACCTGCGCGGCGCGCTTTTCCGTGAGGGCATCCCGACCCCGAACGCCGCATCCAACTGTTGGGGCATTGCGCGCATCATCAATGCATTCTCCAGCGCCGAGCGTGGTCGGATTGTCGGCTACAACCTGAAGAACCTCGTCGCCGTCGCGAATTATTTGCACGCCAACCAGCGCGGAGCCGTTCGCGCCTTTCTGGCGCTCATCGACGTCCACGGCCACCGCGCGGCCTTTCATGGAGCGGGTGACCAAGCGAAGTGGCGCGCAAAAGAGGCCAGACTGATTTCTGACGCTCGCAACGGCGTCGCCGAGGTCCGGCTCCCTCAGGACCTGCGGAAGCTTGTCTTCTTCCTGTTTCCGATTCTCATCGAGACACGGCAGTCCAGTGCTCCCGAGGTGCACGATTCGGGCGGGTCAGGCGTGCGGTCCGGCATTGCCTGACATCCGCAAGTTGCGGGCAGCAGAGTGTACGAATTCAAGCTGCTCGGGTCCGAAGAATGGCAGCCAGGGTGGTTGGGCAGCAGCACTGAAGGCTGGATGAACATGCGCTATCGGTGTCGCCGCACCGGCAAAATCATGGATTAAACATCTAGTAGGGGCATTCCGGTGGCGGACGCAAAACACCGTCAACCTGTACGATGCCCCGAGCCACCTCGTGCCCTTTGGCCGTTAGCCTGACCACGGTCAGCCCATCAATCTCATCGAGTACCAGGAGCGCAGAGCGCTGAAGATTCACAAGCAGGCCAATTAGCTGTTCGCGATCCGCAACAAGCCCTATGCTTTGCAGCCAATCGTGCAGCAAACGCTCGTTGCTCGCGAATCCCGAAAGACGGCTCAGAACTCGCAGAACGGCCAATGCCTGATGCTCGGACTTCAGCCGTACGATTGGATCGACGCTGTTCCTGTGGACGTCGTCCATGCTACTGTCTCCAGTCGTGTGACGATTGCGGCGAAGTTGCCGTAGTTTACCTGCCACTCGGTGTGCGGATACATCGCTGCCGTAAGTGAGCTAGCGCCCGCAGCCCACTCAGCGTCGTTCAATCAGATATGGTGATTGTCCTCCAGTGCGGGTGGGGCTACGGCGGACGGGCCGATCCCCGGCGACATGAAGTCGAGATCGAAGGCGTGGCGACTCATGACGCTGGTGTAAAGATCCAAAAGCGCCGCTGCATATGGCATGCGAACACGCCCGCAACGCCGCAGCCGCCACGTGGCCCGCTTTGGTCGGTGGATCGTCTGACCGTTGATGGTCTGCTTAGAGGCGTCCTCGAAAACCGGAGCGTGGACGTACTTGAAGGCCCCCGTCGATGCAAAGCTGAGCTGCAACTCTGCAGAGACCTGTTTTGCCGCCGGCCTCAAGCTTGCGTCACCCAACGCATCAGCCGCGGGCTTCATTCGATCATCGTAGGCCTGACCTTCCCCCCTGAACGGGATCCATCGGTGATGAGACAGTTGGCCTCCTT
>JAYSDS010000081.1:0-27968 GCA_041914265.1 Roseomonas sp.
CCCCCCCCCCCCCCCCCCCCCCCCCCCCCCCCCCCCCCCCCCCCCCCCCCATTCCACGGCGGACGTCAGCAAGCTCCTTCGCCCGCTGCCCACCGCCGCGCGTCACCGCAGCACGAGCGGCTTCACCAGATACTCCCACAGCGTGAACACCACCTCGATCCCCACCAGCACCACGACCGCGATCTCGAGCCCCAGGGCGCGCCGCCCGTGGATCAGCGTCAGCACGCCTTCCGTCGTATCGCCGATCAGCGACAGCTTGCGATCGAGCGCGGCGCTGCGTTCCTTCAGCTCGTATTCGTCGGCCAGGCGCGCATGCAGGCGTTCGAGCTCCGGGTGGTCCCACAGCAGTTCCGGCTTGTCCTCCGCTTCCACACGCGCGGTGGTGCGGCTGCGCGCGGCGAGGGCGTGCCCGATCTGCCGTTGCAGCGCGCGCGACGACGCCGACAGCCGCCCTTCCGTCCGTAGCGTGGTGACGATGGGTTCCAGTCGGTCCAGCGCCTGGGTCAGCAGCACTTCCTGATGGGCGAGGGCCGCGCTCTTCGCCAGCGCATCCGCCACCACCGCGAGCCGTGCCGGCGCCATGTCGCGCAGGCGCACCACGCCATCCGCATCGACGCCATCCTGCTCCGCGCCGGGCAGGATGCTCGCCACTTCCTCGATCGGTTTGGTCAGCGCATTGGTCACGCGCGGGCGCAGCAACTCGATGATCGCTGTTTCCTGTTCGGGCGTGGCCCCGATCAGCACCACCGCGCCCCAACGGAAGGCAAAGGCCGTCAGCCCCTCCGGCGTGGCGAGCGGCACCGGATCGAAGAGCGGTGCCCCATCACGCGGGAGGCCGCGATGATCGAGCCTCTCGCCGAGCAGCAGGGCGCGCGCGGTGAAGGCGGTGGGCATGTCAGCCAATCTCGCCCTCGACGCGCAGGTCGCGCAGCGCGGCGCGGAAGGCGGCGACGGTGGCGTCGCGTTCCGCCGCGCCATGCGTGGCCGAGACGGGCCCGCCCGGCCAGGGCGAGAAATCGACGCCATGGGTGCGCATGGCGAGCAGCAGCTTCGTCACCACCTGCGTCCCGCGCGGCACCTTGAGGTCGGAATAGCTCAGCGCCAGCGGATCGAAGCTGGATGGCGTGATCGGCAGCTTCTTCCAGTTGGTGAAGATGTGCACGCCGGTGTTGGTGCCATAGACGGCCCAGGGGACGGACATCTCATCGAGCACGCCATTCAGCGTGGCGCGCAGTTCGGCGGCATAGGCGTGCGCGCGGGCGATGGCATCGGTGTCGCGCAGGATCTCGAGCGTCGCGATGCCCGCGGCGGCAGACAGCGGATTGGCGTTGTAGGTGCCCTGGTGCGGGATCTTCTCCACGCCCCGCGCGGCGGCGCGTTCGGGGTCGAGCAGTTCCAGCAGGTCGCGCCGGCCGACCACCGCGCCGCCCGGCAGGCCGCCGGCCAGGATCTTCGCAAGGGTCGTGAGGTCGGGACGGATGCCGAGCGCCTCCTGCGCACCGCCGCGCGCGACGCGGAAGCCGGTGACCACTTCGTCGAAGACCAGCACGATGCCGAGCTTCGCCGTCTCCTCGCGCAGCAGATGCACGAAGCTGTCACGCAGCGGCACCTGGCCATAGGTCGAGCCGGTGGGTTCCAGGATCGCGGCGGCGATCTCGCTGCCATGCGCCGCCATCAGGGCGCGCAGCCCGGCCTCGTCATTCGGGTCGGCGAGGACCACGTTGTCGGTCAGCGCTTCCAGGATGCCCGGCGTCGGCGTGCCGTCGAAATGGCCGGTGACGCCGAAGGCCATGTGGTCGTGCCAGCCATGGAAATGACCGCGCAGGCGCAGCAGCTTGGTGCGGCCCGTCGCGGCGCGGGCGACGCGCAGCGCCATCAGCGTCGCCTCGGTGCCGGAATTGGTGAAGCGCAGCATCTCCGCGCTCGGCACCATGGATTTCACGAGTTCCGCCCAGCGGGTCTCCAGCGCGTGGTTGGCGCCGTAATGCGTGCCCTTGGCCAACTGCTCGGCGACCGCCGCCGTCACGGCCGGATGCGCGTGGCCCAGGATCAGCGCGCCATGCCCGCCCGCGTAATCGACATACTCGTTGCCATCGACATCCCATTTGCGCGGCCCGGCGGCATGGGTGATGGCGAGCGGATGCGGCCGCACATAGCGCGCATCATGCGTCACCCCGCCGGGGAAGTGCTGCCGCGCCTCCTCATAGGCCGCGGCGGAGCCGGGCGTATGGGCGATGAAGGCCGAGACGATCGGCGAGTTGGTCTGGCTGACGGCGTTCATGCTGCTCTCGCGCGGGTCGGTGGGGCGGTCACAGCCTGCGCGCCGTTCCGTCCCATGTCCACCGCACGGCATCCCGAGATGTGGTGGGAAACCGAGTCGCGACCCCCTATATTGGGTGTGCCGCCCGAACCCCCCTTTGGCGGCGGAGGAGACGATGGACGGCTTCACCCCCGCGCCGCCCGTCGATGCCGCCCCGCCCGGCGCGGCCTTCGGCGAGGCTCCGCTGCCCGCCCGCCCCTTCGACCCCGGCATGGGGTTGGCCGTGGCGCGGCGTACCGTGCTGCGCCCATCCGACCAGGAGGATTTCGGCCGCGTCGCCGATCGCGTCGCGGCGGGCAACATGGCGCTGCTGGGCCGCGCGCCGACCTCGGTGGAAACCATCGAGCAGGCGCGGCTGCGCAACGCGATCGCGACCGGCGCGCTGATCACCTCCGGCCGGCACCTCCAGCATGGCGATCCGGATCAGCCGCGGCGCAACATGGAGGTCTTCACCAATTGCGCGACCGCCGGCGCCTCCTTCACCAAATTCTACCTGCTGCTGAACGGTGCGGGCGTCGGGCGCGCCTATGATGACGATCTCTGCCCGGTGGATTGGGCGGAGGCGCCGGAGTTGCTGCTGTACCTCGCGCCCACCCATCGCGACTGGCCGCGCGACCGCGCCGCGCTGCACCGCTTCGGCGTGGAGTTCGGCCTGCTGCGCTGGGGCATGGGCCTCGACGCCTTCAACGGCATCGAGGAATCCGATGTGCGCGCCTTCCTCGCGCGCGAGCTGGTGCACGACCTGTCGCGCGTGCCCGCGAATGCGGTGCGCCACGTCGTCGCCGATACGCGGGAGGGCTGGGCGCGGGCGGTCGAGACGCTCGAAGCCATGGCCTTCCGTCGCGAGCGTGGGCGCGCGCTGCTGCTCGATCTCTCGCAGATCCGTCCGCTCGGCGCGCCGATCCGCGGCATGCAGGGGCGCCCGGCCTCGGGGCCGCTGGCGCTGCTGCGTGCGTTCATCAACCTGCGGCGCGATGTCATCGAGGCCGCACGCGACCGCAACCCGCAGGGCGAGGCCATGCGCCCGTGGGAACAGGCGCTGCGGGCCGACCATGTCCTCTCGACCGAGGTGCAGGTCGGCGGCGCGCGGCGCGCGGCACGGATGGCGACGAAGTCCTGGCGCGATCCGGGCGCGCTGCGCTTCGTGAAGCTAAAGGCCGAAGGCGGGCTGTGGACAGCGAACCATTCGCTGATGGTCGATGCGGCATTCTGGTCATGCCTCGGCCGCGATGATGACGAGCCGTTGACCCGCCATGCCAAGGCGCTGTTCGCGGCCGCGACGGCCTGCGCCTACATCAACGGCGAACCCGGCTTCATCAACGGCGATCGGCTGGAGGATGCGCGCACCGGCTTCGCGCGGCGGAAGCCCGCGACGGCGGAGGCGGGTTCCGCACGATATCGCATCACCGGGGGCGCGGCGCTGCTGGAGGATGTCGCGCGCCGCGCCGCCACCACCATCTTCCCGGTCACGACCAATCCCTGCGGCGAGGTCGTGCTGCACGTGACCGGCGGCTATTGCGTCATCTCCGATTTCGCGCCGTTGCTGGCCTGTCCCGTGCCGCTGCATGGCCTGGTGCCTGGCGCCGTGCCGGATGGCATCGCGCGCGATTGGGATGCGCGGGTGGAGGATGCGGTGCGCCTCGGCGTGCGGTTCCTGATCCGGGTGAACCGCATGGATGCGCTCTACGCCGCCGAAGTCGCGCGCACGAACCGCATCGGCATCGGTCCCACCGGGCTGCACGAATGGGCCTGGGCGCGCTTCGGCCTCGGCTTCCGCGACCTGATCGACGAGGCGCGTGCCAAGCCCTTCTGGGACATGCTGGCGCGGCTCTCGGCGGTGGCGAAGGAGGAAGCGACGCGCTACGCGCATGCCCTCGGCATGGCGCCGCCGGTGACGGTCACGACGATCAAGCCCGCCGGGACGACCAGCAAGCTCTTTGGCCTGGCCGAGGGCGCGCATCTGCCGGCGCGGCGGCAATACATCCGCTGGGTGCAGTTCCGCGGCGGTGCCGATGCCGATCCGCTGATCGCCCAATACGCCGGACGCGGCTATCCGACGCGGGCGCTGGAGAGCTATCCGGACGTGACCATCGTCGGCTTTCCGACGCTGCCGCTGATCCAACGCCTCGGCATCGGCGACCGGTTGGTGACGGCGCCGGAAGCGACGCCGGAGGAGCAGTATCGCTGGCTGATGCTGCTTGAGCGCCACTGGATCGGCGCGTCGCGCGGCAACCAGGTATCCTACACGCTGAAGATCGCGACGGACCGCGTCGGGCTCGACGCCTTCCGCGCCCTGCTGCGCGCGCATCAGCCGCATCTGCGCTGCTGCGCCGTCCTGCCGAGCCGCCCCGATCGTGACCTGGGCTACGAATACCTGCCGGAGGAGGAGGTGCCCGAGGACCGCTTCGCCGCCATCGTCGCCGGCATCCGCGATCCGGGCGTGGCCGAGGCGGTGGATCTCGCCAGGCTGCAATGCGAGGCGGGGGTCTGTCCTATCTGACCGCGGGCTTGCCGCGCGGCGCCGTGCCGGCGAGCATGGCGGACAAAGAGGAGACCCCCATGAAGCGCCTCGCGACCCTGCTTGCCCTGATGCCCCTGCCGGCCGCCGCGCATCACGCGATGGACAATGCGGTGCCCGCCAGCCTGTGGCAGGGCTTCGTCTCCGGCATCGCTCATCCGGTGATCGGGCTCGATCACCTGGCCTTCCTGATCGCCGCCGGGCTGCTTGCCGCGACGCTGCCCGCCGGGCGCGGCTCCGTGGCCATCCTGGTCTTCGTGCTGGGCGGCTTCGCCGGCAGCCTGGCGCATATCGCCGGCATCGGCTTCGGGCCGGTCGAGGCGATCGTCGCCCTGTCCCTCCTTCTCGCCGGTCTTGCGCTGCTGTGGCGCGGGCTTCCAGGGGCGCTGTTGCCGCTCGCCTTCGGGGCCGCCGGGCTGTTCCATGGCCACGCCTTCGCCGAGGCGATCATCGGCGCCGAGCAAGGCCCGCTGGCAGCCTATCTGGCCGCGCTGGCGCTGACCCAGGCGGCCATCGGCCTCGGCGTCATGCTGCTGGCGCGGCGCGCGGCGGCCCGGCTGCCCCGGCTGCAGACCGCCATCGGCGCCTCGGCGGCCTCGCTCGGCGCCGTGTTCATGGTGATGGCACTCGCCGCCTGATCCCTGGCGCGCTTCCGCGCCCGGTGCGATTTGCGGCATGCTGCCGCGGCAGGCGCCCGGTGAAGGTCGCGCCGCATGGGAGAGTTCACATGACACGGCTTTCTCTCGCACTGGCCGCGCTGATCGGCTTCGGGGCGCCGGCTCAGGCCCAGTTCCAGAGCCAGCCGCCCCAGCCTGGCCAGATGACGTTCTTCGTCACGAGCGTCGGGCCGGGGCGCGGCGGGGATCTGGGCGGCCTTGCCGGGGCGGATGCGCATTGCCGCGCGCTGGCGATCGCGGCTGGGTTGGGTCCGGCGGAATGGCGCGCCTACCTCAGCACCAGCGCGACGCCGACCAGCCCGGCGGTGAACGCCCGCGACCGCATCGGCCAGGGGCCCTGGCGCAATGCGCGCGGCGTCGTCGTCGCCCGCAATGCCGAGGAACTGCACGGCACCAACGCCATCACCAAGGACACCGCGCTGACCGAGCGCGGCGAGCCGGTGAGCGGCCGCGGCGATGCCGTGAACAACCACGACATGCTCACCGGCTCGCAGGCCGACGGCACGGCCTTTCCGCCGGGCCAGGACACAACCTGCCGCAACTGGACCTATTCCGGCGCCGATGGGTCCGCCATGGTCGGCCACCACGACCGCTTGGGGCTGCGGGACGACGAGCCGTCGCGTTCCTGGAACACCTCCCACCCCTCGCGCGGCTGCAGTGCGGAAGGGCTGCGCAGCACCGGGGGTGGCGGGCTGTTCTACTGCTTCGCGGCGAATTGATGACGCCCGGGCGGGGTTGATCGGATCGCGGCCCCGCACGACACTCCGCGCCCAAGACTGTTCGATCGAGCAGCGTCGCGCCTGGCCGGTTCCGGCCAGGCGCGATCTACGCCAAAGGCACGGAGGAACGTATGCGCGAAGTGGCAACGCCGGAGGCGCTGAAGGCGCTGGTCGGTCAGGAACTCGGCGTCGGCGAGTGGCTCGAGGTGACGCAGGAGATGATGGATCGTTTCGCCGACGTCACCGGCGACCATCAGTGGATCCATGTCGATGTGGAACGGGCGCGGCGCGAGATGCCGGGCGGCAAGACCATCGCGCATGGCTATCTGCTGCTGTCGCTGCTGCCGAAGCTCGGCGCGGGCGTGTACAAGGTGACGTGGCCCTCGCGCACGCTGAACTACGGCTCGGACAAGGTGCGCATCATCAACCCGGTGCAGGCCGGGGACCGGGTGCGTCTGCGCCAGGCGCTGGTTGCGGTGGATGATGGCGCGAACGGCACGCACCGGATCGTGGTGCGCGGGACCATGGAGATCGAGGGCAAGGACAAGCCCGCCCTGATCGCCGATACGATCCGCATGACCTTTCCCTGAATACGGAGTCTCCCGATGAAGATCACCTGGTTCGGCCATTCCGCCTTCCGCCTGGAATTCGGCTCCTCGGTCGTGATGATCGACCCGTTCCTGACGGGCAATCCGGCCTTCGGCGGCGATGCGGAAGCGGCCAGCGCCGGGGCGACGCATGTGCTGCTGACGCATGGCCATGGCGACCACATCGGCGACACGGTGGCGATCTGCAAGCGCACCGGGGCGAAGCTGGTGACCAATTTCGACCTCGCCATGTATCTCGCGCGGCAGGGCGTCGAGAAGCTCGATCCGATGAACACGGGCGGCACGACGGATCAGGGCGACTTCAGCGTCTCGCTGACCATCGCCTTCCATTCGTCGTCCGAGATCGACGCGAATGGCGTGTCGCAATGCCTCGGCCTGCCGAACGGCATCGTCGTGACGCCGAAGGACAAGGCGGAACCCGTCGTCTACCACATGGGCGACACCGACGTGTTCTCGGACATGGCGCTGATCGATGAACTGTATCGGCCCGCCATCGCCATGGTGCCCTGCGGGGACCGCTTCACCATGGGGCCGCGCGGCGCGGCGCTGGCGCTGAAGCGCTTCCTGCCGAGCGTGAAGACCGCGATCCCCTGCCACTACGCGACCTTCGGCCTGTTGCTGCCGGATGCGTCCGGCTTCGTCGCGGAGATGGCGGGCGCCAAGGCCCAGGTGCTGGTGCCCGAGAAGGGCGTCGCCTTCACCGCATGAGCACGATGCCCGGCCTGGAGGACCTCACGGTCTTCCGCATCGATGTCGCGGACGGCGTGGCGACGGTCGTCATCGACCGCCCGCCCGTCAACGCACAGAACGGCATCTTCCGCGAGGAGGTGATGCGCGTCTTCGACGTGCTGCACGCGATGCCGGATGTGCGCGCCATCGTGCTGACCGGCGCGGGCAGGACCTTCTCGGCCGGGGCGGATCTGAAGGACCGGCCGGATGCATCGAGGCCCGGCGCCTTCCCGCGCCACAGCCGCGCGGTGCGCGGCGGCTTCGACTGCGTGATGGAATGCGCCAAGCCGGTGATCGCGGCGGTGAACGGCGCGGCGATCGGGGCGGGCTGCGTGCTCGCCCTGGTCTGCGACATCATCCTGGTCGCCGAGGACGCCTTCATGGCGATGACCGAGGTCGATGTCGGCCTCGCCGGCGGCGTGAAGCACGTGCTGCGGCATTTCGGCCAGTCGGATGCGCGCATGTTCCTGATGACGGCGCGGCGCCTGTATGGGCCCGACCTGCTGCGCATGAACGTCGCGTCCGGCTGCTATCCGAAGGACGAGTTGCTCCCGGCGGCGCAGGCGATGGCGCGGGAGATCGCCGGCAAGGTGCCGCTGGCGGTCGAAGCGGCGAAGCGCGCCTTCACGCTCAACGAATACATGCCCCTGCACGAGGGGTATCGCTACGAGCAGACGCAGACGGCGCTGCTGGCGACGACCGAGGACACGAAGGAAGCGCTCGCCGCCTTCGCGGAAAAGCGGAAGCCGGTCTTCAAGGGGCGGTGAGGCGGGAGGGGCTCTTCCCCTCCCGCACCCTGCTTCAGCTTCGCACCAGCCCCGCTGCCTTCATCGCATCGCCCAGCGTGCGGTCGGCCTGCTGCATGTGGGTGGCGAAACCGTCCGCGTCGCCCCAGGTCATGCCGAAGCCGCGGGCATTCATGAAGTCCTTGAATTCCTGGCCGTTCCAGACCTTCTGCAGCGCGACGGTGAGTTGCCGCGCGATCGGGGTGGGCAGGTTGAGCGGGGCCGCGATGCCGCGCCAGGCGCCGACGCTGTAGTTGACGCCGAGCGTCTCGTTCAGCGTCGGGACATTGGCGAATTGCGGATTGCGCTGCGGCGCCATCACCGCGAGCGAGCGCGCGCGCCCGGCCTCGATGATCGCGCGGGCCTCGGGCACCGAGCAGGTGACCATGTCGAGCCCGCCCGCGGCGAGATCCTGCATCGCCGGCGCCGCGCCATTGGACGGCACCCAGCGGACATGGTCCGCGCGCAGCCCCATCGCGCCGAGCCAGCCGGCGAGCGCCAGATGCCAGATGCCGCCCTGGCCGGTGCCCGAGGCCTTCATCTGTCCAGGCCGGCTCGCCTTGATCGCCTCGGCCAGGGCACGGATGTCGCGATGGGGCGAACTGGCATTCACCTGCACGCCGGGCGGATCCTCGTTCATCAGCGCGAGCGGCGTGTAGGAGGCGGGCTTGAGCTCAGTGAGACCTTGCCAGTGCATCATGCAGATCTCGACCGTGATCATGCCGATCGTGTAGCCATCGGGCGGGGCGCCCGCGATCGCGGCATGGCCCACCACGCCAGACCCGCCGGTGCGGTTCACGACGTTGAAGGGCTGGCCCATCTCCTTCTCGAGCAAGGCAGCGACGATACGCGCGGTGGCGTCGGTGCCGCCGCCCGCGCCCCAGGGCACGATCACCTGGACGGGACGGGCGGGATAGTTGCCCTGGCCGAGGGCTGGCCGGGCGAGCGGCGCGATCCCGGCGAGGGCGCCCGCGGCGAGGGCGCCGCGGCGGGTGATGTTGCGCATTTCTTGGTTTCCTCCTGATAGCGAAACGACGCTATCCCGCTGCTTCGGCCGGTCGCAAGCGTCTCGCGAACCAGACGACGGCGGGCCAGAGCAGCGCGGCGATGGCCATGGCCGCGAGCACGGACGACACCGGCCGTTCGAAGAAGGGCAGGATGTCCCCGTCCGACTTGATCAGCGACGTCACGAAGCTCTGCTCCACCATGCTGCCCATGACGATGCCGAGCACCATGGCCGCGACCGGATACCCGTTGCGTTCCATGACGAAGCCGATGACGCCGAACAGCCCGACGAGCATGACGGAGAAGAGGTTGTTGCCCGTGGCGAAGGCCCCCACCGCGCAGAGCAGCACGATCACCGGCATCACCGCCGCGCGCGGCGCGCGCAGCACCAGGCTCGCCAGCCGGATCATCGCGATGCCGAGCGGGATCATGATGATGTTGGCAAGAATGAAGATGATGTAGAGCGCGTACATGCTCGACGCGCGTTCGGTGAACAGCGTCGGCCCCGGGTTCAGCCCCTTCATGTAGAGCACGCCGATCGCGATCGCCGTGATGGTGTCGCCGGGGATGCCGAACAGCAACGCCGGGACCCAGCCCGAGGCGAGCGAGGCGTTGTTCGATGCGCCGGCCTCCACCAGCCCTTCCGGATGGCCGGTGCCGAACTTCTCCGGTTCCTTCGAGAACCTCTTCGACATGGCGAAGGACACCCAGGCGGCCATGTCCGCCCCTGCGCCCGGCAGCACGCCGATGATGATGCCGACGATGTTCCCCCGCCACATCGGCCATTGATACATCTTCGTCAGCTTCCACTGGCCGGCGAGGATCGAGCCGAAGCGCCGCCGTGGCAGGGGCGGCGGCTCGGGGGTGGTCATGGCGCGCATCACCTCGGACACGGCGAAGACGCCGACCAGGGCCGGGATGGGCTCGATGCCGCCGAGCAGGTCGGTGATGCCGAAGGTGAAGCGCGGCACGCCGCCCGGGTTCTCCATGCCGACGCAGGCGAAGAGCAGGCCGAGCAGCATCGCCGCGATCGCCTTGATCGGGGAGGAACGCGCGACCAGCGTCGCGCACATCAGCCCCAGCAGCGCGAGCCAGAAATACTCGAAGGTCGAGAAGGAGAGCGCCATCTCGGCCAGCGCCGGCGCCATCAGGATCAGCGACAGCGTGCCGACGATCCCGCCGATCGCGCTGAACCACAGCCCGGCGCCGAGCGCGAGTTCCGCCTGGCCCTTGCGGGTCATGGCGTAGGCCTCGTTGGTATAGGCGGCGGAGGCCGGGGTGCCCGGGATGCGCATCAGCGCGCCCGGGATGTCGCCCGAGAAGATCGCCATGGCCGAGGCCGTGATGATCGTCGCCACCGCCGCGATGGGCGAGAGGTAGAAGGTCACCGGCACCAGCAGCGCGGTGGCCATGGTGGCCGACAGGCCCGGCAGCGACCCCACGACGAGGCCGTAGACGGCGGAGGCCATGATCGCGATCAGCACGTCCGGTGCGGCGACCAGGCGGAAGGCTTCCAGCATCTCGGTCATCGCGTCACCACGGCGTCGGCAGGATGCCCGCGGGCAGCGGCACGCGGAGCAGCTTGAAGAAGACGAGGTGCACGAAGGGCGGTGCACAGACCGCCATGGCGAGCGCCAGGCGCGCCGACGCGCCGAGCGCGAGCGCCGCCGCCAGCACCACCACGAAGGCTGTCGGCAGGAAGCCCAGCGTCTCGGAGGCCAGGGCGTAGAACAGCAGCAGCGCCGGCGGCACGAAGGCCGCGAGCACGCGCCGCTTGCCAAGCCAGCGCGCCAGCCCGGCATGGGCTTCCTCGGGCTCGGGGTCCGGTTCCTCGAAGCTCTGCCCGATGCCGAAGGCGATGAGCGCGCCGCAGAGCATGAGGCCCGCGCCGACCACCATGGGAAAGACGGCAGGGCCGACATCCTGCCCCGGCACGCCGGGCAGCCGCGACCCGCCCCAGAAGGCGAGCAGACCGAGCAGCAGCAGAAAGCCGCCGGTGATCCGATCCGACAGATGCATCCCTGGTTGTCTCCCCATGACGGACGTTGCCGTCGCACGGAGGCTATAGGTTTGGGACGGAAGCGCCAGCACTCCGTGCTTGAGGCGCCTGCGGCGGCCACCTAGGGTCCTGGCGACATGAGGCGGGGATGAGGGTGATGGCCGTGCAGCGTCGCGAGGGGATGGGTGACGGGTGCTGTCCGTGATGGGACGCCTGCCCGGCCGGGGTGCCGTCGCGGCCCTGGTGCTGGCCGTCTCCCTCGTGGCGGCGCCGGTCGCGTCCCGGGCGCAGGCGCCGGAGGCGATGAGCTTCCGCGTGGCCCTGCCGCGGGAGGGCGCTGCCGGCCTGCAGGCCGGGGCGGAGGTCGAAATCCTCGGCGTCCCGGCGGGAACGGTGCGGCGCATCGTCTTCGCACCGGAACGCCGGCTGATCGCCGAGATCGAGCTGAGCGAACCCGCCGCACGCGACTTCGTCCGACGTGATTCCCCGGTCGCCATCCGCCAGCGCCGCGGCGCGCAGGGAGCGGTATTCCTGAATGTCGGGCCGGGCGATGGCCCGGTGCTCGACCCGGCGACGACAATTCTCACGGCGGTGCGCGAGCCGCCGCCGCCCGATCCGATGGCGCTGCTGCTGGACGAACTGCGCCAGCGCGTCTTTCCGATCATCGAGGATATTGGCCGGACGTCCCACACGATCGGCCAGGTCGCCCAGCGCATTGAGCTGGGGCAGGGCAGCCTGGGCCGCCTGCTGACCAGCGACAGCTTCGCGCGCACCGCGGAGGACGCGGCGCGCGACGCGGCTTCGGTGGTCGATGCGGCGAACCGGCTGATCGCGCGCATCGACGCCATGGCCGCGGAAGCCGAACGGCTGCTGACCGAAAGTCGCGGCGAGGGCGGCAGCGTGATCCCCGGCCTGGTCCGGCGCGTCGAGCAGTTGCTGTCCACCTTGCAGAGTGCGGCCCGCGACGTGACGGCGACGACTGCGCGCCTGCCGCGCACCCTGCGCAACATCGAGGACAGCACGGGCACCCTGCCAGGCCTGCTGTTGCAGACGCAGCAATCGGTGCGCGAACTGGAATTGCTGCTGACGCAGTTGCGCGGCCTGTGGCTGCTGGGCGGCGACGGGCCGCCGCCGCGCGAGGCGACGCGCCCTTCGGCCGAGAGGCTGCGGCCGTGAGGCGCGTGCTGTTCTGCCTGCCGCTGCTCGCGGGCTGCGGCGGCGGCGCGCCACCTCCGGCGCCGCCGCCCGAGGACCGCACCCTGGCGACGCAAGCGCGCGCCGGCCGCCTGGCGCTGGAAGCCGAGCGTCCGGACGATGCGGTGCGGCTCTACGGTGCGGCCCTCATGCGTGCGCGGGTGCGCGACGATGGGGAGGCGATCGCCGATGCCGGGATCGGGCTGGCGGCGGCGGAGCTCGAGCGCGGCGATGCCGCCGCCGCGCTGCGCATCGCCCAGGACGTCGAGACGGAGCTGACGCGCCGGCAGGCGGCGGTGCCGGCGACGCTGACGCTCGCCGAGGCGCTGGCCCAGTACCGGCTCGGCCATGCCGCGGCGGCCGATGCCGCGGCGCGCCAGGTGATCGCGCAGGTGGGGACGGATCGCGATGCCGCGCTGCGTGCCTGGTTCCTGCGGGGCCTGATCGCCGCGGATGCGGGCGATCGAGAGGCGCTGGCGGCGGCGCGCGCGGCGTTGGGCGAACCGTCGTCGCGGGCCTTCCGGGGCGATGCGCTGGAACTCGCTGCCCGGGTGGCGATGCTGGATGGCGACGCGGCCGGGGCGCGGCGGCTCGCCGAGGATGCCGCCACGCTGCGGCGTGATACGCTCGATTATCGCGGCCTCGCGCGGCTTCTGGCGCTGCAGGCCGAGGCTGAGCGGCGCGACGGGTCGATGGGCGTGGCGGCGGACCTGATGTTGCGCGCCGGGCGTGGCGCGGCGTCGCGCGGCGATGCGGTGGCAGCGCGCCGCTGGCTCGGCCAGGCCATGGCCTGGGGGCGCCAGGCGGGCGCGCGCGATGTCGTCGCTGCGGCGCAGCGTACGCTGCGCGATCTCGACAGCGCGAGCTGAAGGCCCGTCCAGGCATTCACCGGGAGCGGCATCCCCGCACACGGTGCATCGCCACCCGATGTTTCGTCCGGGATCCCGCCTTCGGGGGCGGGGGCGGGGGCGGGGGTGCAGGACGTCGCCGGCATTCCCGGGTTTCGCGGCGCGGGCCGCGCTGCGCCGCAACGTGATCGCACGCCAGGATGTTAAGCAGCCTGCCCGTCACTAAGGCAGGCAGAATGCGGGGGTTGCCGTCTGCGCGAAGCGCCGTCTAGGCTGCCATAGCAGCCGGGCCGCAAGAGTGCCGGCAATGAGGAAATGTTCGGATGAAGCTGGGCGCGGCCATTGCCGAGATCATGAAGCGTGAGGGGATCCATATCCTCACGGGCTATCCGGTGAATCACCTGATCGAACACGCGGCGGAGATCGACATCCGGCCGGTGATGGTGCGGCAGGAACGCATCGGGCTGCACATGGCGGACGCCATCAGCCGCGTCACCTCGGGCCGGACGATCGGCGCCTTCTGCATGCAGCATGGGCCGGGTTCCGAGAACGCCTATGGCGGTGTCGCGCAATGCTATGGCGAAAGCATCCCGGTTCTGGTGCTGCCAATGGGCTATGCGCGGCGGCTCGCGCATGTCGATCCGAACTTCAATTCCTCGGTCCAGATGCGCGGCATCACCAAGTCGGCCGAGCCGATCACCTCGGCGGCCGAGGTGCCGAACATCCTGCGCCGGGCCTTCACCCGGCTGAGGAACGGCCGCGGCGGGCCCGTGCTGGTCGAGATCCCGACCGACATGTGGAACGAGGAGGTGCCCGAGCCGCTGAACTACACGCCGGTCATCGCCACGCGCTACGGCCCGGATCCGGCCGATGTCTCGCGTGCGGCCGAGGCGCTGGCGACGGCGAAGCGGCCGGTGATCTACGCCGGGACGGGCGTGCACTGGGCACGCGCCTGGCCGCAGCTTCGGCGGCTCGCGGAACTGCTGGCGGCGCCCGTCACGACGAGCCTCGGCGGCAAGTCCTCCTTCCCGGAGGATCACCCGCTCGCGCTGGGGTCCGGTGGGCTCGCGATCCCGAAGCCGGTGCGGCATTTCCTCGACAATGCCGACCTGATCCTGGGCATCGGGTGTTCCTTCACCGAGACCAATTTCGGCGTGAAGATGCCCTCGGGGAAGAAGATCATCCACGCGACGCTCGACCCCGATCATCTCAACAAGGACGTCGCCTGCGATATCGGCCTGGTGGGCGATGCGGCGCTGACGCTCGATGCGCTGATCGCCGAGCTGGAAGGCCGCGTGCGCGAGAAGCGCGACCACGGCCCGGTGGCGCGCGAGATCCAGGAGCATCGCGCCGAGTGGCTTGCCGCCTGGGCCGCCAAGACGGACAGCGATGCGGAACCGCTCAACCCCTATCGCGTGCTGCGCGACCTTTGGCGCACCGTTGATGTGGACAACACCATCATCACCCATGATGCGGGATCGCCGCGCGACCAGCTTTCGCCCTTCTGGGTGGCGCGCACCCCGCTCTCCTATCTCGGCTGGGGCAAGACGACGCAGCTCGGCTACGGGTTGGGCCTCGCCATGGGCGCGAAGCTCGCCGCACCCGACAAGCTCTGCATCAATGTCTGGGGCGATGCGGCGATTGGCTTTACCGGCATGGATTTCGAGACGGCGGTGCGCGAACGCATCCCGATCCTGTCGATCCTGCTCAACAACTTCTCCATGGCGATCGAGCTGAAGGTCATGCCGGTCAGCACGGAGAAGTACCGCTCCACCGACATCTCCGGCGACTACGCCGCCATGGCGCGCGCCTTCGGCGGCTATGGCGAGCGGGTGACGAAGATCGCGGAGATCATCCCCGCCATCAAGCGCGGGATCGAGCAGACGCGGAACGGGACGCCGGCGCTGCTCGAATTCATCACGTCGAAGGAAACCGCCGTGTCCCGCCTGTAGGCCGCGACACGGCCAGGAGGCGGGGGCAAACCCGCCCGGCCACAAGGGAGGATGAATGGCGACGGTCGATATCCGCGAAGTACGGAAGGCGTTCGGCAGCACGCAGATCCTGCACGGGGTCAGCGTCGGCATCGAGGATGGGCAGTTCGTGGTCCTGGTCGGGCCGTCCGGCTGCGGCAAATCCACGCTGCTGCGCATGCTGGCGGGGCTCGAGAACATCACGGGCGGCGAGATCGCGATCGGCGGGCGGGTGGTGAACAACGTCCCGCCCAAGGATCGCGACATCGCGATGGTGTTCCAGAACTACGCGCTCTATCCGCACATGACCGTGTTCCAGAACATGGCCTTCTCCATGAAGCTCGCCGGCGCGCCGGTGGCGGTGATGGAGCGGGAGGTGGGCAAGGCCGCGAAGATCCTCGGGCTGGAACAGCTGCTGCACCGCTATCCCCGCCAGCTATCGGGCGGTCAGCGCCAGCGCGTGGCGATGGGCCGCGCCATCGTGCGCAACCCCCAGGTGTTCCTGTTCGACGAACCGCTGTCGAACCTCGACGCCAAGCTGCGCGTGCAGATGCGGTCCGAGATCAAGGAACTGCACCAGCGCCTCAAGGTGACGACCGTCTACGTCACCCACGACCAGATCGAGGCCATGACCATGGCCGACCTGATCGTGGTCATGAACCACGGCCGCATCGAGCAGGCCGGGGCACCGCTTGAACTCTATGACCGGCCCGCCAACCTCTTCGTCGCGGGCTTCATCGGCTCGCCGGCGATGAACATGCTGGAAGGGCGGATCGAGGGCGGTGCCTTCCTGGGTGCGGGCGATGTCGCCTGGCCCCTGCCGCCGCGCGCGCCCGCCTCGGGCGAGGTCGTCTACGGCATCCGCCCCGAACACCTCCACCTCGACCCCGATGGCGGCATGCCCGCGACGGTCCATGTCGTCGAACCGACGGGGTCGGAGACGCAGGTGCTGATGCATATCGGCAAGGCCACGGTGGTGGGCGCCTTCCGCGAGCGCATCACGGCACGCCCCGGGGAGATCCTGCGGGTGAGCCCGGATCTGTCGCTGGTTCACCTCTTCGACAAGGGGACAGGCCAGCGCATCTGAGACTTGGGCACAACGAACAGGGAGAGGGAACGATAGATGGCCAATATCATCACGCGCCGCAGCATAATCGGGACGGGGGCGGCGGCGGCGGCCCTCGCCCTCGGTGGCGAGGCCGCCGCGCAATCGTCGCAGGTCCGGGTCACGCCGGGCGTCAATCCGCCGAACCTGCCGATCGAGAGCGGCGCCACGCTGCGCATGCTGCGCCCTGTCCGGTTCGTCGCGCCCGATGAGGAGGTGTTCCGCGCCAATTGCGCCCGCTTCACCCAGGCGACCGGCGTGCAGGTGCGCGTGGATTTCGTGGGCTGGGAGGATATCAACCAGCAGACCGCCGTCACCGCGAATACCGGCGCCGGCCCCGATGTCATCATCGGCTTCGGCGACGCGCCGCACATCTATGTGGACAAGCTGGTCGAGGTGTCCGACGTCGCCGAGTATGTCGGCCGCAAGTATGGCGGCTGGATGGCGGTCGGCGAGAAGTACGGCAAGCGCCACGGCACCAACAACTGGATCGGCCTGCCCTTCGGCGGCACCGCCGGCCCGCTCGTGTGGCGCAAATCCGCGGTCAACCAGGTCGGCTACCAGACGCCACCCGACGACCTGCCGGGCTTCCTCGAGATGTGCAAGAAGCTGCGCCAGGCCAACAAGCCCGCCGGCTTCGCGCTGGGCAACGCGGTCGGCGACGGCAACGGCTTCGCCAACTGGCTGATGTGGTCGCATGGCGCGGCCATCACGGATGCCGAAGGTGCGGTGTCGGTGAACAGCCCGCAGACGCTCGCGGCGCTGAACTACCTCAAGGAACTGTATCCGACCTTCGTGGACGGCGGCACCATCTCCTGGGGCGACATCAGCAACAACCAGGCCTATGCGGCGAACACGCTGTTCGTCACCTCGAACGGCGTGTCGCTGTATTTCGCGCTGAAGAACGACCCGGCGACGCGCGCCATCGCCGAGGACACCGAGCACACCATCATGCCACCGGGCCAGGCGGGGTCGTGGCCGAGCGCGCCGCTCACGCTCAACGCCATGGTGTTCCGCCACAGCCGCTTCCCGAACGCGGCGAAGGCGCTGCTCGCCTTCCTGTTCGAGCAGCCGCAATACGAACCCTGGCTCGACGCGAACCTCGGCTACTGGGCGCATCCGGTGAATGCCTACAAGGATGCCGCCGTGTGGACCTCCGATCCGAAGGTCACGATCTTCCGCGACAGCATGAACAACCAGTTCTGGAACGGCTATCGCGGGCCGATCACCGTCGCATCCGGCCAGGCCAACGCCGAATACGTGCTGGTGCAGATGTTCGCCGCCGTCGCCTCGGGCCAGGCCACGCCCGAAGCCGCGATGCGCGAGGCCGATCGCCGCGCGCGCCGCATCTTCCGCCGCTGACACCACGACGCCGGCGGCGCCCGTCGTGGCGCCGCCGGACCGTGAGGGAGACCGTCCCATGTCCGTCACCGCCGCCGAAGGCTGGGTCCGCCGCAGTCAGGAGCAGAACTGGCTGTCGAGATTGCTCGACTGGAAGCCGCTGCTTGTCGTGATGTGCCTGCTGCCCGCCGTGGGACTGCTGATGGTCTTCCTGACCTATCCGCTCGGCCTCGGCATCTGGCTCGCCTTCACCGACACCACCATCGGGCGCAGCGGCGTCTGGGTCGGGCTCGAGAATTTCGAGTTCCTGATGGAAGACCCGATCTTCTGGAACGCGGTCTTCTACTCGGTGTTCTACACGGCCATCGCGACGGTGCTGAAATTCGGGCTCGGCCTGTGGCTCGCGCTGCTGCTGAACAACCACCTGCCGTTCAAATCCTTCCTGCGCGCGATCATCCTGCTGCCCTGGATCGTGCCGACGGTGCTGACGGCGATCGCCTTCTGGTGGATCTACAACCCGCAATTCTCGATCATCTCCTGGGTGTTCATCGAGCTCGGGCTGCGCGACACCAACATCGACTTCATCAACACGGCCTGGCCCGCGCGCTGGTCGCTGATCGGGGCCAATGTCTGGCGCGGGATTCCCTTCGTCGCGATCTCGCTGCTGGCCGGGCTGCAGACCATCTCGCCCTCGCTGTATGAAGCAGCGCTGCTGGACGGGTCCACGGGATGGCAGCGGTTCCGCTACATCACCTTCCCGATGCTGCTGCCGATCCTCGCGATCGTCATGACCTTCAGCATCATCTTCACCTTCACCGACTTCCAGCTCGTCTACGCCATCACGCGCGGCGGGCCGGTGAATTCCACGCAGCTCCTCGCGACGCTCGCCTTCCAGCGCGGCATCTCCGGCGGGCAATTGGGGGAGGGGGCGGCGATCGCCGTCGCGATGCTGCCCTTCCTCGTCTTCGCGACCCTGTTCTCCTACTTCGCCCTGGCGCGCCGGAAGTGGCAGCAGGGCGAGAGCAACGACTGAGGGGCCACGACCATGAGCAGCTCGACCGTCGAAGCCCCGCCCGCGCCCAACACCGCCGCCGCGCCGCCCGAGATGCTGTCCTGGGACAGCAAGTCACGCCGGATGGTGGTGCTGTGGATCCCGCTCGCCTGCTTCCTGCTGATCCTGCTGTTTCCCTTCTACTGGATGAGCATCACGGCCTTCAAACCGAATGCCGAGCTGTATGACTACAACACGCACAACCCGTTCTGGATCACCTCGCCGACGCTCGCCCACATCGACCTTCTGCTGTTCCGCACCTCCTATCCGCGCTGGCTGCTGACGACGATGACGGTCGCGGTGTGCTCGACGGTCCTGTCGCTGATCGCCTCGACGCTTGCGGCCTATGCGATCCAGCGGCTGCGGTTCAAGGGCAGCCAGTATGTGGGCCTCGGGATCTACCTGGCCTATCTCGTCCCGCCGTCGATCCTGTTCATCCCGCTGGCGACGGTGGTCTTCCAGCTCGGCCTGTTCGACAGCCCGATCGCGCTGATCCTGGTCTACCCGACCTTCCTTGTGCCCTTCTGCACCTGGCTGCTGATCGGCTACTTCAAGTCGATCCCCTTCGAGCTCGAGGAATGCGCGTTGATCGACGGCGCCACGCGCCTGCAGATCCTGCGGCAGATCACACTGCCGCTCGCCGTGCCGGGGCTGATCAGCGCCGGCATCTTCTCCTTCACGCTGTCCTGGAACGAGTTCATCTACGCGCTCGCCTTCATCCAGAGCAGCGAGAACAAGACCGTGCCCGTCGCCATCCTGACGGAGCTGGTCACGGGCGACGTGTACCAATGGGGGGCGCTGATGGCCGGCTCGCTGCTCGGCTCGCTGCCCGTCGCGATCTTCTATTCCTTCTTCGTCGACTACTACGTCTCCTCCCTCACCGGCGCGGTGAAGGAATGAGCGGTCCAACAGGAGAACCAACTTGGCGACGTACAAGATCCTGACGCCCGCCGGCGCGTCCTTCACCACGGCGGGCGGCGGCTATGATTACGAGATGGAGGCGCTGGAAGGCCTCGATGCCGAGATCGTCGAATGCCCGGCGACCGAGGAAGGCTTCATCGCCGCGGCACCCAATGCCGACGCCGTCTATGCGAAGGGGATGAAGTTCAGCGCGGCGATGATCAACGCGCTGACCAAGTGCCGGCACATCGCGCTCGGTACCGTCGGCGTCGATTACGTCGATGTCGCCGCGGCGACGGCGAAGGGCATCCCGGTCACCAATTGCCCCGACACCTTCATCGAGGAAGTCGCCGACCACGCCATGATGCTCCTGCTGGCGACGCATCGCCGCTGCATCGAACAGGACCGCATGGTGCGAGAAGGCCGCTGGTCCGAGGGCCGTCCGCAACTCCTGACCGTGCCGCGCCTGATGGGCCAGACACTCGGCTTCATCGGCTTCGGCCGCGTGGCGCGCGCCACCGCCCGCCGCGCCAAGGCCTTCGGCCTGCACATGAAGGCCTATGACCCGTATGTGGAGGAGCTGACGCTCTCCGCCCTCGGCGTCGAACCCGCTTCGCTGTCGGAAGTGCTGTCCACCTCCGACTTCGTGTCGATGCATCTGCCCGACACCCCCGAGAGCCGCGGCTTCCTGAAGGAGAAGCACTTCCGCCAGATGAAGAAGAACGCGATCTTCGTCACCACCGGCCGCGGCCCGACGGTGAACGAGGCCGCGCTGATCAAGGCGCTCGAGGAGAAGTGGATCGCCGGCGCCGGCCTCGATGTCTTCGAGGTCGAGCCGACGCGGCAGGACAATCCGCTGCACCAGATGCCGCACATCATCCTCTCGCCGCACAACGCCTCGGCGTCGTCCCGCTTCGATCCGGCGCGCAAGCGGCGCGTGGGGCAGGAACTGGCGCTGACGCTGCAGGGCAAGTGGCCGATGTCCTGTGTCAACCCGACGGTGCTGGAGAAGTCCTCGCTCCGCCGCTGGCAGCCCTATTCCATGGAGCGCGGCCCGAACTCCTGAACCCCTTGCCGCGGCCGCCGCACTCCCGTAACGGGCGAAGACCCAACCCGGAACGGAGTGCGGCATCGTGGCGGACGTGATCATCGACATCGGCGGCGAGATCTTCGAGGCCTTCTACGAATCCAAGGATGCCCCCAAGACCGTCGCCCGCTTCCGCGACTTCGTCCCCTATTCCAACCGCATCATCCATGTCCGCTGGTCGGGCGAGGCCTGCTGGATCCCGATGGGCGATTTCGACCTCGGCCTCGGCTTCGAAAATGCGACCTCCTACCCCGCGCCGGGCCAGGTCATCGTCTATCCGGGCGGGGTGAGCGAGACCGAGATCCTGATCGCCTATGGCCCGACCTGCTTTGCCTCCAAGGCCGGGCAACTCGCCGGCAACCATGTGCTGACCATCCGGGAGGGGATCGACCGCCTGGCCGTTGTCGGACGGTCGGTCCTGTGGGATGGCGCCAAGCCAATCACCTTTCGGACATCGTAACGGTCGCGCCGCCGGGATTGCGGCAGTGCAGCGCAATCCCTAGCTTCCGGCTTAACTGAGACCGGAGGAATAGACCTTGATCGCTACTGCGAAGCTGCGCCGTCGTGTCCTCATGCTGGGTGCGCTCGCGACCCCAGCCCTTGCTCAGGCGCAGGGTGCCTTCCCGAACCGCCCGATCACGCTGATCGTGCCGTTTCCGCCGGGCGGAACCACCGACATTTCCATGCGGGCGCTCGCCGAGGCCGCGTCCAAGACGCTCGGCCAGCCCATCGTCATCGAGAACAAGCCCGGCGCGGCGAACACGCTCGGCGCCGCCCAGGTCGCCCGGGCCCGCCCGGATGGCTACACGCTGACGCAGTTCCCGGCCTCGGCGATCCGGGTGCAGATCATCCAGCGCCTGCCCTATGACACGCTGCGCGACTTCACCCCCGTGATCTGCGTGGTCGGCTACCCCTTCGTCGTTGCCGCCAAGACCGGGCGCTTCGCCAATGGCTGGCGCAGCTTCGTCGAGGAAGCGCGCGCCAATCCCGGCAAGCTGACCTTTGGCAGCACCGGGGCGAATGGCACGCCGCACGTGCATCTTGCCGAGCTCTGCCGGCGCGAAGGGCTCGACGTCACGCATGTTCCCTTCCGCGGCGATGCGGACGGGTCCCAGGCGATGATCGGCGGGCATATCGACCTGATGGCGGGCTCGACGAGCATGGCCGGCCTGGTGGAGGGCGGCCAGGCGGTCTTCGTGCAGGCCTGGACGCCGGAGCGCCTGCGCCGCTTCCCCGACACGCCGACGCTGATCGACCTTGGCTACAACAAGACCGTCACGACACCCTTCGGCATCATGGCCCCCGCCGGCCTGCCGCCCGAGGTCACGGCCCGCCTGCACGGCGCCTTCCAGACCGCGATGCAGGATCCCGGCTTCATCGAGATGCGCGACCGCTACGAGATGATCCCGGAATACCGCAACAGCGCCGACTACGCCGCGCTGCTGCGGGACATGGTCCGGCAGGAAACCGCCCTGGTCGACGAACTCGGCCTGCGGGCGGGCTGACGCCGGAAGTCCGCAGCGGCTTTCGCTCTGGCGGCGCCCGCGATGCCGGCTGATGGGACCGAGAGGGGCGTCGCCCCTCTCGGGCTCACCCCACCAAAGGCCGAAGGGCCTTTGGAAACCTCAACCTGGTACCTGGCACGCCGGTCAGAATGGTGCCGAGACCGGCTCTTGCGCACGACGGGCGCTTGGCGGGAGCCGTCAGGCCGTTGCGCCGGGCGCCAATAGATTGCGGTCCAGGGGCTCCAAGCCCCTGGCGGGGTGGTTTGGAGCGGGCTCGTTCACCCCAGGGGCTTTCGGCCTCCCCCGCGCCACCGCACCCTTCACCCTACCGGGCAACAGGCACCGCTCGCGAGACTTACAAGGGGCAGCGCCCCTCCAATGGCCCTCCGTGCCGGTAAGGGCCGGCTCGCCTCCCGAACCCCGGGCGCCTTCCGGTGCCGGCCGTTCTTCGCTAGGACGGCACCCCGCCGCGCTCCCTGCGACTCCCCTGCGCGTGGCGGCAGGACCGGGAAGGCTGGATGACGATCGGGATCGAGATGGGGCGGTCCGCCTCGGGCGAGGCGGCATTGCTCGACCTTGAGGAACTGCTCTCCACCCGACTTCTCGTCCAGGGAAATTCCGGATCCGGAAAGTCTCACCTGCTGCGTCGGCTGCTCGAACAGAGCGCGCCCTGGGTGCAGCAGGTCATCATCGACCCCGAGGGCGACTTCGTTACCCTCGCCGACCGCCATGGCCATCTGGTCATCGACGCCGCCGACCATTCCGAGGCGGCGCTGATCCGCAACGCGGAGCTGGTGCGCCGCCATCGTGTTTCCGTCGTGTTGAACCTCGAATCCGTCGAGGTGGACGACCAGCTTCGCCGGGCCGGCGCCTTCCTCAACGGGCTGTTCGACGCCGAACGCGACCTATGGTCCCCAGTGATGGTGGTGGTGGACGAGGCGCAGCTCTTCGCCCCCGCCGCGGCCTCCGAGGTATCGGACGACGCCCGCCGCATCGCCCTGGGCGCGATGACTAATCTCATGTGCCGCGGCCGCAAGCGCGGCCTCGCCGGCATCATCGCGACGCAGCGCCTGGCCAAGCTTGCGAAGAACGTCGCCGCCGAGGCGTCGAACTTCATGATGGGCCGCACCTTCCTCGACATCGACATGGCGCGCGCCTCGGATCTGCTCGGCATGGAACGCCGCCAGGCGGAGATGTTCCGCGACCTGCCGCGCGGCACCTTCGTCGCGCTGGGTCCCGCGCTGTCGCGTCGCCCGCTCAGCGTGCGCATCGGGGGGGTCGAAACGGCCACGCGCAGTGCGGGCCCGAAGCTGGTGCCACCGCCCGACCTCGCGGCGGTGGAACAGGCGCGCGAACTGATCCTGAACGCCCCCGAGCCCGAAGCGGCCCTGCCGCCGCGCCGCGTCCGCACGCCGCGCGCGCCGGCGCCCGACATCCTGCAGCAACTGGCCCAATACGTCCCGGCCGCGGCCGTCGAGGCCGCGCCGACGCCGCCGGCCCCACCCAGCCCCGAGGAAGCCGCCGAGCGCGCCGCGCGGCATGCCGCGATCCTCGCCCAGATCATGGCGGATGCCGAGGCGCCCTTCCGCCCGGCTGCCGTGCTGTACCAGGATTTCCAGGTGCGCTGCCGGATCCAGGAGATCGCCGGCGGCGCGCCGGACCTGCCGGCCTTCCGACGCATGCTGGCCGTGGCTCTCGCCGGTGTCGATCCGGCGGCGGTCGAAGGGACCGATTGGCCGCTCGCCCTGGAGCGGGCGGAGGCGCTGCCGGAGGACGCGCAGGGCGTCTACCTGCTGCTCGCCCGCGCCGCGCTGGCCGGCGAGCCGTGCCCATCGGACGCGACCATCGCGCGCGCCTATGGCAGCCGATCGCTCGGGCGGGCGCGGCGGATGCTAGGTTGGCTGGAAGAACGCGGGGCGATCGTGGTGAAGGCCGAACGCGCCGGCCGGCGCGCGGTGGCACTGGTCGGGCTGGGGTGGGAGACGGCGCCGGGCGATCCCGACGCCGCATAGCACGGGCGCGCCGTTGTCCAGACTTCGCGTCGCCGAAGGGTGAGGGGTCGCCGCCGGCGCTTGCGGAACCGAGAGGGGCTTCGCCCCTCTCCAGTCTTACCGGCGCGCGAATGGCGCCTTACGCCGCCGCGTCCACCGGCACGTAGGGCAGCCGCGTCACCCGCTCCATGTTCACCCCTTCGATCCGCAGCAGGCGGGTCGGCCCGTCGCGGCGCGGGGAGTGCAGGATGCCGGGCTCGTACAGATACGCATCCCCCGGCTTCATCGCGTAGTCCTTGATGCGCTTCGCCTTGCCGGGCGTGCTCTCGGTCGGCCGGGCGAGGCATTCCCAGTCGGTCATCACCGTCTCGCCGGCGGCCTGGCCGTAGATCGCCCAGGACGGCCCGTGGTCGTGCGGGGCCGAGGTCTTGGCGTCGTGATAGACGTGCGCCAGCACGGTGAATCCGAGTTCCGGATCCTCGTAGAGCACCTGGCGCTCGGGCGTCTTGTCGTTGATGTGCGCGGCGACGAAGGCGGAGTCCTGCAGGGCCTCGCGCACCAGGTCGCATACCTCGATGCGACCTTCGAGGCCGGGGTGCTCCTTTAGGGAAGCGCGGGCGCGCGCCACGAAGCTGTCGAGGGTCATGGGCATGGATATTCTCCTCCCGCTGGGAAATGGAGAGCAACATGCTCCCGCCCAGGGCCGGGCGGAAGGGGGTCAGGGCTCGGCCAGGAAGTTCCGCGTCTCGGCGACCGCCTGGGCCAGACCCAGCCGGCGGATCAGAACGCCGGAAGGCAGTCCGTGCAACAGCCGTGATGGGCAGGACCGGTCGAGCATCACGAACACGCCCTTGTCGTCGGCGCGGCGGATCAGCCGGCCGAAGGCCTGGCGCAGCCGGTGGCGCGCGATGCGGTCGTCATGGTCCTTGGGCCGGCCGCCCGACAGATGCAGGCGGCGCTCGCGATGCAGGATGGTCGGGCGTGGCCATGGCACGCGGTCGAAGACCAGCAGGCGCAGCGACCGCCCCGGTACGTCCACCCCGTCCCGCATCGCATCGGTGCCGAGCAGGCACGCGTGCTCCTCCGCCCGGAAGACATCGACGAGGGTGGCGTTGTCCATCGCGTCGATGTGCTGGGCATAGAGCGGGATGCCCGCTTCCTCGAGCGGCCCGGCGATGCGCGCATGCACGTCGCGCAGCCGCCGGATCGCCGTGAACAGGCCGAGCCCGCCACCGCCGGCGGCGAGGAACAGCGCCTGGAAGGCGGCGGCGACCTGAGCTGTGTTCTCCTTCGCCACATCCGTCACGACCAGGCAGCGCGTGCGCGCGCCATAGTCGAAGGGGGAGGGCACGGCCGCGCGGATCGCCGGCACCGGCAGGTGGGACGCGCCGGTGCGGGCCTCGGCCTCGCGCCAAGTGGCCTCGGGGTCGTCATCTTCCGCCTCGGCCTCGTCGCGCAGCGTGGCGGAGGTAATCAGCAGCCCATGCGCCGGGGCGGCGACCGCCTGGGCGAAGGGCTCGGTCGGGTCGAGGTGATGGCGATGCATACCCGCATCGGTGTCGCTGCCGCCGCGGCGTTCGAGACTGAGCCAATCGACATAGTTCGGCCGCTCACCCGGTTCCGGCGCCGCCGTCTGGATGGTCGCCAGCATCAACGCCCAGGCGCGCAGGGGGCGCAGGGCCCGGTTCTCCAATGAGCGGCAGATCGCCTCCAGCCGGATGCGGTCGCCGACTTCCAACTCCTCGGCCTCGTCTTCGAGCCGCGCGGCGAAGCGGTCGCGCAGCAGCGTCAGCGGCTCCTCAAGCCGGCGCAAGGCGCGGGCGAGGGTTTCGGCCGCGCCCGGCAAGGCCTCGGTGACGGGAAACAGGTCGCATTCGGAATCGTAGAGCCCGGCATCCCGCGCTTCCTGCGTGCGGGCGAGGACCTGTTCCCGCGCCGCATGCAGGAAGACCTCCGCGGCATTCGGCGTTTCGTCGGGGCGCGCGAGCGGCCCTTCGGGCAGGCGCGAGGCCCAGCCGCCGGCGGGAAGGGACCGCGCGGCCTGCAAGGCGGCCTCCAGTGGCGCGAGCAGGTCGGGCCGGTCGCCGACCAGCTCCTCGGTACGGCGCCGCAGGCCACGAGCGCGGGACCGCCCACCCTCGGCGCCCAGCAGCCAGCGCCGCAGCTCCGCCATCTCGGCGCCGGTGAGGTCGGCGGAGAAGGCGGAATCCGCCGCGTCGAACAGATGATGCCCCTCATCGAAGACGAGGCGCAGTGGCGGGCCGTCCTCGCCGCCGCCAAGCGCCGCCTGCACCATGACCAGCGCATGGTTGGCGATGACGATCTGCGCGGTCTTGGCGCGCCGGATCGAATGCTCGACGAAGCAGGCCTTGTAGTGCGGGCAGGCGGAATGGATGCATTCGCCCCGCCGGTCCGCGAGGTGCAGCACCGCGCCCGGCCCGAACAGCTCCGCGATCCAGCCCGGGAAATCGCCGCCGAGCAGGTCTCCATCCCGCGTCGCCAGCGCCCAGCGCGCGACGAGGCCGAGCGGAATGGCGGCATAGGGCGGTGGGCCACCCGCCGTCTGGTCATCCAGGTTCAGCAGGCAGAGGTAGTTCTCCCGCCCCTTGCGCAGCACGACACGGCGGCGGCGTTCCTCGGGGTCCGGAAACAGCCGCGCCGTTTCCTGGTCGATCTGCCGCTGAAGGTTGCGGGTGAAGGTACTGATCCAGACCGGGGCGCCGTTGCGCTCGGCCCAGACGGAGGCGGGCGCGATGTAGCCGAGCGTCTTGCCCGTGCCGGTGCCGGCCTCGGCCAGCACCAGGGCAGGGGCGCCGGGATGCTCGCGCGGGGCGAAGGCGGCCGCGGCGGCCGAGGCGTAATCCGCCTGCTGCGGCCGCTGCTCCGCGCCAGGCCCGAGGATCTCCGCGAGCCGCCGTCGTGCCTCCGCCGGTTCCACGGGGAAGGAGGCAGCGGGCGGGGGAGGGGCGGTGTCCTCCCATTCCGGCAGCCGACGCCAGACCTTGTAGGCATTGGGCATGGGCCGCGCGCCCGGATCGCCCAGGGCGGCCAGCACCGACGGGGCCCAGGACCAGCCCACTTCCCCCATCCGCGCCGCAAGGCCCGCCGCGTCGCGATTGCGCGGCGCCTCCCGCGTGTCGGCCAGGTGGCGCAGCAGATGGGTCGCGATTTCCGGCAGCAGCGCGGCGGCGGCCTCGTCGTCCTTGGGCTGCGGCAGGTCGAGCGCGAGCGCCAGGCCACGCGGCGTCGGCGCGCAGGGTTCCGCCGGCCGGCAGAAGGCGAAGAGCTCCAGCAGGTCATGCGCCGCGTCGAAGCCCGGAAGGCCGAGCCGCCGCGCCGTGGCTGGCGCATGGACCAGCATCGGGGCGGTGTCACCGATCCGCGTGGCGATGGCGGTACCGGAGAGGGTCTCGACCTCGCCATCGGGGGTGAGCAGCACGCCATGGCCGAAACCCGCGACGAGGGCCGGGACGTCAGGCAGCAGGAGTCGCGGGGCGGAAGCCATGATGCAGGGTAGCAGCGGGACGGGATGGTGTTAGGCGGGAGCGGGGGGGGGGGGGGGCCCCCGCCCGCCCCCCCCCCCCCCCGGGGGGCGGGCCCCCCCGGCCCCCCGGCC
>JAYSDS010000082.1:0-27893 GCA_041914265.1 Roseomonas sp.
GAGGGGCGCCGCCCCTCCGGACCTCCCCGCCAGGCCACCGTGTGGCCTGGACCGCTGACACTTGGTGCCCGGCGCCGCGCGCGTGCCGGGCCCTCGCGGCGCGGTTCGGGGGTCTCGGCACCATTCCGCCCGCCGGGCACAGCGCCAAGTGGAGGTTTCCAAAGGCCTTTCGGCCTTTGGCGGGGAGAGGTTTGGAGAGGGGCAGAGCCCCCCTCCAAGGCTCAGGCCGCCCGCAGCGCCCGCCAGACCGTCTCCGGCGTCGCCGGCATGTCGATGGCCACGCCCAGCGCATCCACCAGCGCGTTCATCACCGCCGGCGGCGAGCCCACGGCCCCCGCCTCGCCCGCGCCCTTCACGCCGAGCGGATTGGTCTCGCAAGGCACTTCGACCAGTTCCACCTCGATGGAGGGCAGGTCATCGGCACGCGGCAGGGCGTAGTCCATGAAGGAAGCGGAGAGGAGCTGCCCGCTCTCCGCATCGAAGGCGGTACGTTCCAGCAGCGCCTGGCCGATGCCCTGGGTCACGCCGCCATGCACCTGGCCGCGCACGATCAGCGGGTTCAGCGCATGGCCGACATCGTCCACCACGATGTAGCGCGGGATGCGCACGATGCCGGTCTCGGGGTCCACCTCGACTTCCGCGATGTGGCAGCCATTCGGGAAGGTGTGGGACTTGATCTCGGCGGTCTCGGTGGCGTCGAGCAGCGTGACCTCCTGCCCGGCCTTCGCCTTGCGGAGCTGCGACGCGGCAAGGTCGAGGATGCCCACGCTGCGATCCGTGCCAACCACGCCGAAGGTGCCGGCACCGGCGGTGAACTCGATATCCGCGACCGCGGCTTCGAGGTGCTCGGACGCCGCCTTCTTGCCCTTCTCCACGACGCTCGCGGTGGTCACCAGGATCGCCTGGCCTTCCGAATACAGGCTGCGCGCGCCGCCCGTGCCGCCGCCATCGGGCAGGCTGTCGGAATCGCCCTGGCGGATGCGGATCTTCTCGATGGGGATGCCGAGCTCATGGCTCGTCATCATCGCATAGGCGGTCTCATGCCCCTGCCCGGTCGATTGCGTGCCGACATAGACATCGGCGTAGCCATCCTCGGTGAACTTGACCGAGGCATTCTCGGTCGGCGCGCCGCCGGTGGCTTCCAGGTAATAGGCGAGGCCGATGCCGCGCTTGCGGCCCTTCGCCGCCGATTCCGCGCGGCGCGCGGCAAAGCCCGCCCAGCCGATCTTGTTCAGCGCGGTGTCGAGGATCTGCGCGAATTCCCCGGAATCATACCGCTGCCCCATCGCGGAGACGTAGGGCATGGACGAGGACGGCACCATGTTGCGCTTGCGCAGCTCGATGCGGTCGATGCCGATCTCCCGCGCCGCGGCATCGATCAGGCGCTCGACCAGGTAGTTGCTCTCGGGCCGCCCGGCACCGCGATACGCGTCCACCGGCACGGTGTTGGTCATCACGCCGATGACCTGCGCGTGGATCGCCTGGAAATTGTAGACGCTGGCCAGCACCTTGGTGCCCGCCCCGGTCGGGATGAAGGGCGCGAAGGTATTGAGATAGGCCCCCATGCCCGCCCAGTTCTTGGTGCGCAGCGCGAGGAACTTGCCGTCCTTGTCCAGCGCCAGCTCGCCGACGGTGATGTTGTCGCGGCCATGGGTGTCGGACTGGAAGGCCTCGGTGCGTTCCGAGGTCCATTTCACCGCGCGCTTCAGCTCGCGCGCCGCGAAGGCGGTCAGGACATGCTCGGGGTAGATGAAGATCTTCATCCCGAAGCCGCCGCCGACATCCGGCGTGACGACGCGGAAATTGTCGGTCTCGAGCTTGAAGATGTTCTTGGCTAGCACGTTGCGCACCAGCCAGGACCCCTGGGTGTTCGTCGTGATGGTCCAGTGGTTGCGCGCGGCATCGTATTCGGCGAGGGACGCCCGCGCTTCCATCGAGGCGACGACGACGCGGTTGTTGACGATGCGCAGCTTGGTCACATGCGCGGCCGAGCCGATCAGCCCATCCACCTTCGCCGCGTCGCCCACATGCCAGTCGAAGCAGGTGTTGTTCGGCGCGCTGGCCCAGAGCTGCGGCTGGCCAGGCTCGGTCGCGGTGGCGAGCTCGGTCGCGGCGGGCAGGATGTCGTAGTCGACCTCGATGGCCTCGGCCGCATCGCGCGCCTGGCGGATGGTCTCGGCCACGATGAAGGCGACGGGATCGCCGACATAGCGCACCACGCCATCGGCCAGCGCCGGATGCGGCGTGTCGGATGTCGGGCTGCCGTCGACGGACTTCACCGGTGCCAGGCAGGGCAGGTCCCCGATGCCCGCGGCCGTCAGGTCCGCCGCAGTCCAGATCCCGAGCACCCCCGGCATCGCCTTGGCCGCCGCCGTGTCGATGGACAGGATCGTCGCATGGGCATGCGGGCTGCGCAGGACATAGCCCTGCGCCTGGCCCGGCACCGCGACGTCATCCGTGTAGCGGCCCCCGCCTTTCAGCAGGCGCGGATCCTCGACGCGACGGATGGATTGGCTCAGGCCGAACTTCGCCATGCCCGGTGTCTCCCTTGGCTCCTGACCCTCATCATCTGCGATGCCGGGCCGGGATGAAAAGGGGGATCATGCCGCCGAGCCCTGCCGATGACCTCATCATCGGCGGGGCGACGGTATGGCGCGCGGGGTTGGCGGGGCGGCCGTGCGCGAAACCAGGACTCTGATACCGAGTCAGCCGAAAGGCTGGCCGGTATCAGGCGTGTTCGGCCTCCCCCTTCCGTCCGAAGCGCCGCTTCGTCCATTCCCGCATGGACTGGAAGACCACGTAGAGCATCGGGATCACGAAGATGCCGATCACCGCGGCCCCGATCATCCCCCCGAACACCGCCGTGCCGACAGCCCGGCGAGACAGCATGGCCGCCCCGGTGGCGAAGACCAGCGGCACCAGCCCGAGCACGAAGGCGATGGAGGTCATCATCACCGCGCGGAAGCGCAGCTTCGCGCCCATGATCGCCGCCTCGCGGATGGAAAGCCCTTCCTCGCGCTGCTCCTTGGCGAATTCGACGATCAGGATGCCGTTCTTGGCCGCGAGCGCGATCAGCACGACCAACCCGATCTGCGCATAGATGTCGAGCGGCATATTCGCCACGAACAGCGCGCCGAAGGCGGCCAGCACGCCCACCGCGACCGATAGCAGCACCGGGATGGGGATGACCCAGGATTCATACAGCGCGACGAGGAAGAGATAGGCGAACATCACCGCGAGCGCGAGGATGTAGACCGTCTGCCCCGAGGCGAGCTTTTCCTGGAACGCCGTGCCGGTCCATTCATAGCCATAGCCCGGCGGCAGGATGCGAGTGGAGAGGCCCTCCATCGCCGCCAGCGCATCGCCCGAGGACACACCCGGCCGCGGCGACCCGTTGATCGAGATGGCCCGGTAGTTGTTGTAGCGGAAGATGGTCTGCGGGCCGAGCCGCGTCTCGACATCCGCCACCGCGCGCAGCGGCACCATCTCCCCGCGCGTGTTGCGCACCCGGATGCGCCAGATGTTGTCCACGTCGCGGCGGTCTTCCGCCTCCGCCTGCAGGTTCACCTGCCAGGTGCGGCCGAACAGGTTGAAGTCGTTGACGTAGAACCCGCCCAGCGTCGCCTGGAGCGCGGTGAAGACATCCGAGATGCGCAGCCCCAGGGCCTGCGCCTTCTCGCGGTCGAGGTTGAGGTAAAGCGTCGGGTTGGTCGCGTTGAAGGTGGAGAACACCGCGGTGAGCTGCGGGTTCTGGTTCGCCGCGACGATCAGCGAGAGCATCACCGCGCCGAGTTCCTGGGGCGGCCGGCCCTCATAATCCTGCAGGATGTATTCGAAGCCGCCACCGGTGCCGAGGCCGATGATGGGCGGCAGGTTGAAGGCGAAGACATTGGCGGTCCGCACCGCCTGGCCGGCGCCGAAGACCTGGCCGATCGCCGCCTGCACCGACATCGCCGCCGTCGTTCGATCGGCGAAGGGCTTCAGCCGCGCGACGAGGAAGGCCGAGTTCGACTGCGCGCCGCCATCGATCAGCGAGAAGCCGACGATGGCGAGCGTGCCCTGCACCGAGGGGATGTTCTTCAGGATCTCCTCGACCTGGACCACCGCCTCCCGCGTGCGGGAGACGGAAGCGCCCTGCGGGAGCTGAACCTGGACGAAGAAGGCGCCCTGGTCTTCCTGCGGCAGGAAGCCCGATGGCGTGATCTTGGACATCTCCCAGATGCCGAAGAAGAAGCCGCCGGTCAGCACCAGGGACAGGATGGATACGCGGACCAGCCGCGACACGGCGCCGGCATAGCGGTCGCGCACCCAGTCGATGCCGCGCAGCCAGCGCCCCATCAGCCCGGGCCGGTGACCGCCGGCATGGGCGTGCGGGCGCAGGAAGACGGCGCACAGCGCGGGGGAGAGCGTCAGGGCGTTGATCGCGCTGATCACCATCGCGGCGCTGATCGTGACGGCGAACTGCCGGAACAGCTCGCCCGACAGGCCGGGAATGAAGCCGATCGGCACGAAGACCGAGAGCAGGACGAGCGTGATGGCGATGATCGGCGCGGTGATCTGCGCCATCGCCTTCTTGGTTGCCTCGGCGGGGGTGAGGTGGGGTTCCTCCTCCATCACCCGCTCGACATTCTCCACCACCACGATGGCGTCATCCACCACGATGCCGATGGCGAGCACCATGGCGAGCAGCGAGATGGTGTTCGCCGAGTATCCGAGGGCGAGCAGGATGACGAAGGAACCGATCAGGCTGACCGGCACCGCAATGGTCGGAATGATCGTCGCCCGCATGTTCCCCAGGAACAGGAAGACGACGATGACGACGAGGACAAAGGCCTCGACCAGCGTCTTGATGACCTCGTGGATCGTGTCGTTCACGAAGTCCGAGGTGTCGAAGAAGACGCGGTGGTTCACGCCCGCCGGGTAGCGCGTGCGCATGTCGTCCATGGCGCGGCGGACATTCTCCGCCGCGGTCACCGCATTCGCGCCGGGCTGGAGGTAGACGCCGAAGGTCACGGCCGGCTTGCCGTCGTAGCGGCTTTCCGTATCCATGCTGGCGGCGCCGAGCTCGACGCGCGCGACGTCGCGCACCCGCAGCACCGACCCGTCCGGATTGGCACGGATCAGGATGTCGCCGAACTGCTCCGGCGTGGACAGGCGCCCCTGGGTCTCCAGGTTGATCTGGAACTGCTGGTCGTCCGGCATCGGCCGCCCGCCCAGCCGCCCGACCGGCGCTTGCACGTTCTGCGCCTGGATCGCCGCCACCACGTCCGAGGGCGTGAGGTTGAGGCTGATCAGCTTGTCCACCTCGAACCAGATGCGCATGGAATAATCCATCGCGCCGAACAGGCTGACCTGGCCGACGCCCGGCACGCGCGCCAGGCGGTCGATGATGTTGATGGTCGCGTAGTTGGACAGGAACAGCGGCGTGTGCTCGCCGCTCTCGGAATAGAGGAAGATGAACTGCAGCACCGCCGAGGATTGCTTGCGGACGGTGACACCCTGCCGCTGCACTTCCTGCGGCAACCGCGCGAGCGCGGCCTGCACGCGGTTGTTCACGTTGACGGTGGCGAGGTCCGGGTTGGTGCCGAGCTGGAAGGAGACGTTGAGGCTGTAGGAGCCGTCATTGGCGCTGTTCGACCGCATGTAGATCATGCGGTCCACGCCGTTGACGGATGCCTCGATCACCTGCGCCACGGTCTGTTCGATCACGGTCGCGGACGCGCCGGGGAAGCGCGTGGTGACCGAGACCTGCGGCGGCACGATGTCCGGAAGCTGGGAGACCGGGATGCGCGTCATCGCCAGCACGCCGGCGAGGGCGGTGACGATGGCGATGACGATCGCGAAACGCGGCCGGTCGACGAAGATGGCGGAGAACACGGGCGATCAGCCCCGCGCCGGCGCGGGCCGCGGGCCCGGTGGTGCCCCGGCTGGCGAGGGGTTCACCGGCTGGCCGGGCCGCACGCGCTGGATGCCTTCGACGATCACGGTCTCGCCGCCCTGCAGGCCGGATTCGATCACCGCCGTCTGGCCCGAGGAGCGGCCGAGCGTCACGTTGCGCCGCTGCGCGACATTGTTCTCACCGACCACGAAGACGTAGGAACCCTGTTGGTCCTGCAGCACCGCCGCGCGCGGCAGGGTGATGGTCATCACGGGTTCCGCGCCTTCCAGGAAAACGGTGACGAACTGCCCGTCCACCAACTCGCGCGGCGTGACCGGCATCGAGCTCTCGGTCGCCTGGCGCACCGGGTTCGGGATCAGCGCCCGCACCAGGATCGTATCGGTGTTGCGGTCGATCTGGTTGTCAACGAAGTTCACATGGCCGATCTGCCCGTACATCCGGCCATCCCCGATGCGGATCCGGACCTGCACCGCATCCGCCCCGCCGCGGCTTTCGAAGCGGTCGCGCAGTTCGAGCGCGGTGCGCTGGCTGACGGTGAAGGCGACGCGCATCGGATCCTGGCTGACGATGGTCGCGAGCGTCCCGGTATCGGGCCCCACCACATTGCCCACGGTGAGGTTGGTGCGCCCGATCTGGCCGGCGATCGGCGCGGTAATATCGGTGTATCCGAGGTTGATCTGCGCGACCCGCACCGCCGCCTGGGCGGATAGCACCCCGGCCTGTCCCGTGCGCTCCGCCGCCTGCGCATTGTCCAGCGCGACCTGCGTGCCGGCGCCGGTCGAGCGCAGCTCCCGCGCGCGGGCGAGGGAGACACGCGCATTCTCGAGCTGCGCCTGGGCCGAGGCAAGGCTCGCCTGCGCCTGTTCGAGCTGCGCCTCGAAGGGCGCACGTTCCAGCCGGTAGAGCACCTGCCCCTCGGTCACGTCGCCGCCTTCGCGGAACAGCTGTTCCTGGATGAAGCCGGTGACGCGGGCGCGGATGTTCACACGGTCGGTCGCTTCCACGCGACCGACGAACTCGCTCGTCTCGGTCACGGGACGGCGTTCGGCGGTGATGACGCCGACCGCGGGCGGTCCCTGCGGCCCGAATTGCGCGGCGGCGGGCTGAGCGCCGGCCAGAAGCAGGGCCAGCGCGCCGGCAACGAGGCGATTCATGTCGGCATCCAGATCAGAACGGGCGAGACATGTCGCGTCGTTGCGCAGTGCGTCAAGGCCGGAGAGGCCCCGCGCCATATGTTCATCAGGGCGCGCCCTCCCCCGCGGGGCGCGCCGCGGGGCGTCAATGCGCGACGAAGATCGGACAGGGCGCGCCGGCGAGGAGCTTCTCGGTCAGGGAGCCCGTGAACAAGGTGTACAGCCCGCCATGTTCATAGGCGCCCATGACCAGCAGGCGCGCGGGCATCGCGACGGCTTCCGCCAGCAGGGCCTCCATCGGATGGCTGCCCTCGACCGCCACGGGCTCGGCCGGAAGGCCATGGAGGCGCAGATAGCCCGCGCCCTCCTCCGCCAGGCGCTGCGCCTCGGCGCCCGTCTCATCCACGGCGAGGACCCGCACCGCCGCCCCCTGCCCCAGGCCGAGCAGGCCGAAGAGCTGCAGCGTCCGCATCGCCGGGACCGAACCGTCATAGCCGACCAGGATGCCGCCCTCGACCGGGGGTGCCGGCGCGGGCGGCACCACCAGCAGCGGCCGGGCGCCGTCGCGCAGCAGCGCCTCGATCACCGGCGCCACGCCGCCATCGTTCTGTTCCAGCCCCAGCGTCGAGTCACGGCCGATCACGATCACGTCATGGGTCGCACCGGCGGCCAGCAGCGCCGGCGCCGGTGCCTCGGTCAGGCGCAGCCGGGCGAAGGGGGTGTCCCCCGCCGCTGCCGTGCAGGCCGCGAAGAAGGCGGTGGCCTCGGCCTCCGCGCGCTGCGCGCGCGCGGCATCCCGGCGTTCCTTGAAGGCGCCGCCGCCGGGCGGCACCGCCTCATGCGCATCCTTCACATGCGGCCAGTCGAGCACGGTCGCGGCGGACAGCGCCGCGCCGCTGGCGCGCGCGAGCGCCAGGGCAAGGTCCCGCGCCGCGATGGCGCCCGGGGTGTCGTCGAGCGCGACGAGGATGCTGCGGATCATGAGCGATGGGGCCTCCGCCGCCATGCTAGCGGCCCCGTGCCGGACCGCCAACGCGGCCCGTTCAGCGCGGTCCGGGCAGGCGCAGGAAGACCAGGCTGACCAGGATCAGCGCGATGGCGAAGACCAGCAGCGCCGCCCCGATCCCGCCCGCCGCCGCCGCGACGCCGGAGACCGCCTGCAGCACCGCCGCCCCCCCGAAGAAGGCGATGTTCATCGCCGACAGCGCGCGGCCCACGCGTTCCGGCGGCATCGCCGCGCGCACCAGGGCGAAGCAGATGACCTGCAGGGAGATCAGCAGCCCGAAGGCGGTCAGCAGCACGGCATCCGCCGTCACGCCCCAGCCCAGCGGGCCGCCGGCGACCATCAGCACAATGCAGGCGGCCGCGCCGAGATGCCCCGCGACCAGCAGCGCCGCGCGGCGGTGCTGGAAACGGCGCTCCAGCAACCCGGCGAGGGCGGGACCGATGATCAGCATGAGGGTGCAGAGCAGCAGGACATTGCCCGCGGGTACGCGCGCCAGGCCCTTCACCTCCATCAGCCAGGGCCCGCCCCACAGCCCGCGCACGCCCAGCACCGCGGCGAAGGAGGCGGAGGCGATGACCACCGGCCCGCGGATCTCACGCGAAAGGAACAGCGTCACCACGTCGCGGGCATCGGCGAACATGCTTCGACGGGCCTGCGGGACCACGCGCACTTCCCGCACCAGGGTCACGACCGCCACCGCCGCGCCCAGCGCCAGCAGGGCGCAGGCGAGATAACCCGCGCGCCAGCCGGCGTGATCCACCAGCAGTGCGAGCGGACTCGCCGAGAGCAGCATCCCGGTATTGCCGAAAGCCTGGATCACCCCGCCCCAGAGGCCGAAGCGCTGCGGCGGCAGCATCTTCGCGGCGTAGGTCATGGGGCACATCAGCATGCCGGAGCAGCCGATGCCGAGGACGAGTTGCGCGACCAGCATCGACCACGGCCCCGCCGCGACGGCACCGAGCAACGAGCCGGCCGCCGCGATGGCCAGCAGCGCGAGCGCGGTCGGCTTCACGCCATAGCGGTCGAGCGCGACGCCCACCGGCAGCATCGCCAGCGCGAAGGCGGCCGGGAAGACCCCGGTCAGGGCCGCGAGGCCATCCGCGCTGACGCCGAGATCCCGCTGCAGCACATCCGCCGCCATCGCCGGCAACGTCCGCACCGCATTGGAAAAGACATGCCCGAGCGTGAGCGCGAGTACCGACAGCCCGAGCAGATCCACACCGTCAGTTCCTGAACATTTTCCCCGGGTTCAGGATACCACGCGGATCGAGGCTCGTCTTCACGCTGCGCATCACGGCGAGCGCCTCGGGGCCGTGTTCCTGTTCGAGGAACTCGCGCTTGCCGAGGCCCACGCCATGTTCGCCGGAACAGGTCCCGCCCAGCGCCAGGCCTTCGGCGACGATGGCACGGTCGAGCGCCCAGGCGCGTTCCAGCCCCTGCGGATCATCTTCGGGAAACAGGATCAGGCAGTGGAAATTGCCGTCGCCGACATGGCCTACGATGCAGGAGGTCAGGCCGCTCTCGCGCGACTTCTCCTTGGCGCCGAGCACCGCCTCCGCCAGGCGCGAGATCGGCACGCAGACATCGGTGGTGATGCCGCGATGGGCCGGCTTGAGGTGGATGGCCGCCCAATAGGCATCATGCCGCGCCTGCCACAGCTTCGTCCGCGCCTCGGCATCGGTGGCCCAGGTGAAGCCCGAGGCCCCGTAATCCGTGGCGATGGCCTCGACCGCCTCGGCCTGTTCCTTCACCCCCGCCTCGGTGCCGTGGAATTCGAGGAAGAGCGTCGGCAGCAGCCGGAAGCCCTCCAGCTTCGAATACTTGATGCAGGCTTCCATCTGGTCCTCGTCGAGCAACTCGATGCGCGCGACGGGGATGCCGGTCTGCATGACGGTGATGACCGTCTCGACCGCGGCGGCGAGGGTGGGGAACTGGCACACGGCGGCCGAGGTCGCCTCCGGAATGCCCTGCAGGCGCAGCCGCACCTTGGTGATGACGCCGAGCGTGCCTTCCGAACCGATGAACAGCCGCGTCAGGTCATAGCCATTGGCCGCCTTGCGCGTGCGCCCGCCGGTATGGATCACGCGCCCATCGGCCAGCACGACCTCGAGGCCCAGCACCGCCTCGCGCATCGTGCCGTAGCGCACGGCGTTGGTGCCGGAGGCGCGGGTCGCGCACATCCCGCCGATCGAGGCATGGCTGCCGGGATCGACCGGGAAGAACAGGCCCTTGTCCCGCAGGAAGGTGTTCAGCTCCTGCCGCGTCACGCCCGGTTCGATGAGGCAGTCCATGTCCTCCTCATTCACCTCCAGCACCGCCTTCATGCGGGAGAGGTCGAGCGAGAGGCCGCGGCGGACCGGATTCACATGGCCTTCCAGCGAGGTGCCCGCGCCGAAGGGCGTCACCGGCACGCCATGCTGGTGGCACAGCGCGAGCAGGCGGGAGACCTCCTCGGTCGTCTCCACGAAGGCGACGGCGTCGGGCAGGGTCGGGGTGGTGGTGTCCTCCCCCCGGCTGTGCTGTTCGCGGATCGCGTTGTTGGTGGACAGGCGGTCGCCGAGGAAGCCGCGCGCGGCGGCAATGACGGCATCGACGGCTGTGGTGCTGGTGGCGCTCATCTCAGGTCACTCCTCCCGCTTGAGCGGGCAGGTCAGGCAATGGGGTCCGCCGCCGCCGGCGGTGAACAGGGAGAGTTCGGGGTCGAGAACGGTGAGCCCTTGGGCCCGCAGCGCGGCGTTCAGCCGGGCCGAGCCGCGTGCGGATACCACACGCCCGCCCCCGAGGGCGATGAGGTTGCAGCCGAGGCTCATCGCCTCCCGATACGGCACGTCGAGGCAACGGATGCCGTGCGAGCCCAGCCAGGCGACGAAATCGGGATCGAGTACATCGAGGCAGGCGACGGCGAGACCGGGCGCGGCCAGGCAGAACAGCACGTCGAGATGCAGGAAATGCTCGTCGAAGCTCTCGATGCGCACGTCCCAGCCTTCGGCGCGCAGCCAGGCGGCGAATTGCTCCGCGCCGGCGAGGTCGGTGCGCCCGCCCGAAGCACCGACGCAGGCCACCCCCGGCTTCAGGATGTGGATGTCCCCGCCTTCCAGCGTGCCGGCGGAGGATTTCCGCCAGAAGGCCCCGTCATGGAAGTCGATCAGCGCGGCGTATTCCCCGCGCCGCTGCGGGCGTTCGAGCTGGCACAGCACCGGTCCCCACGGCGTGACCACCACGGAATCCCGCGTATAGGCCATGTAGGGCAGATGCGGTTCGGGCGGCAGGACATGCACCCGCGCCCCGCCCTGTTCCAGCGCCGCGACCAGTTCCCGGTGCTGCGCCGCGAGGGCCATGGAAGAAGGTTGCTGCGCCCCGGCGAGGGTGCGGCGGACGATGCTGTTGGTGGGGATCCAGCGATAATGGTCGGGCGGGCAGACCAGCACGTCGGTCAGCGCGCCCGTCTCCGAGGAGACGCTCCAGGGGCTCATGCGCCGCACCCTGCCCCCGACGCCCCGCCGCGTCCAGAACCCGGTTTGACGTGCCCCCGGACGCGGCCTAGCGTCACTGCCATAGCAGCCCGACAACAAGAGGAAGCGGCGCACATGGCGAATGCGGTTAAGGAAGCGTGGAAGGCCGGCAAGGCGGTGGTGAACGGGTGGCTCGCCATCCCCAACGCCTTCTCCGCCGAGATGTATGCCAAGTGCGGCTGGGACTCGGTGACCGTGGACATGCAGCACGGCGTGCAGGACTACCTGTCCTGCGTCGCCTGCTTCCAGGGTATCCAGCCCTCGGGCGCGGTGCCGATGGTGCGCGTGCCGTGGAACGAGCCGGGCATCGTGGGCAAGGTGCTCGACGCCGGCGCGATGGGCGTGATCTGCCCGATGGTGAACACCGTCGAGGAAGCCCGCGCCCTGGTGCAGTACAGCAAGTATCCGCCGAAGGGCACGCGCTCGAACGGCCCGATCCGCGCCGGTGCCTACGGTTCCTCGGGCAACTACCAGAAGACCGCGAATGACGAGATCCTTGTCATCCCGATGATCGAGACCAAGCAGGCGATCGAGAACATCAAGGCGATCCTGGACGTCCCGGGCATCGACGGCATCTATGTCGGCCCGTCGGACCTGTCGTTCTCCTACGGCAAGGAGCCGAAGCTGGACGTCGAGGACCCCGAGATCCTCGCCATCTACGACATGCTGCTCGAGGAAACGGGCAAGCGCGGCATCGCGGCGGGGCTGCACAACGGCACGCCGGCCTATGCGAACAAGATGATCAAGAAGGGCTTCAAGCTGGTCACCATCGCGAACGAGGTCGGGCTGATGGTCCAGGCCGCGACCGCGGCGGTGAAGGTGGCGCGGGGCTGACGCGGTGGACGGCGTGGCGAAGCGGCTGCCGAGCCGCGCCGATTTCCGTTTCTTCTACGAACACAAGGTCCGCTACGTCGAGCTCGACACCCAGGGCATCGTCTTCAACGGCCATTATCTCGCCTGGTACGACGAAGCGGTGTCGGACTACATCCGCGCCGCCGGCTACAGCGAGGCGATGAAGGACGCGGGTGCCGAATTCCACGTCGTCCGCGGCCTGGTCGAATACAAGGTCGCGATCGGCCGCAAGGCCGAGATCGAGATCGGCGCCCTCTGCACGCGCATCGGGCGCAGCTCCATCACCTTCCACACCGCCGTCTTCCCGAAGGGTGGCGACACGCTGCTCGCGACCGGGGAGATCGTCTGGGTCCTGACGGACCAGGAAACGCGCCGCCCGACACCGATCCCGGACGGGCTGCGCCAGGTCCTGGCCCGCTTCGAGGGCGTGGCCTTCGACGGCCCGGGCTGACGCCCCCTCAGCCCACCCGCGCAACCGCCTCGAAGCCCGCATCCGCCGCCTGCAGCGCGAGGTCGATATCGGCCTCGGCATGCGCCGTGGACAGGAACATGTTGTGCCGCGGGTGGAAGAAGGCCCCCGCGCGCAGCGCGCCCGCGCAGAAGGCCGCGCCCTTGCGCCAGTCGGGGTCGTCCCCGAACAGCACCAGCGGCATCTGCGCCGGGCCGGATTGCCGGATGCCGATGCCGTGCCGCGATGCCAGCGCCGCCATGCCCGCACGGAAGCGTTCGCCCATCGCGCGCATCCGCGCCGGGCCATCGACCCGCCGCAGCTCCGCGAGCGTCGCCTGCGCCGCCGCCATGGACACGGCGCCGCACCAGAAGGATCCCGTCGAATAGATCTTCGTCGCTGCCTCGCGGAAACGGTCGGCGCCCGTCACCGCCGCCAACGCGTACCCGTTCGCGATCGCCTTGCTGTAGGCGGCGAGGTCCGGCCGCACGCCGGTGCCCTCCCACGATCCGCCGAGATCCAGCCGGAAGCCCGCCCGCACGTCATCGAGGATCAGCGCCGCATCCCCGGCGTCGCAGATGGCGCGCGCGGCGCGCAGGAAGTCCGGATCGGGCAGTTCCAGGTCGCGGCCCATGTCATGGCGGAAGGCGGTCAGGATGATCGCCGCGAGATCGCCCTTCGCCTGGTCCGCCGCGGCCTGGAGCGAGGCCGCGTCATTGTAGTCGAACGGGATCAGATGCGCCCGGTCCTCGGCCGTGACGCCGGCCAGGGAGGGCGAGCACCACGGCACCGCCCCATGATACGATCCGCGCGCGACCAGTACCTTGCGCCGGCCCGTCCCGGCCCGCGCGACGGTCACGCACAATGTCGTCGCATCCGTGCCGTTCTTCTGGAACAGGCACCAATCCGCATGCGGGATCATCCCCACCAGCGTCTCGGCGAGGTCCACCAGCACCGGCGCCGGCCCGTTCATCGCGTCGCCCAGCGCGGCCTGGCGGCGCGCCGCCTCCTCGACCGCCGGGTTGCGATAGCCGACGACCATCGGTCCCCAACCGCACATGAAGTCGATGAACTCCCGCCCATCGGCGTCGCGCAGCCGGCATCCCTCCGCCGAAACGAAGAATTGCGGATAGCCCTCCGGCAGGTTGGCGGCGTTCAGATGCCCCCACATCCCACCCGGGATCACACGCTTCGCCCGCGCGCGCAGCGCGGCATCGAGCGACAGGGCGACATCGTTGGGCATGGCGGGGCTCCGGTCCGGTCGGGGCGAGCCTATCGCCGGATGCCGGCCCAGGCCATGCTCCGCGGAAGGAGAATGGCCGATGCCCGATGACGACCTGCTCTTCATGCCCGCGACGCGAGCGGCGGCGCTGATCCGGCGCGGCACGCTCTCGCCCGTCGATTATGTCGAGACGGTGCTCGCCGCGATCGCCCATGCCCAGCCGCTGTTGAACTGCTTCGTCACGGTCGATGCGGAGGGCGCGCGGCGCCAGGCGAAGGCGGCCGCGAAGGCCGTCGCCTCCGGCGCGCCGCTCGGCCCGCTGCATGGCGTGCCGGTGCACATCAAGGACCTGATCGACGTCGCCGGGCTCCGCACCACCCATGGTTCGGCCATCCATGCGGCAGCCCCGCCGGCTGCGGCGGATTCCGTGCTGCCGGCGCGGCTGCGCGCCGCCGGTGCCATCATCATCGGCAAGACGACGACGCCGGAGTTCGGGGTGAAGGGGCTGACCGACGGCCCGTCCTTCGGCACCACGCGCAATCCATGGAACCGCGAGCGGACATCGGGCGGGTCCTCGGGCGGTGCCGCGGCGGCGGTCTCGGCGGGGCTCGGACCGCTCGGCCTCGGCACGGACGGCGCGGGTTCGATCCGCGGCCCGGCCGCCTGCTGCGGGCTGGTGGGGCTGAAGCCGACCCTCGGCGCGGTCCCGCATGCCACGGCGCGGGACACCTTCGCCAACTACTCCTATGCCGGCCCCATCACGCGGACGGTCGGCGATGCCGCGCTGATGTTCGACGTCCTCGCCGGTCCCAGCGAGGTCGATCCCTGGAGCCTTGGCGCGGCAGGCCTTCGGCGGCCGCTTTCCCCGGCGCTGAGCGGGTCGGACCTGTCCGCGCTGCGCATCGGCTACATCCCGCGCTGCGCCAATCCGCGCGTCGCGGCGGATGTCGCGACGAACACGCAGGCCGCGCTCGATGCCTGGGCCGGCCTGGGCGCGGCGGTCGAGGAGGTGACCGATCCCATCGACTGGATCGAGCATGAAGGCCGCATTCTCTACCAGGCCAATTTCACCGTCATGTGCGCACCGTTGCTGCCGCGCTGGAAGGACCGGATGGACCCGGTCCTGCTGGCCTTCATGGAACGCGGCGAAGGCTTCTCCCTGGCCGATTTCCGCCAGGCCGAATTCGCCCGCACGCGGCTGTTCCACGCGATCCAGCGGTTGCTCGACCGCTACGACGTGCTGGTCACGCCGACCATGGCGCGCACCGCCCTGCCCGCCGATTTCGACGCGGCGAATGACGAGGTGATGATCGACGGCATGGCCTGCGGCATCACCCGGCAGGGTTGGACCTCACCGCAATACCCCTTCAACCTCACCGGCCATCCGGCAGTGACGCTGCCATCGGGATTCGGCACGGACGGGCTGCCGACCGCGGTACAGGTGGTCGGGCGCTGGGGGGCCGAGGCGGACATCCTGCGCATCGGCGCGCTGCTGGAGGCGGCTCGGCCCTGGGCCCAGTACCGGCCGGACATGGGGTGACGGAAAGGGTGGCTTGCGCAACGCCAGGCATCGGTCTGCGGGGGCCGCGTTTATCGGTGGGGATGGCGATGGAGAGGGGCTCCGCCCCTCTCCAGACCTCACCCCGCCAAAGGCCCGAGGCCTTTGGATACCGATACCTGGTGCCGGGCACGGTGGCCTGAATTGCACGGTGACGGTCGCATCGGGCTCGGCGTTGGGGAAATCCGAACATTGGGCAGGAAGGGCCCTCCGAAGCTGCGAACTGCCCGTCCTGCCCGACGCCAGGTGACGGTTTGCAAAGGCCCTTCGGCCTTTGCTGGGGTGGGGTCCGGGGAGGGGCAAAGCCCATCCCCGGCTCATCTTCGCGCGCATGGGGCGGCGCCCCTCCGGTCCCGAACCCCCAACACGACGTGTCCGACCCTCTCCGCCCCGCTCCCGTCACGCCGGATCGCGGTACTGCACGTGCTGCTTCGCCAGCTTCTCGATCAGCCGGGCCGACCCGCTCTCCCGTTCCTCCGCGATATGCGCGACCAGTCCGCCGCTGCGTGACACGACGGCGAGGCCGCGCATCACCTCCGGCCCGAAGCCGATGTCGGAGAACAGCGCCCCGATCGCCCCGGTGGCGTTGATCGTGATGTGCCGTCCCGCCGCGCGGTCCACTTCCTCGGCGAGGATCCGCAGCATCGCGATGTGCGGCCCGGCCGCGCCGGCTTCCTCGGCGATGGCGAAGAGGCGTGGCGAGCGGGGATCGTCGGGCTTGTGGAAGCGGTGGCCGAAGCCCGGCACGGCCTTCTTCTCGGCGCGGTGCTTCGCGACCACCGCCGCGCAATAGGCACGTGCGTCGCCGCCTTCCCGCACCCCGGCCTGGAGGATGCGCGCGCAGCCTTCCATCGTGCCCATGAAGGTGTCGCCGATGGTCATCAGGCTCGCGCCCATCGCCACCTGCATCTGGTCGGGCACGGCGCTGGCGACGAATCGCGCGGTCAATGTGTTCAGCGTCAGCCCGTGTTCCATCAGCACCACCAGGCAGGCATCCAGCACGCGGGTCTCCGCGGGCGTCGGGACCCGGCCGCGCAGCAGGAAGAACACCATTTCGGTATAGGTCAGATGGCCGACCAGTTCGTTCACCAGGTCCTTGCCGCGCACGGTGATGGAGGTCTCGTCGGCGGTGCACAGATGAGTGGTATTATTGTCCATGACGTTTCCCTTGGCCGAGGGGCCTCGACCGTCATGCGCGGACCATCGGACGGCCGCAATCCCCCTGTTTCCTTTCGATACTGGCGGAGCGTCCGCCGCCGGGCCAAATAGAGTTGCGAAGGGGTCGCACCCATGGTCGCGACGCAGGTTGATGTCGGGTTCCGTATTGTCCTCACCACCGATCCGCCGGGGCACGGTCCCCTGCGCCGCCATGCTGACGCTCGCCCTGTCCGCCTGTGCCCTGCCGATCGAGCCGGTTGAATCCGGCCTCGTCACCCCCACGCGCTTCGTCTCGGCGGGCGCGGCGCCGGCCGCGACCCCCGCGCCCGACGCCGATTGGTGGCGGGTCTTCGGTGCCCCGGACCTCGACCGGCTGATGGCCGCGGCCATGGCCGGCAATCTCGACATGGCCGCCTCGATCGCGCGGCTGCGCCAGGCGGATGAGGCGCTGCGCATCGCCGGCGCGCAGCTCCTGCCGCAGGTCGATGCCAGCGCCTCCATCGCGCGCACCCGCGGCACCTCCTCGACGCCCGGGACGCCAGCCAATGCCGGGCGGCAATATGGCGGCTCGCTCAGCGCCAGCTACCAGATCGATTTCTGGGGTAGGCTGGCGGCGCAGCAGCAATCGGCGCGGGACAGCGTGTCGGCGGCCGAATTCGACATCGGCACGGTGACGCTGGCGGCCCAGTCATCCGTCGCGACCACGCTGTTCGACCTGCTCGGCGCCCAGGAACAGCTCGCCGTCCAGCAGGAGAACCTGCGCACCGCCGAACGCACCCTGCTGATCCTGCGGGAACGCATGACGGTGGGCACCGCGACGGGGCTCGACGTCGCGCAGCAGGAAACCGTGGTGGCGCAGCAGCGCGCCCAGGTGCCGCCTCTGCGCCGGACCATCGAGGCCGATACCTTCGCCCTCGCCACCCTGGCCGGGCTGATGCCCGCTGATGTGACGGTCGCCGCCCAGCGCCTCGCCGCCATCCGCGTGCCCGAGATCGCGGCCGGCCTGCCTTCCGAGGTTCTGACGCGCCGGCCCGACGTACGCCAGGCCGAGGCCAACCTCGCCGCCGCCAGCGCCGATGTCACCGCGGCGCGCGGCGCCCTCTTCCCCACCATCACCCTCACCGCCGAAGGCGGGTTGCAGAGCATCGCGCTCCAGACCCTGCTGCGGCCGGGGGCGACGATCTACGGCATCGGGGCGGGCATCGCGCAGCCCATCTTCGATGGCGGGTCGCTGCGCGCCCAGCTCGCGCAGACCCGCGCGCGGCGGGAGGAACTGCTGGCCAATTACCGGCGCGCCATCCTCGCCGCCCTGCAGGATGCGGAAACGAGCCTCTCGGCCCTCGCCAATGACCGGGAGCTGGTGACGCTCCAGGCCGCGCGGGTGGATGCGGCGCAGCGCGCCTATGCGGTCGCGGATGCGCAATTCCGCGCCGGCACCATCGACTTGCTGACATTGCTCAACACCCAGTCCAACCTGTTTTCCGCCCGCGCGGCGCTGGCCCAGGCGCAGGCGTCGCGCCTGCAATCGGCGGCGGCGCTGTTCGTGGCACTGGGCGGCGGCTGGGCGGTGGACACCGCGCGCCAGACCCGGACGAGGCCTGCATCATGAACGAGCTGCCCCGCCCCCCGAAGCCCGACGAGGCGAAGCGGTCGCTGGAAACGCCGGCGGCACCGCGGCGCCGGCGCCTTTGGCCCTGGCTGCTGCTGCCGCTCGCCGGCGGCGCGGGCTGGTATGCCTGGCAGCGCGGCATGCTGCCCTTCCTGCCCGCGCCGGCCACCCCCGCCGCCACGACGAGCGCGCCCACCGGCGGCCCGCCGCGCGGCCGCATCGCCGTCCCGGTCACCACCGCCGAGGCCGCCGTGACCGACGTGCCCATCCTGCTCGATGCGCTCGGCACCGTGCAGGCCTTCAACACCATCACCGTCGTGCCGCAGGTGACCGGCCGCATCACCGAGATCACCTTCACCGAGGGCCAGGAGGTGAAGGCGGGCGACGTGCTGCTGCGCCTCGATCCGCGTTCCTACCAGGCGACGCTCGACCAGGCCGTGGCGACCAAGGCGCAGCGGGAGGCGCAGCTCGCCAATGCGCGGCTCGACCTGCAGCGCTACCAGCAGCTCATGCGCATCAACGGCGCCTCGCAGCAGACGCTGGACACGCAGCGCGCCACGGTCGCGCAGCTCGAAGCCCAGGTGCAGTACGACCAGGCGACGATCGACAACGCCCAGGTGCAGCTCGACTACACGGTGATCCGCGCGCCGATCGACGGGCGCGTCGGGTTGCGCCAGGTCGACATGGGCAACCTCGTGCAGTCCAGCTCCTCGGGCATCGTCACCATCACCCAGATCCGCCCGATCAGCGTGACCTTCACGCTGCCACAGCAGGCCCTGCCCCAGGTGCAGGAGGCATTGGCCTCCGGCCCGGTGCGGGTGGAGGCACGGCTGCCTGAACCCGCCATCCCGCGCCCCGACGGCACGCCGCCGCCGGCCAATCCGGTCGGCACGCTGGTCACGGTGGACAACCAGGTCGATTCGACGACCGGCACGATCCGCCTGAAGGCGACCTTCCCGAACGAGGATCAGCGCCTGTGGCCGGGCGCCTTCGTGAACGTGCAGCTTCAGGTCGCCACGCTGCGCAACGTCACCGCCATCCCGCTCGTCGCCGTGCAGCGCGGCCCCGACGGCCCCTATGCCTTCGTGGTGAAGGAGGACAGCACGGTCGAGCAGCGGCTGATCACCCTCGGTGTCGTCACCGGCACCCAGGCGGTGGTGCAGCGCGGGCTGCGGCCGGGCGAACGTGTCGTCACCTCCGGCGCGCTGCGCCTGACGCCAGGTGCCGCCGTGCAGGTGGCCGAGCCGGTGCGCCCCCCCTCCACCGTGAACCAGCCGCCGCGCCGGCGCCGCCCGGGCAATGAGGGCGGACCGCCCGGTGGCCCGCCGAGTGGCGGGGGACCGCCGCCCGGCCCGCCAGGCTAAGGCCCCGCCATGAACATCTCGGCCCCCTTCATCGCGCGGCCGATCGCCACCTCGCTGCTCGCGATCGCGATGCTGCTGGCGGGGATCTATGGCTATCTGCGCCTGCCCGTCTCCTCCCTGCCCGAGGTCGATTTCCCGACCATCCAGGTGACGACGCAGCTCCCCGGCGCCTCCCCCGACACGGTGGCGGTGCTGGTCACCGCGTCGCTGGAACGCCAGCTCGCGCAGATCTCCGGGCTGAACGAGATCGTTTCGGTCAGCGGTCCCGGCGTCAGCCGCATCACGCTGCAATTCAACCTCGGGCGTGACATCGACGACGCGGCGCAGGACGTGCAGGCGGCGATCAACGCCGCGCGCGGCACGCTGCCCTCCACCCTGCCCTATCCGCCGACCTACCAGAAGGTGAACCCGGCCGACCCGCCGATCCTGACGCTGGCGCTGACATCCGACACGCAGCCGGTCGCGCGGCTGTCGGATGTGGTGGATACGCTGCTGGCGCAGCGCCTGGCCCAGGTGGGCGGCGTCGGGCGCGTCGCGGTGCAGGGCAACATGCGCCCCGCGGTGCGGCTGCAGGTCGATCCGCAGCGCCTCGCTTCCTACGGCCTCGGGTTGGAAGACGTGCGCAGCGCCATCGTCGCGGCCAATGTCGCCGGGCCCAAGGGATCGGTGGACGGGCCGCAACAGGCCTCGGCGGTGATGGCGAACGACCAGCTCAACTCGCCCGCCGCCTTCGAGAACGTCATCATCGCCTGGCGCGGCGCGGCCCCGGTGCGGCTGCGCGACGTGGGCGCGGCGACCGAGGACCTGGAGAACACGCTGACCGCCGCCTGGTTCAACGGCAGGCCGGCGATCCTGCTCGACATCCAGCGCCAGCCGGGTGCCAACATCGTCGCGACCGTCGAGGCGCTGCGCGCGCAGCTGCAATCGCTGGAACGCGCCCTGCCGGCCGGAACGCAGCTTTCCGTCGTCGCCGACCGGACGGAGATGATCCGCGCCTCGGTCGCCGAGGTGCAGCTCACCCTGATCGTGGCGGTGGTGCTGGTGGTGCTGGTGATCTTCCTGTTCCTGCGCACCCTGCGCGCGACCATCGTGCCGGGCATCGCCCTGCCGCTGTCCATCATGGGCACCTTCGGCATCATGGCGCTGGCGGGCTTCACCATCGACAACCTGTCGCTGATGGCGCTGGTGATCGCGACCGGCTTCATCGTCGACGACGCCATCGTGATGATCGAGAACGTGGTCCGCCTGGTCGAGAAGGGCATGCCCCCGCTCCAGGCCGCCTTCGACGGCGCGAAGCAGATCGGCTTCACCATCGTCTCGCTGACCGTCTCCCTGATCGCGGTGTTCATCCCGCTGCTGTTCATGGAAGGCGTGGTCGGGCGCCTGTTCCGCGAATTCGCCATCGTCCTGTCGGTCTCGGTGCTGGTGTCGATGGTGGTGTCGCTGACGCTCACGCCGATGATGTGCGCCTATCTCCTGCGTCCGGCGGAGGAGGAGAAGCCCGGCCTGATCAACCGCACCTTCGAGGCAGGGTTCGAGGCGATGCGGCGCGGCTATGCCGTGACGCTCGCCTGGGCGCTGCGGCGCGAGGGGCTGATGCTGCTGATCGCCCTGGCCACGCTGGGCGGCACGGTCTGGCTCTACATCGCCATGCCCAAGGGCTTCCTGCCCCTGCAGGACACCGGCATCGTCGCGATCACCACCGAGGCACCGCAGGACGTCTCCTTCCGTCGCATGTCGGAGCTCCAGCGCCGCGTGGCGGAAGTGGTCACCGAGGACCCCGAGGTGGTGGCCGTCGCCTCCGTGGCGGGCGCGGGCACCATCAACCCCGCGCAGAACACCGGCCGGCTGACCGTCGTGCTGCGCTCCCGCGACCAGCGCCAGGACGACACCCAGGCGGTGATCGACCGCCTGGCGCCGAAGCTCGCGGCCATTCCCGGCATCGTCGCCTATCCGCAGGCCGTGCAAGACATCCAGATCGGCACCCGTACCTCCAGCACCCAGTACCAGTACACGGTGATGGATTCCTCGACCCGCGAGCTCACGACCTGGGCGCCACGGCTGCTCGAGGCGCTGCGCGGCCTGCCGGAGCTGCGTGACGTCGCGACCGACCAGCGCGAGGACGGGCTGCGCCTGGCCGTCAATGTCGACCGCGCCCGCGCCGCGCGGCTCGGCGTGACGATGCAGGCGATCGACGACACGCTCTACGACGCCTTCGGCCAGCGCCAGATCAGCACCATCTACGGCCAGGCCAACCAGTATCGCGTGGTGCTGGAGATCGACCCGGCGCTCGCCGCCGACCCCGCGACCATCGCCAAACTGCGCGTGCCCGGCAGCAGCACGACGAGCAGCAGCGGCGTGACCGCCGCGGCGCAGGTGCCGCTCGGCGAGATCGCCACCATCGAGCGCGTCTCCGGCCCGCTGACGCTGACGCGGCAGGACCAGTTCCCCGCGGTGACGCTGAGCTTCAACCTCGCCCCCGGCGCGTCGCTGGGCGAGGCGATGCAGGCCATCGCGCGGGCCGAACGCGCGCTTGGCATGCCGGACACCATGGTCGGCACCTATGGTGGCGATGCGGCGGAGTTCCAGCGCTCGCTCGCCGGCCAGGGCTGGCTGATCCTGGCCGCGGTCATCGTCATCTACATCGTGCTCGGCGTGCTCTACGAAAGCGTGATCCACCCGATCACCATCCTCTCGACGCTGCCATCGGCCGGCATCGGGGCGCTGGTGGCGCTGCAGATCTTCGGGCTCGACCTCAATGTGGTCGGGCTGATCGGCATCGTGCTGCTGATGGGCATCGTGAAGAAGAACGCGATCATGATGATCGACTTCGCGATCGAGGCGCAGCGCGACCACGGCATGACCCCGCGCGAGGCCATCACCGAGGCCTGCCTGCTGCGCTTCCGTCCCATCATGATGACGACGCTCGCCGCCATCCTGGGCGCGGTGCCGCTGGTGCTCGGCCATGGCGCGGGCAGCGAGCTGCGCCTGCCGCTCGGCATCTCCGTGATCGGCGGGCTGATGCTCAGCCAGGTCATCACGCTCTACACCACGCCCGTCATCTACCTCGCCTTCGAGGATCTGCGCGGATGGGTCACCGGGCGGGCACCGCGCGCCCAGCCGGCGGAGTAGCGCGTGTCGATCTCAGCCCCCTTCATCGCGCGGCCGATCGGCACCTCGCTGCTGGCCATCGGCCTCGCGCTGGCGGGCATCGTCGCCTATTTCAACCTGCCGGTCGCGCCCCTGCCCAAGGTGGATTTCCCGACCATCGCGGTGACGGCAAGCCAGCCGGGCGCCGATCCGATCATCATGGCGTCCTCCGTCGCCGCGCCGCTGGAACGCCGCCTGGGCGAGATCCCCGGCGTGACGGAGATGACCTCCACCTCCAGCCTCGGCAGCACGAACGTCATCGTGCAGTTCGACCTGTCGCGCTCCATCGCCTCCGCCGCGCGGGACGTACAGGCGGCGATCAACGCGGCCGGGCCGGACCTGCCTTCCGGGCTGACCTCCCCGCCGTCGTTCCGCAAGCTCAACCCGGCGGATGCGCCGGTGCTGATCCTGGCGCTGACCTCGGACACCGTGGCGCCGGGCGCGATCTACGATGCGGCGGACAGCATCCTCGCCCCGCGCATCGCCCAGGTGCCGGGCACGGCGCAGGTCAGCCTCTCCGGAGCCGAACAGCCGGCCATCCGCGTCTCGGTCGATCCGGCGGCGGCCTCCGCGGCGAACATCTCGCTCGACCAGATCCGCACCGCCATCACGCGCGCCAACGTCACCCAGGCCACCGGCATCGTGGACGGACCCGAGCAGGCGGCCACCATCACGGTCAATGACCGCCTGACCACGCCCGAGGAATTCGGCGCCGTCATCGTGCGCCAGTCGGGCGATGCCATCCTGCGGCTGGACGGCGTCGCGACCGTCGAGGCCGGCGCGCGGGACCGCCGCCAGGCCGGGCTGTACAACGGCCGTCCCGCCGTCATCGTCACCATCTACAAGCAGGCCGACGCCAATGTGCTCGAGGTGGTGGACGACATCCGCGCCCTGCTGCCCGACCTGCAGCGCTGGATGCCCGCCGGCATCAACGTGACGGTGATGCGCGACCGCTCCGAGACCATCCGCGCGAGCGTCGAGGAGGTGGAGATCACGCTGCTGATCAGCATCGTGCTGGTCGTGCTGGTCGTCGCCGCCTTCCTGCGCAGCAAGTCGGCGATCTTCGCCGCCTCGGTCGCCGTGCCGCTGTCGCTGCTCGGCACGCTCGGCTGCATGTGGCTGGCCGGGTTCTCGCTGAACAACTTCACGCTCATGGCGCTGACCATCTCGGTCGGCTTCGTCATCGACGACGCCATCGTGATGATCGAGAACATGGCCCGCTACACCGAACGCGGGCTGAAGCCGATCCAGGCCGCGCTGGAGGGCGCGAAGCAGATCGGCTTCACCGTCGTCTCGATCAGCCTGTCCCTCGTCGCGGTCTTCATCCCGCTGCTCTTCATGGGCGGCATCGTGGGACGCATGCTGCGCGAATTCGCGGCCACGCTGTCCATCGCGGTCGGCATCTCGGCGCTGATCTCGCTGACCGTCACGCCGATGCTGGCGGCGCATCTCGCAAGCCGCGAGCCCCGCCCGCCGGGCCGCTTCGGCCGCGCCTTCGAGGCCGGGATGGACCGGCTGATCGAGGCCTATATGCGCAGCCTGGCGGTGGTGCTGCGCTGGCGGCGGGCCATGCTGGCGATCACGCTCGGGCTGATCGGGCTGACGGTGTGGCTCTACACCGTGGTGCCCAAGGGCTTCTTCCCCGACCAGGATAGCGGGCTCATCTTCGGTTCGGCCCAGGCGCAGCCCGACACCTCCTTCCAGCAGATGACCGTCTACCAGCAGCGGGTGATGGACGTGATCCGCGCCGATCCGGCGGTGGAGAACGTCTCCGCCTCGGTGGGCGGCGGCGGCTTCTTCGGCGGTTCCGCTTCCGTGCGGCTGCAGATCGCGCTGGTGCCGCAGGACAAGCGCCCGGGCGTGAACGCCAATGACGTCATCAACCGGCTACGCGCACCGCTCGCGCGCGTGACCGGCGTGCAGACCTTCATGCGGCCGGTCTCGGACATCGTCATCGGCGGCCGGCAGGGCAATGCGTCGTATCAGTACGTGCTGCTTTCCCCCAGCGTCGAGGACCTGTTCACCTGGAGCGAGGCGCTGGTCCGCCAGCTCCGCACCGTGCCGCAGGTCGAGGACGTGTCGAGCGACCAGCAGCGGACGGGGCTGGTGACGCGCCTGCTCATCGACCGCGACGCGGCAGCGCGCCTCGGCATCTCGGTGCAGGCGCTGGATGCGACGCTGAACAACGCCTTCGCCCAGCGCCAGGTCTCGACCATCTATCGCTCGCGCAACCAGTACCGCGTGGTGATGGAGATCGACCCAAGGCTGACCGAAGCGCCCGAACATCTCGACCGCATCTTCCTGCCGGGCCGCGACGGGCCGGTGCCGCTCGGTGCCGTGGCGCGGCTCGAACGCGGGATCTCGCCGCGGCAGATCACGCATCAGGGGCTGTTCCCGGCAGCGACCGTCACCTTCAACCTGGCCCCCGGCGTGTCGTTGGGCGAGGCCGCGGCGGCGATCGAGAAGGCCGCGCTCGACATCCAGATGCCGGCGACGATCCGAGGGGAATTCGCCGGCAACGCACGCAGCTTCCAGACCTTCCAGGCCGGGCTGCCGCTGCTGATCCTGGCGGCGGTGGTCGCGATCTACATCGTGCTCGGCGTGCTCTACGAAAGCCTGATCCACCCGCTGACCATCATCTCCACCCTGCCCACCGCGGGGATCGGGGCGCTGCTCGCGCTGCTGGCGACGAAGCTGTCCTTCACCATCATCGCGCTGATCGGCATCATCCTGCTGATGGGCATCGTGAAGAAGAACGCCATCATGATGGTGGACTTCGCCCTGGAACACGAACGCGAAGGCGGCGAAGGCGGCATGCAGGCGATCCTCGAAGCCTGCCGCGAACGCTTCCGGCCGATCCTGATGACGACGCTGGCCGCGCTGTTCGGCGCCATCCCGCTGGCCTTCGCCACGGGAGCAGGTGCGGAGCTGCGCATCCCGCTCGGCGTGACGATCATCGGCGGGATGATGCTGTCGCAGGTGCTGACGCTCTACACCACGCCGGTGGTGTATCTGGCGCTCGAGAACCTCGCCACGCGACGCGGCGGGAAGCGGCGGAAGATCGTGATGCAGGGCGGCGGCCCCGGCGCGCCGCTCGGCAGCGCCGCGCGCGAGGGCGACTGACCCGGACGCCGGGCTTCAGCGCTTCGTCACGCCCCAGAAGGAAGGCAGCGGGCCGGGCACCACACCATCCAGCGAGGTCCGCCAGGCCTGCTTGTTGAGAAAGAAGCCGGTCGGCACGAAGACCACGTGTTCCAGCGCATCCGTGTTGAGCTGGCGCGCCACGGCCTTTTCCGCCTCGAGATCCGGCGCGTCGAACCAGGCGCGGATGCCGGCTTCCACCTTCGGGCTGTCGGGCCAGCCGAACCAGGCGCGCTCCCCATTCGCCCGCAGGCCGAGATATGCGGCGGGGTTGATGCAATCCGTGCCGGCATGGGTCGCGGAGAAAGCGCTCCAGCCGCCCTGGGTGGGCGGCCCCTTGTTGCCGCGGCGCGTCGCGATGGTGGCGAAGTCTGTCGCCACCAGGTCGACGTTCAGTCCGATCTGGCGGAACAGCTCGGCCGAGACCTCGCTCGCCGCCTTCATCACATGGATGTCCTGCGCGGCCAGCAATACGACCGGCTCGCCCTTGTAGCCCGCCTGCCGGATGGCCTCCCGCGCGGCGGCGAGGTCGCGCGGGCGCTTCAGGATATCCCCGCCTTCCTCGGTGTAGAGCGGGCTGCCCGGGGTGAAGTAGCCGAACATGGTCTTCCGCATCGCCGGATCGTCGCCGACGATCGCGCGCGTGTAGTCCTCCTGGTCGATCGCCATCAGCAGCGCGCGGCGGATGGCCGGATTGTCGAAGGGGGGCTGGCGATGGTTGAGGCGGATCGCCGTGACGGTGCCCATCGGATTAGCGATGCCCGTCGCGACGCCACGGCTGCGCTCCAGCAAGGGGACGAGGTCGGGCTGGGGCGTTTCGACCCAATCCACTTCCCCCGTGCGCAGCGCCGAGGCGGCGGTGGAAGGATCGGGCATGATCAGCCATTCGATGCGGTCGAATTGGATGCGCTTGCCGCCCGCCATCCAGGATGCCGGCTCCGCGCGCGGGACATAGCCCGGGAAGCGTTCGAAGGCGGCCTTTGAGCCGATCACCCATTCGTCCTTCAGGAAGCGCATCGGCCCGCTGCCGACGAATTCCGTGATCAGGCGGAAGGGATCGGTCTGCGCGATGCGTTCCGGGAAGACGAAGGAACAGGGCGTGTTCGACTTCGCCAGGGCATAGAGCATCTTCGGGAAGGGCCGTTGCAGCGTCCAGCGGAAGCGGCGCTCGTCGAGGGCGACCAGTTCCTCCTGAATCGCGGCGATCTGCTGGCCCATCGTATCGCGCACGGCCCAGCGCTTCAGGCTGGCCACCGCGTCCCGCGCGCGCACCGGTTCGCCGTCATGGAAGACGAGACCCAGGCGGAGGGTGAAGGTCCAGATGCGGCCATCGGCCGACACTTCCTCGCTTTCCACCATCTGCGGCTGCGGCCGGAGCTGCTCATCCACGCCATAGAGCGTGTCCCACACCAGGAAGGCCGCGTTGCGGATGTTGTAGGAGGTGGACCAGACGGGATCCATGTTGGACAGGTCGCTGCCCGGCACGAAGCGCAGCACGCGCGGGGAGGACTGCGCCTGGGCCGTATGAATGAGGCTTGGCAGCGCGGCGGCCGCGCCGGTGACAAGGGTTCTGCGTCGCATGGCGAGTGTCCTCCTGGGCGCCGGGAGACGGGCGGCGCGGCAGGAAAACCAAGCAAGACCAGTGCCGTGCGGCGGGCAGGATGACGGATCCTCTGCGACACGCGCCCAGCCCCGCGACCCGCGCACGAAAAAGGGCGGCACCCTTCCGGATGCCGCCCCCTTCGTCACCGCCCTGACGGGCGGTGCGACTTACTTCGTGATCGACGCGACGACGCCGGCGCCGACGGTGCGGCCGCCTTCGCGGATCGCGAAGCGCAGGC
>JAYSDS010000083.1:0-27238 GCA_041914265.1 Roseomonas sp.
CTTTCGGCCTTTGCCGGGGCGGGGTTCGGGGAGGGGCAGAGCCCCTCCCTGATCCGACCGCCGAAGGTCATCGCCGCGCCAAGGGCGGCGCTCTCAACAGCCGAGCTTCTCCGCCAGTTCCTCGAACGACCCGGCGACGGCCTCCCATTCCTGCTCCGCCCGCAGATCCGTCGTCTGCCCCGCGCCATGCTCGTTCGCGCGCAGCACGAAGGCGGTCTTCAGCCCCGCCCGGCGTGCCGCTGCGAGGTCCCCGTTATGCGCCGCGACCAGCGCCACCTCGCCCGGCTCCATGCCCAGGATTTCCGCCGTGCGCAGGTAGGATTCCGGCTGCGGCTTGTAGGCGCGTGCCGCCTCGGCGCCGAGGATCGCATCCCACGGGATGCCGGCGCGCTTGGCCATGTTCGCCAGCAGCAGGATGTTCCCGTTCGACAGCGGGGCGAGGAAGAAGCGCGGCCGTAGCCGTAGCAGGCCGGGGATCGCGTCGGGCCAGGGATCGAGCCGGTGCCAGGCGCGGTTCAGCCAGTCGAGCTCCTCCGCTGCGATGCCCGCCGGGTCGATGCCGTGGTCGCGCAGCACGAGATCGAGGTTCTCCCGATGCAGCACATCGAGCCGCGTGAAGGGGCGGCGGCCGGAGCGCACCTCCTCCATCGCGGGTTGGTAGCGCCGCCGCCAGGCATCGGCGAAGGCATGCGGGTCGATGTCGGCCCGGCCGTGGCGCGCGAGGAAGGTTTTCGCATCGCGCGCGACGCCGCGGCGCCAGTCCACGACGGTCCCGAAGGTGTCGAAGACCAGCGCCTTCACGCCAGGGAGCGCGCTCATTCCGCGGCCTTCGCGGGCTGCTGCGCCCAGCGCGTCTCGAAGTCCCAGACCTCGGGGAAGCCCATCAGCTCGGTCATGCGCTTGAAGCCATAGGATTCGCCGATGGCGAGGCTGTCGCCCGTCTGCTTCAGATGGCCATAGACGCGCTCGAGCGCCGCGGCCACCGCGAGGAAGCCGATCGCGGGATAGATCGCCATGGCGTAGCCGATCTCCTGCAGCGTCGCGACCGGCAGGATCGGCGTGCGGCCGCCTTCCACCATGTTGGCGAGCAGCGGCTTGTCGATGGCTTTGCCGATGGCACGCATCTCCTCTTCGCTCTCGGGGCTTTCGATGAAGACGATGTCGGCGCCGGCATCGCCCATCATGCGGCCGCGACGGATCGCTTCATCGAGACCCAGCGTGGTGCGCGCATCGGTGCGCGCGACGATCAGGAAGTCCGGGCTCTTCCGCGCTTCGGCGGCGACGCGAATCTTCAGCACCATCTCCTCGGCCGGGATGACGCGGCGGCCGGGCGTGTGGCCGCACTTCTTCGGCATCTCCTGGTCCTCGAGCTGGATGCCCGAGATGCCGGCGGCCTCGTAGCCCATGACCGTGTGGCGCACGTTGAGCAGCCCGCCATAGCCGGTATCGGCGTCGGCGATCATCGGCGTCGTCACGCCGCGCGCCATCTGCCCCATGCGATCGACCATGTCGGTATAGGTGGCGATGCCGGCATCCGCGACGCCGAGTGCGGAGGCCACGGTGCCGAAGCCGGTGCCGTAGAGGCAGTCGAAGCCCATGCCATCGGCGACCTTGGCCGAGATCATGTCGAAGATGCCGGGTGCCACGATGAACTTCTTCTGCGCGAAGGCCTGGCGAAGCGCGGGATTGGCCATGGCGATGGCTCCTATTGCTGAGGACGGATGTGGCCGGCCTGTGCGGCGGCGGCCCAGATGCGGTCGTCGCGCTGCATGGCGGCGAGCAGCGCGGGGGCGGGACGGAAATCGCGCTCGACGCCCATGGCGAGGATGCGCTGCTGGAAGGCCTGGTCCTCGAAGACGCGCTGCATCGCCTCCGAGATCCGCGCGGCCAGTGCGGGATCCATGCGTGGCGGCGCGAGCATCCCGACCCAACCGGAGAAATCGAACTCGGCCACGCCCTGTTCCTGCACGGTGGGTACATCGGGGAAGGAGGGCGTGCGCTCGGCGGTCGAGACGGCGAGCACGCGGACCTTGCCGGTCTGCATGTGCGGCGCGGCGCTGACCGTGCTGGTCCAGCCCGTGGGCAGGTGCCCGGCGACGATGTCGTTCATGAGCTGCCCGCCGGAGCGATAGGCGACGTCCGGCATCTCCACCGCCGCGCGGCGGGCGAGTTCCTGCCCGATGAAGGAGGACAGCGCCTCGGTGCTGCCGGTGCCGACGCGGCCGGGATTGGCCTTCGCGTAGTCGATCATGGCGCGCAGGCTGTCGAAGGGCTGCCCGCTGCCCGTGACCAGCACCATGGTGTTGCGCGAGAGCATGGCGATCGGCGTGAAGTCGCGGATCGGGTCATAGGGCAGGGAAGGCAGGTGGTAGCGGTTCATCACATGGGTCGAGACCACTACCAGCAGCGTGTACCCATCCGGTTCGGCGCGCATCACCGCTTCAGACCCCACCACGCCGGCCGCGCCGGCGCGGTTTTCCACCACGAAGGGTTGCGGGAAATGCGGGCGTAGCGCGTCGGTGAGCGCACGGGCGAGCAGGTCGGTGCCGCCCGACGCCGCATAGGGGACCACGATGCGCACGGGCCGCGACGGCCAGGCCGTGCCCTGCGCCAGCAGGGCTGAGGGCGCGGCGACGGCCGCGGCGGCTTGCAGGAGGGTTCTGCGCGCGATGGACATGGTGCTTCTTCCTTGGACGTCCGCATGACATGCCCCGCGCCGCGGGCCCTGTAAACGGGACATCTGCTGCGCCATGATGGGGCAACCCCGAGGAGAGGATACCCATGCCAGTCACCGACATCGCCGCCATCGAGGCCGTCCTGCAGACCTATTTCGACGGGCTCCATGAAGGCGACACGGCGAAGCTCGATGCCGCCTTCCACCCCTGCGCGCATCTCTATTCGGACAAGGACGGCGTGGTGCAGGACCTGCCGCGCGCGCAGTGGTTCGACTGGGTGCGCAGCCGCGAGACGCCCAGGGCCAAGGGCTTGGCACGGGAAGACCGGATCCTGATGATCGACCAGTCGGGGCCCGAGACGGCGCTCGCCAAGGTCGCCTGCCAGATCCCGCCGCGCTACTTCACCGACTATCTCGTGCTGCTGAAGACCACCGAGGGCTGGAAGATCGTCAGCAAGGTGTTCCGCACCGATATCCGCGAATGACGCCCGTCACCGCACGGTCGAGGCGCGCTCCAGGTCGCTGACCATCGAGGCGGTGTCGTAGAATTCGCGGAACTCGACCACGCGGCCGTTGACCAGGCGCATGATGTCGGCCTTGGCGTATTCGCGCTCGACCCCGTCACCGACATAGCGCACGCGGATGGTGGCGAGCAGCGTCACCCACTCGCCATCCGCGAGGATGCGCTCGATGTCGTAGGTGACCACTTCGCAACTCGTGGCGAGCGCCGCGAAATACCCGGCGACGCCGGCCTTGCCGACCCAGCGTCCCGCCCAGGGCGCGCAGCCGTCGCCGTCCGACATCCAGACGACGTTCTTGTCGAGCGCGGCCATCACCGCGGGCATGTCGCCCCGGATGTAGTCGGTATAGATGGCGGCGACGCGCGCCCGGTTCTCGGCCGCAATATCGCTCCCGCTCACGGCGCTCTCCTTCCGATTGAAGAACAAATTGTGCCGTTCGCTGGGGGCGTGTCGCAAGCCCTCAATCCACGCGTGCACCCGTGGCCCGCACCACCGGCACCCATTTCTCGATCTCAGCGGCGATGAAGGCGCGGGTCGCGTCAGGTGTCATGTCGTCGGGAATGGTGTTGCCGAGCGCCAGGAGGCGGTCGCGCACATCGGGCTGCTTCAGCACCGCGGTGATCTGCTCGTAGAGGAATTGGCGGATCACCAGCGGTGTACCAAGTGTCGTGGACCATGGCGTCCAGGTGGTGGCCTGGAAGGCGGGCAGGCCGGCCTCGGCGGAGGTGGGCACGTCGGGGATCATCGGGGACCGTTCGGGCGTCGCGATCACCAGCCCGCGCACCTGCCCCGAGCGTATCGGCTCGGTGACGAAGGAAATGGTGTCGGCCTGGAAGGCGGTCCGCCCGGCGAGCAGGTCCTGGAAGGCCGCGGCCGACCCGCGATAGGGCACGTGCTGCGCCTGCACGCCCATCAGATGCAGCATCAGCGCCGCGGCGATGTGCCCCGTGGTGCCGTTGCCGGAGGAGCCATAGTCGAAGCGCCCGGGATTCTCGGCGAGCCGCGAGCGGAACTCCACCAGGCTGCGCACGGGGAAATCGTTGTTAACCACCAGCACGATGGCGGAGTGGCTGGAGATGGTGATGTGATCCACGCCCGTCAGCGGATGCACGCGCAGCCGGTCGCCATAAAGGCCGACATTGAGCGTGTGCGAGCCCAGCGCACCGACCAGCAGCGTGTACCCGTCAGGGGGCGTCTGCGCGACCGTCTCGAAGGCTACGGTGCCGCCGCCCGAAGGGCGGTTCTCCACGACGAATTGCTGGCCGAGGCGCAGCGACAGCGCCGTCGAGATGAGCCTCGCATTGAGATCCGCATTGCCGCCAGGGGCGAGCGCCACCACCACGCGCACCGGGCGGTTCGGGTAGTCCGTGCCCGGCGCGCGCGGCTGCGCATGCGCCGGGAACGCGGCGAGCACCAGGCTCGCCGCCATCAGCATCCGTCGGATCATCGTCTTCTCCCCGTTGTCGTTGTTCGTTCAGGCGATGCTGTGTTCGAGGACGCCGACACGCTCCACTTCCATGCGCAGCCGGTCGCCTGATCTGAGGTAGCGTGGCGGGTCACGGAAATGCCCGACGCCGGCGGGCGTGCCGGTGGCGATGACATCGCCCGGATCGAGGGTCATGTAGCGCGAGAGGAAGGCGATCAGCGTCGCGACCGGGAAGATCAGGTCGCGCGTGTTGCCATGCTGCACTTCCTCATCGTTCAGCCAGCAGCGTATGTCGAGCGCCCAGGGTTCGCCGACATCCTCGGGCGTCGCGATGCAAGGGCCGATCGGGCAGAAGCCGTCCATGCCCTTGGCGAAGGAGGTCATGGCGAGCGGCACGTCGAACTGGAATTCGCGCGCGCTGACGTCGTCGAGCACCGTGTAGCCCGCGACGTAGTCGAGCGCGGTGCCCTCGCTGACATTGCGCGCGCGGCGGCCGATGACAACGCCAAGTTCCACCTCCCAATCCGGCTTCGTCACCGCTGCCGGGATGCGAATGGCGGCGCCGGGGCCGGTGACGGAGGATGCCGGCTTGAGGAAGATGCGCGGGGCTTCGAGCTTCGGGCCGCCGACCTCCTTCGCATGGTCGCCGTAGTTGCGCCCGACGCCGAGGATCTTCCCCGGCTTCAGCGGCGCCAGCAGCCGCGCGCCGGCGAGCGGTGCGCGCAGCGCGGCATTCTCCGGCCTGGCGGCGAAGGCGAGGGCGCGGCCGGCGGCGACCATCGCGGCCTCATCCGCGATCAGCGAGACCATGTCGCCAGGGATGGCGGCGGCGGCAGTATCCGCCTCGCCAGCCGAGCGCATCGCGGCGGACAGCGCCGGGCCCAGCGCCACGACGCTTTCCCCGACCAGGCCGCCGAGCTGCGGGCCTTCCAGCGTGACGAGCCTCATGCCGCGAGCGCCGCGTAGTCGAGATCGGCCATCACCTGCACGCGCAGCAGGAAGCGCGGCTCGTCGGGCCCGTAATCGGCGACGGCGTTGTGCAGCGTGCCGATATTGTCCCACATCAGCACGTCGCCCTCGTTCCATTCGTGCTCGTAGAAGTATTTCTCCTGCGCCTGGTGGCGAAAGAGGTAGTCCAGCAGCGCGTCGGATTCCGCGCGGTCCATGCCCTCGACGGCCATCGCATAGCCGGAGTTGCAGTAGAGGACCTTGCGCCCCGTGATCGGATGCGTGCGCACGATGGGTTGGGAGACCGGTGGCTTCTTGGCGCGCTGTTCGGGCGTCAGCGGGCCGCGGATGGAGCCGGGGCGGATGCGCATCATGTCCCAGAACTTCGCGAAGTCATGGGTGGCGCTGCGGCCCTCGATGCGCTGCTTCACCTCGGCGGGCAGGTCGTCATAGGCGGCATGCATGTTGCGGAATTGCGTGCAGCCGATCGGCTTCCCGTCGCGCCGCGGCACGCGCTTCGCGTGCAGCACGTTGGCGAGCGCGATCTCCTTCGAATAGGACATGTCGGTGTGCCAGCCCTGGCCGGCATCCGACAGGCCCAGCGGCTTCCCGCCGGCATCCTTCATGTTGGAGAGATGCATCACCTCCGGATGCCCCTCCGCGTGGAAGAGGTTGGCGACATTCACCTCCAGCGTGCCGAAGCGGGAGCCGAAGGCGGACAGCGCCGCCGCGTCCAGTTCCTGGCCGGGAAAGCACAGCACGCCATACTGGCCGAGGGCGCGCAGCACGGTCCGGAAATCATCGGGGGAGAGCGGCCGGGCGAGGTCGATCGCCTCCACGCGCGCGCCCAGCCCGGCATTGTTCGGGGTGATCCGCATCGGACGTTCCTCATTCTCGTGGAAGGAACGTTGCGATGCTGCCCGCGCGTCGTCAACGCCGGACAGGATACCGGGCCGTGGCCGCGGCGGTCCGCGTGCCTACAGCACCAGGGCGACGGCACCGGTGAAGCGCAGCACCGGCGGCTCGGGATCATCGGTGACGGGATAGTAGGCAGGAATGCCGGTCGTCTCCTGCGGCCCATTCATGGGGTCGAGGATCGTCCACTGATCCGCCCGCGCATCCGCATAGCCGACCACGACGAAATGCCCGACCACCGAGGCATCCACCTCCCACTCCGCGAAGGCGAGGGCCGGCTTGCCGAACTGCACGCGGCGATGCAGCGCCGCGCGCAGATCGCCGGTGGTCGAGAAGGTCTCGACCACATTCGGCACCGCCATGCTGCGCAGGACGCTCGACAGGTTGTTGATCTCCGCACCCGTGGAGGGGTTCCACGGCTTCGGATAGGCCTTGGAGAGGCCGATCACCCCGCCTTCGTCGGCGATGGGATCCGCCTGATGCACATTCGCCCACATGATGAGGCAGCAGGCGGGACCACAGGTGACCTGCGTCTTCTGCCGGTACGTCCTGTAGGTGCGGTTGTGCTTGTCGGTGTAGCTGGTCATCGCGGTCATTGGCGCTGCTTTCTCCATGCGCGGCCCGGCTGACCCCAAGCTTGCGCCGATCGGCGGCGATTGGCTGTGAAGCAGATCGCACCGCGATCGGAAGTGCCCGGCCGGTGAGGCATCAGAGCGCGAGACGCAGGATGGCCTCCAGATCCGCCACGTCGTGCACGAGGCGCGGGTTGGTCGCGATCGGCGCATCGCCGTGCCAGCGCGCGGCGAGGCCGGGGAGGTCCGCCGCCGCGATGCCGCGCTCGGGCAGCCGCGTCGGCAGGCCGAGGCCGCGCACGAAGGCCTCGATGGCCGGCCCCGCCTCCTCGCCGCCGAGAATATGCGCGAGGTCGCGCTGGCGATGCTCGTTCACCGGCGCGTTCCAGCGCATGACCGCATGGAGCATGAGGCAGGAGGTGATGCCATGCGGCACGCCCCGCGCGGCGCCGAGGATGTAGCCGAGCCCGTGGCTCGCGCCCACCGGCACGCCGGCCCAGCCGCCCATCACTGACAGCCAGGCCGCCTGCTGGCAGGCGGCGCGCGCAGGAAGGTCGCCGGGATGGCGATGTACGCGCGGCAGGTTCTCGGCGAGCATGACCACGGCCTGGCGGGAGACCGCGTCAGAGAAGGGCTGCGGTTCCAGCGCGCACCAGCGTTCCGCCGCGTGATCCAGCGCGCGGATGCCGGAGGAGAGGAACAGCTCGGCCGGCGTCTCCAGCGTCGCCGCCGGATCGAGCACCACGGCACGGGGCACCATCCAGGGATCGAGGGCGCGATGCTTCGTGCCGGCCGCGAGGTCGGTGTAGCCCGCATGCGGCGCGAACTCGGCGGCCGAGAGCGTCGTCGGGATGGCGACGATGCGCGGGGCGGGCGCGCTGCCGTCCCAGGCGCCCGGCGCGGCACCGCGCGAGGCGGCGGCCGCGACCAGCGACCCGGCATCGGCGATGTCCCGCCACACGGCGAGGCAGGCGACCTTCGACCCGTCGATCACCGAACCGCCGCCGAGGGCGACGACGAGGTCGGCCTCCTGTTCCCGCAGCAGCGCGGCGAGGGCGAGCACATCCTCGATGGGGCTGTGCGCGCGCATCGCGGCGAAGACGCCCGCCAGGCGATCGCCGATCGCGGCGCGTGCCGCCCCGACGAGCGCGCCGTGCGACAGGGAGCGCGCCGTCACCAGGACGACACGCGCGGCATCGGCGATTTCGCGCGGCAGGGCTTCGGCGAGGGAGGCGCCGTGATGCACGCGCCCCTGCGCCGGCCATTGATGCAGATGCGCCGTCATCCGTCCCTCCTGCGTCCTGGCGGGGCAGGATGGGACGGTGACGTCGCGCGGACAATCACTGCGCGGCGGCGAGCGAGGCTCCGCGCGGCGGCGTCAGGTGCTTCACCTTCGGCAGCACTTCGGTCTGCAGCAGGCCGAGCGAGGTTTTCCATGCTTCCGGATTGTCCGCGTAGTCGAAGCCGAAGACGAGGAGCTGACCGAAGCCACCGACCTCGTGGTAGATGCGCTCGATCTTTTCCGCGACCGTCTTGGGGCTGCCGACGAGCCAGTTGCGCTGCGCGCAGTATTCGACCGTGACATCGGAATCCGGCACGGACGGATCGTGCTTCAGATAATCCTTGAAGCCGAACTGGGCGAGAAGCTGGAGGAAGTACTCCCCCATCATCCGCCCCATCATGTTGCCCACCGACAGGCGCCAGGCTTCCTCGTCGGTTTCCGCGACGAAGACCTCGCGCACCAGGCGCCAGTCGCCGCGCCAGGGCGTGCGGCCCGATTTGCGCGCGCCCACCTCCACGCTGTCCCAATGGGACGCGACATAGGCCGGGTTCAGATTCAGCGAGAGCGGCAGGAAGCCCTTCTCGCCGGCGAGTTTCAGCGTATCGGAATTCTTCGACAGGCCGGCGACGCCGATTGGCGGATGCGGTGCCTGCAAGGGTTTGATGTGGTGCTTGAGGAAGCCGAACATCGTGTCCGGCTTGTCCACCTTCCAGTACTTGCCCTCATAGTGCCAGGGCGGGTCGTCGGACCACATCTTCAGGATGATCTCGAGCGCCTCGCGCGTCATGTCGCGGTTCTGGCCGGACATGCCGTCGACGTTGAACATCGCCCAGTCCGAGGGCAGGCCCGAGGCCGCGACGCCGAAGTTCAGCCGCCCTTCCGACAGATGGTCGAGCATCGCCACGCGATGGGCGAGCTCGGCCGGATGGTGATAGGGCAGCAGGAAGCCGCCGGGTCCGATGCGGATGCGCTTCGTCTGTAGCAGGGCCTGGGCGATCAGCAGGTCGGGCGAGGGATGCGGCTCCCAGGGGGCGGTGTAGTGCTCACCGATCCAGGCTTCGGAATAGCCCATCTCGTCGAGCCAGCGGATGACCTGGAGGTCCCAGTCATGCCCTGCCTTCAGGCCGCGTTCGGGCGGATGGGACGGCATGGTGAAATAGCCGAATTCCATCGGTCGCTTCCTCCTTCGCTCCGGTTTGTCCGGTTGGCGCGGATGTTCTGCGGGGGCGGGGCGCCATGCAACGGAAAAGCGAAAAAGTGTTCGCAGACACCTGTCGCGGTGGCAGCCGAGGCCGTTACGATGCCGTTGCGCGCCAGAACGCAATGCCGGGCCCAGAAAACAAGATCGGAGGAACGCATGATCGCAGGAACCCGTCGCGGGGCATTGGCCGGGGCTGCCGCCCTGGCCGGCCTCGCCGTGATGACGGCCGAGGCCGAAGCACAGGAGCAGGCCGCCGTGGCCAGCGCCGTGGATGCGCTGACCAAGGCCATGCTGGATGTCGATCGCGACAAGCTGCTGGCATTGACGGCCGAACAGCTCAGCTATGGCCATTCCGCCGGGCGGATCGAGAACCGCCAGCAATTCGTGGACTACCTGGTCTCGCGCGCCAGCGCCTTCCGCAAGATCGAGCTGAGCGAGCAGACCGTCGGCATGGCGGGCAGCAACGCCATCGTGCGCCACCTGTTCACCGGGGAGACCATCACGCCGCAGGGGCAGGTCACGCCGGTCCGCATCGGTGTGCTGCAGGTCTGGACGAAGCCGGGACAGGACTGGCTGCTGCTGGCGCGCCAGGCCTACCGGCTGTGATGCGACGGGGCGGGCATCACGCCCGCCCCGCGCCCTTCAGCGCATCGGCCAGGAATACATCAGCCCGCCATCGGTCCAGAGCCGGTTCATGCCGCGCTCGAGGCCGATCGGCGTGTTGGGGCCCAGGGTCCGCGCGAACAGCTCGCCGTAATTCCCGATGGCGCGGATCGCGTTATAGGCCCAGGCCGGATCGAGCTTCAGCGAATTGCCCAGCAACGGGTCCGCGCCGAGCAGGCGGCGGATTTCCGGGTTGGTGCTGGTGCGGCGCAGCTCCTCCGCATTCTGGCTAGTCACGCCGAGTTCCTCGGCATTGATCAGCGCGGAGATCGTCCAGCGCACCACGTCGAACCATTCCGGATCGTCGCGCCGCACCACGGGACCGTAGGGTTCCTTCGAGAAGCGCTCCGGCAGGATCACGTAGTCCTGCGGATTGGTGAACTGGCTGCGCAGGGCGGCGAGCTGCGTCGCATCCGTGCCGATCGCATCGCAGCGCCCGGCCTGGAGGGACGCCGCATTGTCCTGCATGCGTTCCTGCAGCACCGGCGTGAAGTTCAGGCGGTTGGTGCGGAACCAGTCGGTCGTCACAAGCTCATTCGTCGTGCCCGGGGAGAGGCAGATGGTCATGCCATCCATCTCCTTCGGGTCCCGGATGTTGGCATCGCGCCGCACCATGAAGCCGTGGCCGTCATAGAGATTCGCGATGACGAGGCGCAGGCCGATCGAGGTGTCGCGCGTCATCGACAGCGTGGTCTGGCGGATCAACACGTCGATCTCGCCCGATTGCAGCGCGGTGAAGCGCTGCACCGCGGTCAGCGGGACGAAGCGCACCTTGCTGGGATCGCCGAGGACCGCGGCGGCGAGCGCGCGGCAGAGATCGGCGTCCATGCCGCGCCAGACGCCCTGGCTGTCGGGCAGGGAGAAGCCGGCGACGCCGACATTCACCCCGCAGGCGAGCACGCCGCGGCTTTTGATCCCATCGAGGGTCTGCCCCGCCATGGCGGGCATGCCGAAGGCGAGCGCGAGCCCCGCGGCCGCCCCCGCGATCCAACGTGTGACTGACATTGTTCTTCCTCCTGACGCGGCGTCGTGCCGCGGTACTGGCGGATGGGACGCGGCGTCGCCTGGTGCCGCGTCCCGTCCGCAATCCTGCCCGCCGCGCTATTCCGCGGCGAGGAAGCGGCTGAAATCCGGCTTGCGCTTTTCCTGGAAGGCGGCCACGGCCTCGATGGCTTCGGGGCCGCGCAACAGCGCGCCGAACTTCGCGAATTCATCGGTCATGTGAGCGGTCAGCCGCGCTTCCTCGGCTTGCCGCAGCAGGCGCTTCGTCGCGGCGAGCGCGGTGGGCGGCTTGGCGGCGAGCTTGCGGGCGGCGCCCTCGGCGACGCGGAACAGGTCGGTGAGCGGCACTACCGCATTGGCGATGCCGGCGCGCACCGCCGTCTCGGAGTCGAAGGCGTCGCCAAGCATCAGCAATTCATTCGCGAGCAGCGCCCCCGCGCGTTGCGGCACGATCAGGGACGACCCGCCTTCGGGACACAGGCCAAGATCGACGAAGGGCATGCGGAACACCGCTGTATCGGCGGCGTAGACGAGGTCGCAATGCAGCAGCAGCGTGGTGCCGATGCCGATGGCGTAGCCCGCCACCGCCGCGACCACCGGCTTCGGGCAGGCGCGCAGCGCGGCGAGGAATTCCCGCGCCGGGGAGGGCACCTCCGCCTGCTGGTCGCCGCGCGCCTTGAAGTCCGCGACATCGTTGCCGGAGGTGAAGCAGGAAGATCCGCCGGTGATCAGCACCGCGCGCACCGCCGGGGAGGTCGCCGCATCCCGCAGCGCATCGCCCATGGCGGCGTACATGGCGCGCGTCAACGCGTTCTTCTTCTCCGGCCGGGCGATGCGGATGGTCCGCAGCCCGGCATCGTCGGTGACTTCGATCTCGACCATCGTTTCCTCCGTCCGGGTTCAGGCGATGATGGGCGGAACGGCCGCCGCGATCCAGCGCCCGATCGCCGTCGCCCGCTCATCCTGATGCAACTGGCCGCTGACGGCCAGGGCCACCGGCATGCCCTCGACCGCCATGATCGGGACCGTGACGACGGGGCAGCCCAGGGCGGAACTCGCCGTGTTCATCGCCGGGTTCCCCGTGGTGTGGGTGATCCCGCGGATGGTGCCGTCGGTGCTGCCAAGCACCGGCGCTGGCCCCGTGCAGCCAAGCCCGATGAAGGCATCCACCTCTCCGGCCAGTGCGGCCATGGCGCGGCGCATCTCCTCACGCCGCAGCAGATGCATGCGGTAATCGGCGAGCGTCACGGAATTGCCCACCTTGAAACGTGCCTTGAGGCTGTCGGAGAGTTTCGACGCATCCTGGCGCATGAGATTCGCCACGGACCAGCCGGATTCATAGGCGACCACCTCGCGCGAGAGCTCCATTGCCGTCGCGACGCGCTGTTCGAAGGCTTCCAGCAGCGGGTGGTCGCCGCGGCGCAGCACCGTCACGCCCTGGGCGCGCAGCGCGTCGAGGGCTTGCTCGAAGCCCGCCAGCGCACCGGGATGCGCCACCTTCCACCCTTCGGTCTCCAGCACCGCGAGGCGGCGCGGCTTGAAAGCCGGGGGAGCGGTCTCACCGGTCCAGAACAGGCCGGGCGCGCCGGGATCGCCGCCGACGCGCTTCGCGATTTCCACCGCGACGGACCACATGTCCTCCGGACTACCGGCATGCACGCCGATGGTCGACTGGCTGTAGCCCTGGCGTTCGCCGCGGTTCAGCGCGCCCTGCGAGACCTTCAGCGCCCAGTTCGCGTTGAAGGCGGCGGGGCGCACCACGGAGCCCACCACCTGCGAACCGATCGCCACCGGCAGCATCCGCGCGCTGATCACCGCGGCCGAACCGGATGATGACCCGCCCGGCGTGCGGCGCAGGTCGAAGGGATGACGCGTCGGGCCCGGATGCGACATGCCGAGCTCGGTCGTTACCGTCTTGCCGACGATCACCGCGCCGGCCGCGCGCAGCGCCTGCACCAGGGCGGAGTCGCGATTGGGATGGTTTCCCTTGTACAGCTCGCAGCCCATCTCCGTGGGCATGTCGACGGTCTCGTAGAGATCCTTGATGCCGATCGGCAGGCCGTCGATGGCCGAGAGCGGCGTGCCGGCCTTGTAGCGCGCCGTGCTGGCATCGGCCGCCTCGCGCGCGCCGGCCTCGTTCAGATGCGCGAAGGCCATCACCTCCGGCTCGATCTCGGCGATGGTCGCGAGGCAGGATTCGAGATAGGCGCGCGGCGTGCTCGTGCCGTCGCTGAAGCTCGGCTGGGCATCGTGGAAGGTGAGCGGACGGAAGGTCGCGGGCGAATAGGATTGCGGGGCGGGCAGGGGCATGTCGTGTCTCCTCGGCGGCGCCATGCTTGCCCGCGTCCCGCGGGCGGGCAAGATGGCTGCAGCAACATTGGGAGGAATGCCATGGCGCGGCGGGTGATGATGGTGACGGGCGGGTCGCGCGGCATCGGGGCCGCCACGGCGCGTCTCGCGGCGCAGCGAGGCTATGATCTGCTGTTGACCTATCGCAGCGCCGGATCGCGCGCCGAGGAAACCGCGCGCGCCTGCGAGGCCGCCGGCGCGACGGTGGTCCTGGTGCAGGGCGATGCCGGCGCCGAGAGCGACATCATCGCCGCCTTCAGTCGCTGCGACGAGGCGTTCGGACGGCTCGACGTGCTGGTCAACAACGCCGGCATCACGGGGCCCCGCAAGCGCCTGGCCGACAGCACGCTCGATGACTGGACATCGGTCTTCATGCCGAACGTGATCGGCGTCGCGCTGCATTGCCGTGAGGCGGTGCGACGCATGTCCACGAAGCTCGGCGGAGCGGGTGGCGCGATCGTGAATGTCTCCTCGCGTGCCTCCGAGATCGGCGGGGGCGGCGAATGGATCCACTACGGGGCGAGCAAGGGTGCCGTGGATACGCTGACCGTGGGCCTGGCGCGGGAGGTCGCGGCGGAGGGCATCCGCGTCAACGCGGTGAACCCCGGCCTGATCGACACGGAGATCCATGCCGCCGCCGGCGCGCCGGATCGCGTGGCGAAACTGTCGGCCGGGGTGCCGATGGGCCGCGGCGGATCGGCTGAGGAGGTAGCCGAGAGCATCCTCTTCCTCGCCTCCGACGCCGCCTCCTACGTCAACGGAGCGCTACTGCCCGTGGGCGGCGGGCGGTAAGAAGCGCGATCGCGCCCGCGATTCACGGTGAGGCGCGATCACGAAACCGTGTCGAAAAGCGAGGAACCGTGACAGCCGTCGCCCTTGGCGAATCTGCCGATGACTGACCGTGCGGCGACCGTCAACGAGATCGGGCGCGGCATCCTGATCATCTTCGTATTCTACGTCCATTCCCTCTACATCTATGCGGGCGTCGTCGCGAACCCGGCCGCTGTGGCGCCAGCCTGGTTCCAACTGAAGATCCTCGCACCGCAGGTCGCCGTCTTCTTCCTGCTGGCCGGCATGACATCCCACGCGATTGCGGAACGGCCGCTCCGCGTGGTTCTGGCGCGTTCGCTGATGCTGGTCTTCCTGGCGAGCGCCTCCCATGCGGTCGGCGTGCTGCTGGAGACGCTGCTCTACCCCGGCGATCATCCCTGGTCCGGCCTGGCGGGACGGCTGGCCCGGCCCATCCTGCACGGGACCGGATACTCGACCTTCGTCGCCTGGTTCTTCGTCGTGCTGGGGACGACGCGCCTTCTGGCCTGGTGCTTTTATCGTCATCTCGCGGTGTTCGCCGCTTGTGCGCTCGCCGTCGCGATGGTCGGTATGAGCGCCGAACGCCTTGGACTCCCCGACAATGTGTTCGAGTGGCGCAACCTGCCGGTCTCGGTTGTCCTGTTTCTCGTGGGCATGCGTCTCAGCGGCGATCGGCCGGTGCCCCATTGGGCCGCGGCGGTGGGTGCCGCCACCGCCGTCGTTCTCGGCCTGCTCGTCACGCCCGACCTTCAGATGCGCGGTCTCTGCCTGCGCTGCGACCTCACCTTCGTGGCGGAGCCCATGGTCGGCGAATACGGCTTCCTGCCCGCCTACATGGCGATGGTCGCCGGGGGTTCCGTGCTCCTGCTGTGGGGCGCCCAGCGCGTGGCGGATACCCGCGCCGGGATGGCTGCGCGGTTCTTCGGGCGGCCATCCCTGGTCTTCCTGCTGCTGCATGGCTGGGTCATCACCGCCGTGTACCCGGCTGCGACGCTCCTGCTGCCGCGGCAGGAAAATCTCCTCGTCTACCCGGTGATCATGGTCTTCAACGTCGTGCTGCACGCGGCGCTCTTCACGCTGCTGCGCCCGCTGCTCGACGCCGTAGTTGCCTTCTGCAGCCGGGCCGCGCGCTTTGTCGTGGCTGTCACGACGAAACGCGCGCGGCGCGGCGCGTCCTGATCAGGCGGCGCCGAGCACCGGCTTGCGCGCCGCGCAGAACTCCTCGACCGCGGCGAGGAAGCGGTCGCATTCCGCATCGCCCACCGGCAGGCTGAGCGCGACCATGCCGCGCCGCGCGAGGTAGATGCCGGCGGCGAGCATGTCGAAGAAGAACAGCTCGCGCATCTGCTCCTCCTCCGGCGTGGCCTTGTAGGCGACGGTGATGGGGCCGGGGCGGAAATGCGGGTTCAGCATGGACCCCAGCCCGGTGAAGTGCATCGCGAGCCCGTGCTTCTTCGCGATCGCGTTGCAGGCCTCGCGCAGGGTTTCGCCGCGTTGGAACAGGGCTTCCGCCTCGGCCTCGCCGAAGATCTCGCCGAGCGCGACATTGCCCGCCGCCATCGACAGCACGTTGTTGTTGAAGGTGCCGGCATGGGGCATCGCGCCCGGCCTGTGGCCGTCGAACACCGCCATCACGTCGGCGCGGCCGCCGAAGGCGCCAAAGGACATGCCGCCCGCCATGTACTTCCCGAAGGTCGTCATGTCCGGCGTGATGCCGAGCCGCTTCTGCATGCCGCCATAGGAGTGGCGGGAGGTCATCACCTCGTCGAAGATCAGCAGCGCGCCGGTCTCCTTCGTCGCGTCGCGCAGCGCCTGCAGGAAGTCGCGCGTCGCGGGGATGCAGCCGCCCGAACCCTGCATCGGTTCCACGATCACGGCGGCGAGCGTGTCGCCCGCCGCGCGGATCGCCGCCGCGGCGCCTTCCGCGTCGTTGTAGTCGGCGAAGCGCATGGGGATGGGCAGGTTCACCGGGGAGATCGGCGCGCCGACCGGGAAGGTGAAGACGCCGCCGTGATACCCGCCGCGAAAGGCCATGATCTCGGTGCGCCCGGTGAAGCCGCGCGCGCCGGCCAGCGCCATGATGTTCGCCTCGGTGCCCGAATTGGTGAAGCGCACCTGGTCCACCGAGGGGAAGCGTCCGCAGATCAGCGCGGCGAGCTTGCCCTCGTTCTCCCCGACGGCAGCGAGGTTCAGCCCCTTCGCCATTGCCGCGGCCACCGCGGCAATGATGCGCTGTTCGGAATGACCGAAGAGGCCGGCCGTGTACTCGCCGCAGAGATCGAGGTACTCGCGCCCATCCGCATCCCACAGCGTACAGCCCTCGCCGCGCTGCATGGCGGTGGGAAAGGGGGTGTAGAACAGCACGGTGCGGGTGTTGCCGCCGGGCATCACCTCGCGCGCCTTGGCGTGGATCGCCGCGCTGTTGGGGCGGACGGCGACATAGGCCTCGCGCGCCTCGGCCAGTGCGGCCTCCAAGTCGCTGTTGCGCGCGTCGCGTGGGGCGTCGAGGGGGCTCATGGCGCGGTCTCCAACTCTGGGGCGCGGCAGGCTCGCGCCGCGCGCTCCCAGCGTCAACCGCCGATCAGCGCGCCGGCGCGGCGAGTGGCTTCAGCCGCGACAGCCACAGCGCCAGGCCGAGTGCCGTGGCCATGCAGGCCCCGATCAGCCCGACCACCCCGGCCCAGCCCCACAGTTCCAGCGCCCAGCCGCCGATGGTGCCGAGCACCGCCGAACCGCCGTAGCAGGCGAAGAGATAGAGCGAGGAGGCCTGCCCCTTGGCCTGCAAGGCGCGCCGCCCGACCCAGGCGCTGGCAATGGCGTGCGCGCCGAAGAAGCCGAGGGTCAGCACTGCCAGGCCCAGTACGGCCCCGGTGACCGAAGGATGGAGCGACACGGCCAGACCGACCAGGATCACCGCCAGGTTGATCCAGAAGATGCGCGCCCGGCCGATCCGGTCCGCCAGGCCGCCGATGGTGGCCGAGGCGACGATGCCGACGAGGTAGACCGTGTAGACCAGCCCAGCCATGGCCGGGGACAGGCCGATCTCCGGCGACATCAGGCGGTAGCCGATATAGTTGTACATCGTCACGAAGCCGCCCATCAGCAGCGCGCCGGTCAGGAACAGCGCGCGCAGGCCCTTCTCCCGCAGATGGACGGCGAAGCCCTGGGCCAAGTTGCCCAGGCGCAGCTCGCGCCGGGTGAAGTGGCGCTGTGGCTTCAGCGCGATGACGAAGACCACCGCCATGATCAGGCCGAGCACGCCGGCCGCCGCCACCGCGACATGCCAGGAGACGACGCCGCTCAGCATGCCCGCGGATACGCGTGCGGCCATGCCGCCCAGCGCATTGCCGCTGATATAGAGCCCCATGGACAGGCCGATGGCGCGCGGATGCACTTCCTCGGCCAGGTAGGCCATCGCCGCTGCCGGCAGGCCGGCGAGCGCCAGGCCCTGCAGCGTGCGCAGCACGAGGAAGGTCTCCCAGTTCGGCGCGAAGGCGGAGAGCACCGTCAGCCCCGCCGAGCCGAACACCGCGCCCACCATCAGCGGCTTGCGCCCGAGGCGTTCCGACAGCGCGCCGGCGACCAGCGTACCGAGCGCGAGCGCGACCGAGGGCAGCGAGACGGAGAGCGAGGCCGATGCCGCGCTGATGCCGAATTCCTGCGCGAAGACCGGGATCAGCGGCTGGGCGAAGTAGAGCAGGGTGAAGGTCGCGATTCCCGCGCAGAACAGCGCGATGCTGGTGCGGAGGAAATCGGCCGAGCCGCGCTCGATGAAGGGTGTTTCGCCGGCGGTGGAGCCGGGGAGCGAGGCGGAACCGGCGACAGTGCTGCTCATGGAGCGGGTGATCCTGAATTGTGCTGAACGCCGCTCCCTTGGGCATATTTCGCGATCGCATCGGCCGCGTGCTTCAAATTAGGTCAGTGATCATGACGCTGTCATTCATGCTGCGGCGCAAAAAAATTCGGCGTGACCGAATAATCGGCATAACCTCCCGGCCATGGAGCTCCGCCTTCTTCGCGCCTTCGTCGCGGTCGCCGAAACACTGCATTTCGCCCGTGCGGCAGAAGGCCTCGGCATCTCGCCGCCCTCGCTGACCGAGCAGATCCAGGAGCTCGAGCGCCGTCTCGGCGCCCGTCTTTTCGTGCGGTCGAAACGATCGGTGGCACTCAGCGACGCCGGCAAGCTGTTCCTCGAGGAACTCCGGCCAGCCCTCGCGCAGCTTGACCATGCCGAGCGTGTCGCGCGCCTCGCCGGGCGCGGCGCGCGCGGCATCATCGAGATCGGCTTCGCCGGCACCGCCGCGCTGTCGGGCGTGCTGGCCCAGGCCGTCGCGGCCTGGCGGCGCGAGCACCGGGATGTCGAACTGCACCTCCATGAAATGGAATCCGCGCCGCAGATCGAAGCCCTCGCGGAGGGTCGGCTCGACATCGGCTTCGTCCGCGCGCCGGTCGTCACGCCGCCGGGCATCGTCACCGCGCGGCTGCGGCGCGAGCCGATCTTCATTGCCCTGCCGCCCGACCATCCGCTGATCGCGGAGGAGGCGATCGCCGCCGCCTCCCTCGCCGGCGAGGCCTTCATCATTCCCGACCAGGAGGCCGGGACGAGCTTCCACCACACCACGCTCGCCGTCGCGCAGCGCGGCGGCTTCGCGCCGCGTCTCGCGCATCGCGGGCGCGACCTGATCGCGGTGGCGACGTTGGTGGCACTCGGCCTCGGCGTGGCGGTGGTGCCGGAAAGCCTGACGCGGACGCTCGCGCTTCCGGGCGTGACCTATCGCCCGCTGCGGGGCGCGCCGATCCTGGCCGATATCGTCGCGGCCTTCCGCCGCGGCGAGACGGCACCCGCGACGCGCGAGCTGATCCGCCGCATCCGCCATCTGTCCGGCGAGGAAGGATAGGGCTTCGCACCGCAGCAGGGCGGGATTAGGCTTCGCGACATGGCAACTGTCTACGGCATGACCCCCTCCGGTAATTGCTGGAAGGTGGCGCAGATCCTGCGCCTGACCGGGCAGCCCTTCAGCTGGGTCGAGGTGGACACGGCCGGCGGCGAGACGCGCCGGCCGGATTTCCTCCGCCGCAACCCCTTCGGCAAGGTGCCGGTGCTGGAACTCGACGACGGCACGGTGCTGGTCGAATCCAACGCCATCCTCGCCCATGTCGCGGAGGGCACGGCCTGGCTGCCGCCACCGAGCCTTCCGCGGACGCGCGTCTTCGAATGGCTGTTCTTCGAACAGTACAGCCACGAACCCAACATCGCCGTCGCGCGCAACATCCGCGCCTATCTCGGCACGGCGGCGGAGAACGCCGAACGGCTGGCGCGCTGCGACGAGGGCGGGGCCAAGGCGCTGGATGCGATGGAACACCGGCTCGCCGCGCAGGACTGGCTGACGGATGCGGGGCCGACGATCGCGGACCTGGCGCTGTTCGCCTATACGCATGTCGCGGATGAAGGCGGGTTCGATCTGTCACGCTGGCCGGGGGTGAAGGCGTGGGTGGCGCGCGTCGCCGCGCTGCCGGGAATCGTCACCCTGCCGAGGCGAGCGTGAGCGACCGAGGCGGCGCTTTGCCCCTCCCCAGGGCCATCATTCGCGCTGCAGCAGGGTCGCCGCCCCTTCGGCTCGTCGCATGACCGACGCCATCGTCATCGGCGGCGGCCTGGTCGGCGCAGCGATTGCCCTTGGCCTGCGGGACCAGGGCCTCGACACGGTCCTGCTCGACGAGGGCGACATCGCCTTCCGCGCGAGCCGCGGCAATTTCGGCCTGGTCTGGGTGCAGTCGAAGGGTCTGGGCGCTCCCTGGTATCAGCGCTGGACGCGCGGATCGGCCAGCGAATGGCCTGCACTCGCGGCCGATCTCGCCGCACGCACGGGCATCGACACGGCGTTGCAGCAGCCCGGCGGCGTCAGCCTTTGCCTGTCCGAGGCCGAGTTCGAGGACCGTGCCCGCCGCATGGAGCAGATGCGGATCGAGGCCGGCAATGCCGGCTTCGACTACCGCATGATGCGCGCCGAGGAACTGCGCGACATCCTCCCTGGACTTGGGCCTTCGGTCGTCGGCGGATCCTTCACGCCCTATGACGGCCATGCCGGTCCGCTGCCGCTGCTGCGCGCGCTGCATCGCGCCTTCACCGATGCCGGCGGCCGCTACATCCCCAATGCCAAGGTCACGGGCGCGACCGCCGCGCCGAACGACTTCCGCGTCGAGACCGCGGCGGGGTCCTTCACGGGGCCGAAGGTCGTGCTCGCCGCGGGGCTCGGCAATGCGGAACTCGCGCCGCTCCTCGGGCTCCATGCGCCGGTGCGGCCGCAGAAGGGGCAGGTGCTCGTCACCGAGCGCGCAAGGACCATCCTGCCGCTTCCCATGACCAGCATCCGCCAGACCGCGGAAGGCAGCATCATGCTGGGCGAGAGCAACGAGGAAGCCGGCTTCGACCTGTCGCAGGCGCCCGCGGTGATGGCGAAGATCGCCGCCCGGGCGGTGAAGGCGTTCCCTTGGATCGGCGAGCTCGGCATCGTGCGCGCCTGGTCGGCCTTGCGCGTCATGGCGCCGGATGGGCTGCCCATCTACGACCAGTCGGCGCGCTTCCCCGGCGCCTTCACGGCGAATTGCCATTCCGGCGTCACGCTCGCCGGCGCGCATGCGCGGGTGCTGGCACCGATGATCGCGCGCGGCGCGCTCGATCCCGTCCTCGATCCCTTCTCGGCGAAGCGCTTCGATGTTCAGAACGCGGCCTGACGTCCGTCCCGCCACGGTCGAGGTGCTGGTCGAAGGCACGCCCGTCCTGGTGCCCGAGGGCGCGACCGCCGCCGCGGCCGTGCTCCTTTCCGGCCTGCCCGCCATTCGCGAGACGCCAGTCACGGGCAGCCCCCGGCTGCCGCTGTGCCTGATGGGTGTCTGCTTCGACTGCCTGGCCGAGATCGATGGCGTGCCGAACCGCCAGGCCTGCATGGTGACGGTCGCGCCGGGCATGCGCATCGCGCGCCAGCATGGTGCAAGGGCGGCGCGGCCGTGATGCGCCGCGGATCAGCCGAGCGGGCGGAAGCGCCGCGCGGCGAGCACCGCCAGAATGGCAAAGATCAGCAGCAGCAGCCCCTGCGCGATCGCGAAGGGCGGTTCGGTCTGCGTCGGCGCCAGGGCATGCGCCGCCGGCACCTTCAGGAAGGTCTGCACCACCGCCACGAAGGCGTCGAGATAGGTCGCGAGCACGATGCAGAGCGCGTAGGTCACGCGCCATTTGCCGGCGAAGCCGAAGGCGTAGCGCCCGAGAATCGCCGCGGCGAGGGCGATCAGCGACACCACGCCGAAGATGTGCGAGGGCAGGATACGGTCCACCGGGAACAGGAAGCCGGTGGCGCTGGTGATCACCGCGGTCGCGATGAACAGGGCGCTCAGCCCGGGCATGGCGGCGTTGCCGGCCATGCCGAGCACCACGACCACCCCTGCTGCCAGGGCGATGAGGCTGACGACCGTATGGAACCCGACGAGTGTCGTGACGTCGAAGATCATGGCTGCCTGCATCCCGGTGGCGTAACGGCAGCCTGCCCGGGCGCCGGGCCCGCGGCAATGGCCTTCGGTGTGACCGTATGATGGTTGACCTTGCCATCATCGGCGCCGGCCCGGCCGGCATGGCGGCGGCGGTCGAGGCGCGTGCGCTCGGCCTGTCGGTCGCGGTGATCGACGAGAACGCCGCGCCCGGAGGCCAGGTCTTCCGCGCGGCCGAGGCGGCCGCATCCGATCCCGCCGTCGCACCCGATATCGCCCCCGGCCTGGGCCTGATCTCCGCCTTCCGCGGCAGCGGCGCCGCCTATCGCCCCGCGACGACACTTTGGCATCTGGACCCGGAGGAGGGCGTGCTGAGCCTTTCCTCCCCCGAGGGGGCGGCGACGATCACGGCGGAGCGCATCCTGCTCGCCACCGGGGCGCAGGAACGGCCCGTGCCCATCCCGGGCTGGACCCTGCCGGGCGTGATGGGGGCGGGGGCCGCGCAGATCCTGCTGAAATCGGCTGGCATCGTGCCCTCGGGGCCGCTGGTGCTGGCGGGGCAGGGGCCGCTGATCTGGTTGCTGGCCGTCCAGCTCGCGCGTGCCGGGGCGCCACCCTTGGTGCTGGAGACGCGACATACCGGCCTGCTGGCCGCCGCCGCCGGGGCTGGTCTCGGCCTGTGGCGCGGGCGGCGTATGCTGGCCAAGGGCCTCGCCCTGATGACCGAGGCCCGGCGGCTCGGCGTGACCGTCGTCAAGGGCGTGCGTGGCCTGCGGGCCGAGGGCGGGTCGCGCGTCGAACGCGCGGTCTGGGATGGCGGTTCCGTCCCCTGCGACACGCTGCTGCTGCATGAGGGCGTGATCCCGGCGACGCAGGTCTCGCGGGCCATCGGGCTCGACCATGCCTGGGACGAGGCGCAGCACTGCTGGCGGCCGGTGGTGGACGGACTCGGCGCCTCCTCGCTCGATCGCGTTGCCGTGGCCGGCGACGGTGCCGGCATTGGCGGATGGGAGGCGGCAGCCGCCTCGGGCCGCCTCGCCGCGCTGGATGCCGCGCGGCGCCTTGGGCGCTTGTCGCAGGCCGCCGCCGCTGCCCGCATCGCCGTGCCCATCGCCAAGCGTGCCCGTGCCTTGGCGCTACGGCCCTTCCTGGACGCGCTCTATGCCCCGGCCCCGGACCTGCTGACCCCGCCGGACGAGACCATCGTCTGCCGTTGCGAGGAGGTGACGGCCGGGGCCGTGCGTGCCGCGACGCGGTTGGGTGCGACCGGGCCGAATCAGCTCAAGGCCTATCTCCGCTGCGGCATGGGGCCCTGCCAGGGGCGCCTCTGCGCGCCCGTCACGGCCGCGCTGATCGCCGAGACGCGCGGCATCGGGGCCGAGGCGGTTCCACCCCTGCGTCCGCGCGCGCCCTACAAGCCGATCAGCGTCGGGATGCTCGCGGCCACTGCGGAATCGCTGCAACAGCCAGGGCAATAACGCACCGCAAGCGCATCGGATCATTGGCTTTCATGCCTTTGAAGGCTACTTCTGAAACATGCGCGCCCTGATCGTCCTGCCGCTCCTGGCGGCTACCGCCTTCGCCCTGCCGTCCCAACCGGCCTTCGCCCGCAGCACCGATACCGCGGTGCTGGCCGGGGAGAATGCTTCGGACGCCGCCATCCAGCGCCTGGCCGAACGCCTCGCGCGGCTCGAGGAAGACGGGCTGGACCCGCGCTTCTATGCCGTGCCGGCGCCGGAGCTCGCCGCCTCCGAACCCGCGCGCTATCGCGCCGAGACGCTGCGGGCCGCCCAGGCGGCGATGCAGGACCTGCTGCTCGGCCGCGTCGCCGCGCTGCGCGGACGTGTCGACCTGCGCCGCGACCCGGCCTCGGTGAACCTGGCCGCCTGGAATGCGGATCTCGGTGCGGCGGCGGAACCCGCCCAGGTCATCGACCGTGCCGCCGACCTGCCGGCCGATGCGCGGGCCATCAAGGCTGAACTCGCCCGCTATCGCGCCGCGGCGGCGGCGGGGGGCTGGCCGCGCATCACGGGTGACACCCGCCGCACGCTGGAACCGGGCAGCACCGACGCCGAGCGCGTGCCGCAGCTCCGCGCGCGCCTGGCGGCGAGCGACCCGGCTGTCATCGACCGCACCAGCCCCGTCTATGACGCGGCGCTGGTGGAGGTGGTGAAGCGGTTCCAGGACAGCGAGGGCCTCGAGGCCGATGGCCGTGTCGGCGCCATCACCTGGACGGCGCTCAACACGCCGATCGAGGCGAAGGTCAACCAGCTTCGCGTCGCGCTCGACATGCGCCGTGGCCAGGGGCGCGCGCCCACGGAACGCCGCATCGAGGTGAACATCCCCTTCTACCGGCTGCATCTGCTGGAAGGGGACCGCGTGCTGCTCGACATGGCGGTCATCGTCGGGCGGCGCGACCGGCAGACGCCGATGCTCAACGTCCGCATGACCTCGGTGCAGTTCAACCCGCAATGGGGCGTGCCCGAGCGCAACGCGCGCGAGGACCTGCTGCCGCGCTTCCAGCGCAATCCGGGCGCGATGCAGTCCGGCGGCTATCGCCTGTATCAGCGCATCGAAGGGGAGACGGTGGAGGTCGATCCGTCCACGGTCGATTTCTCCGCCTACAACCGGAACAACTTTCCCTACTACATCCGGCAGGATGCGGGGGATCGCAACGCGCTCGGCCGCATCAAGTTCGTGATGCCGAACGGCGACGACATCTACATGCACGACACGCCGGACCGGCATCTCTTCAGCCGCGGTGCACGGGCCTTCTCCTCGGGCTGCATCCGGCTCGAACGACCCATGGAGTTGCTTTCCGCCGCGCTCTCGGGCACGTCCTGGGACCGGACGCAGGTTGACCGCGTCCTGGCCAGCCGTGCCACACGCAGCGCGCCCGTCGCGCGCTCCATTCCGGTGCGGCTGTTCTACAGCACCACTGTCGTGAATGGAGGCCACGTGACCATGCGCCCTGACATCTATGGCCTGGATGCCGAATACGCCCGCGCGCTGGACCGCAACACCAGCCAGCGCGTCGCTTCCGCGGAAGGGGGGGCGACACGCGGAACCGGGGCGCGCTGATCATGGCGCGCCTGTTCCATCGCTTCGACTGCCCCTGCTGCGACCCGGTGGTGGCGCGGCGGCGGGAGGTGATTCGCGCCGGATTCGGCGGCCTGGTCGCGTTGGCCGTGGCCCCCGTCGCCGCCCAGGCGCAGGCCGTCGCTGGCGGCGCGGCGCGGGTCGTGCGGATCCAGCGCGTGCAGACCGGCGAATCCTTCGAAGGCATCTATTGGCGCGACGGGCGCTATGACCGCGACGCGCTGCGCAAGCTCGATGTCGTGTTCCGCGACCCGTCCATGGATGAGACGACGCCCATGGATCCGCGCCTGTTCGATGTGCTGTCCACCGTCGCCCGGCAACTCGGTGCCGAGGACGAGACCTACCAGGTCATCAGCGGCTATCGAGCGCCGGAGACCAACGCCGCGCGGGCCCGACAATCCCGTCGGGTTTCGCGCGTCTCGCTGCACATGTCGGGGATGGCCGCGGATGTGCGCCTGCCGGGACAGCAGGCGATGGGCATCGCGCGTATTGCCGCGCAGATGCAGATCGGCGGGGTCGGCCTGTATCGGCGGGACGGCTTCGTGCATCTGGATTGCGGGCCCGCGCGCCGCTGGTGACCAGCCGGGCGGCGGCGCCATGCCGCCGAACGCCCGTTCCCTTGTCGTTGAACCGTCATCGGCCGGTCATGCCTTGGCCGATGACGCCATTCGTGCCCTGGCGGATCATGCGGCCATCAGCCTGACACGGATTCCCGCATGCCGACCGACCCCGCCTTCGCTTCGCCCGGCCGCTTCTGGAAGGGGAACATCCACACCCATTCCGACCTGTCCGACGGCATGCGTACGCCCGAGGCTGTCTGCGCGACCTATCGCGAGGCGGGGTACGATTTCCTCGCCCTGACCGACCATTTCATGGCGAAGTACGGCTTCCCGATCGTGGATACGCGGCCCTTCCGCACGGAGGGCTTCACGACCCTCATCGGTGCGGAGTTGCACGCGCCGGCCACGGCGCTGGGCGAGATCTGGCACATCCTGGCGGTCGGCCTGCCCTTCGACTTCGCGCCGCTTGCCGAGGGGGAGGACGGGCCTGCCCTGGCGCAGCGCGCGCTCGCTGCTGGCGCCTTCGTCGCCATTCCCCATCCCTGCTGGTACGGGCTGACGGCCGAGGACGCCGCGGCGATCCCCGGCGCCCATGCGGTCGAGGTTTACAACCACACCTCGCAGCTTCGCACCGAGCGCGGGGACAGCGTGCAATACGCGGACGCCCTGCTGGCCGGCGGACGGCGGATCGGGCTGATCGCGGTGGATGACGCGCATTTCGCCTGCCCCGACGCCTTCGGCGGCTGGCTGATGGTCAAGGCCGCGGCGAATGAGCCCGAGGCGTTGCTCGGCGCGCTGAAGGCTGGCGCCTATTACGCGTCCCAAGGCCCGATGATCCACGACATCGTCTGGGGCGAGGATAGCGTCGAGGTGGTCTGCTCCCCTGCGGCGAGCGTCATGGTGCTGGGCCGCGGATCGCGCGCTGCGCAACATGTCGAGCCCGGCACGACGCGCGCCCGTCTGCCTCTGGAAAAGCTGCGTCCGGGGGGATTCGCGCGTATCGTCGTTGCCGATGCGGAGGGGCGCCGCGCCTGGGCGAACCCCGTCTTCTTCGAGGGCTGATGCCATGGCCGAGGACGTCGCCGCCACTATCCGCGACCTGCTGGAACGCCGCGCCGATGGCCTGTACGGCCTGCATGACGTCACGCAGCGCGAGCATGCGCTGCAATCCGCCTGGCTGGCGGAGCGCGACGGCCACCCGGCCGCGCTGATCGCCGCGGCGCTGATGCATGACATCGGCCATCTCGTGCACGACCTCGGCGAAAATCCGGCGGCGGAGGGCGTCGATGACCGGCATGAGGAACTCGGTAATGCGTGGCTGGCGCAGCATTTCGGGCCGGAGGTGACCGAACCGGTGCGCCTGCATGTGGCGGCGAAGCGCTACCTCTGCGCGACCGAGGCGGATTACTTCGGCAAGCTTTCGCCCGACAGCGTGCTGAGCCTGTCCCTGCAGGGCGGGCCGATGTCGCGGGAGGAAGTCGCGGCCTTCGAGGCCCTGCCGCATCACGCCGCGGCGGTGACACTGCGGCGCTATGACGAAGAAGCCAAGATCAAGGACCTGCCGACGCCGCCGGTGGCGCATTTCATGGCCTATGTGGCGCAGTGCCTGAAGGGGCAAGGCGCGTAGAGGCGGCGGCGGAAGACCACCCCGCAGGGGATGGAAGGCTTGCCTGATGGGTGGCTGCTTGCGCTGTGGATGTCAGAGGGGCTTTGCCCCTCCGACACCTCCCCAGC
>JAYSDS010000084.1:0-27221 GCA_041914265.1 Roseomonas sp.
ATCCCTCCATGCCGCGGAGAAGACTGCACCATCAAAGCCTGGGACCAAACACCTAGAGCTTTGGAGGGGAACGCAAGTTCACCGGAGCAGCCTCTTCACCCCGCCGTCGGCTGCCGCAGCCTCTCGTCGAAATACGCCACCGTCCGCCGCAGCCCGTCCTCGAGCGGCACCCTCGGCTCCCAGCCCAGCAGGCGCTTGGCCAGCGAGATATCCGGGCAACGCCGCGTGGGGTCATCCTGCGGCAGGGGGCGCTTCTCCAGCCGCGCGCCTTCGCCGCACAGCGTGATCACCCGCTCCGCCAGCTCGCGGACCGTGATCTCATGCGGGTTGCCGAGGTTGACCGGCCCGGTCACCTCGTCCGGCGTCTCCATCAACCGCATCAGCCCATCGACCAGGTCGTCGACGAAACAGAAGGAGCGCGTCTGGGTGCCCTCGCCATAGATCGTGACGGGTTGGCCTTGCAGCGACTGGACGATGAAGTTCGACACCACGCGTCCGTCATTGGGATGCATGCGCGGACCATAGGTGTTGAAGATGCGGGCGACCTTGATGCGCACCCCGTGCTGGCGCTTGTAGTCGAAGAACAGGGTCTCGGCGCAGCGCTTGCCTTCGTCGTAGCAGGCGCGGGGGCCGAGCGGGTTCACGCTGCCGCGGTAATCCTCGGTCTGCGGATGCACCTCGGGGTCGCCATAGACTTCGGAGGTCGAGGCCTGCAGCACCTTGGCCTTCAGCCGCTTGGCGAGGCCCAGCATGTTCAGCGCGCCCGAGATCGAGGTCTTGGTCGTCTGCACCGGGTCGAACTGGTAGTGCACCGGGGAGGCGGGGCAGGCGAGGTTGTAGATCTCGTCCACCTCAACGTAGAGCGGGAAGGTGATGTCGTGGCGCATCGCCTCGAACTGCGGATGGGACAGCAGATGGGCGATGTTGTCCCGCGTGCCGGTAAAATAGTTGTCCACGCAGAGCACCTGGTGCCCCTGCGCGAGAAGCCTCTCGCAAAGATGGGACCCGATGAAGCCGGACCCGCCCGTCACCAGCACGCGCTTGCGCGAAATCATGTCAGCCCCTGTGCTCCCTGCGGTCCTCGACCATCGTCTCGATGGCGTCGTCGAGTCCGCCCACGAATGTATCCCAGGTGAAGAGCCTGGCGCGTTCCTGCCCGGCCTCCCCCAATCGCCGCGCAAGCGCGGGGTCCCGCGCGAGCTGCACCATGCGCGCCGCGAAGGCGGCCGGGTCGTCGGGCGCGAGAAACCCCGTGACCCCGTCCGCCACGCTTTCGCGCGGGCCGCCGCGATCGACCGCGATGACCGGCTTGCCGGCGGCCATCGCCTCCAGCGGGGTCAGCCCCCAATCCTCGTTGAACGGGGTGAACAGCAGCGCGGTGCAGCGTTCGTACAATGCCCGCATCTCGGCATCCGTATTGCCGATGCGGAACTCCACACCGCCGATCTCCCGTCCTCGCGCCATCAGCTCCTCAGCATGGGCGCGGCTCTTTTCGTCCACCATGCCCGCCACGACAAGCCGCCATCCGGGCAGGTCCCGCTTGGCGAGGGCGAAGGCCTCGAGCCCGAGCCGGATGTTCTTGGTCCACATGATACGGCCGCTGATCAGGAAATAGGGCTCCGATTCGGCGCCCGGGGCGATCCGCGCCCCGTCGATGCCGGGATAGAGCACTTGCACCCGCTCGGCCGGCCACAGGCTGCCGGCGTCGATGCGTTGGCGAATCGTGTCGCTGATGGCCACCGCGGCCGAATAGTTCTTCCAGCAGGCGCGGTCGATGGCGCGGTAGCCGGCCTCGAGCCCCAGGGCGAGGGGCCGGCCCAGCGGCCCGACGCGGTCGAGCAGCCGGGCACGATAGGCATCGTCATAGACCGCGCGCAGCGGCGTGAAGCAGAGCGAGAGCACCGGCTTGTCGTGGTTGCGCAGGGTCAGCAGGTCGCCGAGCCCGTCGCAGGAGATCACCAGCGCATCGAACTGCGCGGCATCGAGCCGTGTCCGCGCGATGCGCGCCGCCGCCCCCAGCACCGGCAGGTAGGACCGCCGCACCGAAACGCGGGGCAGCTCGACGACGCCCGTCCCGGCGAGCTCGGGATAGGTGCCTTCCGGGTCGTAGTGGCTGGTGTAGATCCGCACCTCGTGCCGGCTGCGCCGATGGATCTCGAGCAGCGTCCGTTCGAGGCCGGATTTGAGATAGACCCAGGGGTGATAGAGAGCGACGCGCATAAGGATACCTCCATCACGACCGGCGCGTAGTCGCAACGATCTCGGTGTGTGTTTCCATGACCCGGGTCACGGCGCGATCCCAGCCAAAGGCCTCGGCGCGGCGGCGATTCTCGGCGCCGGCGGCCTCGGTGGCGACGGGGTCGGCGGCGAGGCGCGCCAGCGCGGCGATCATCGCCGCCTCATCCCCCGCCGGCACCCGTGCCCCGTCGAAGGCCATGGTGCCGAGCGAGGAGACGATGGCGCAGCCCGAGGCCATGGCCTCGGCGACCACGATGCCGAAGGTCTCGGCATGAGAGGGGAAGAAGAAGATGCGCGCCCGCGACAGGGCCTCGGGATAGGCCGGCGAATTGCGGTCCTCGACGATCTCGAGGTTGGGCGGCGCGGCGGCGCGCAGCGCCGCGATGTCGGGCGCCCAGCCCAGCGCACGGAAGCGCAGGGCCGGCAGGGCGCGGGCAACCGCGATCAGGTGGTGGATGCCCTTGCGGCGGTCGAGCCGGCCGGCGAAGAGGATCACGTCCTCGCGCGACGTGGCGGGGCGGAAGCGGTCGAGGTCGATCCCCGGCGGGATGACGAGGCTGGTTTCCGCCCGCGCGCCCATGGCGATGCCGAGGCTGCGCGATTCCTCGCTGAGGAAGATGGTGCGCGCATAGGGGCGCGAGACGATGCGCCGTTCCAGCGCGGCGAAGGCACGGCCGAGGAAGGGGCCGCGCATCTCACGCCAGGTCCGCCCGAACAGGCCGAGCACGCCGCAGACGACCGGGATGCCCAGGCGCCGTGCCGCGGCGAAGGCCGGCAGGGCGGCGTGGTAGTTGAAGGCGTGGATCAGGTCGCAGCCACGCGCTTCGGCCGCGATGCGCCGGGCCTTCAGGTTCAGCGCATAGCGCGAGATGGGCAGGCGCAGGGTCGGCACGCCCGCATGCTCCGCAATGGCGGGGTCGCCCGTGGTCAGCACGCGCAGATCAGCCCCGCGCGCGATCAGCCCGCGTGCCGTCTCCTGCACCACGTATTCGCCGCCGCCGCGCGATTCGGGTGGAAAGTGTTCGTGGACGAGCAGGATGCGCATCACAGCACCAGCGAACGCGCGGCGATGGACGATCGCAGTAGCGTCGCCGCGAGGATGGTCGCGCGTGGCAGGCCAAAAAGGAGGCGCGCGAGGAGATGGATCGGATTGCGCAGCCGCCCCCGGTCGAGAAACCGCAGCGCGACATAGGGCAGCGCCAGCACAAGGAAGACGGGGTGGATCAGCAGCGCGAGGACCACGCCGATCGCGAAGGCATCGAAGGCCGCGGTGAGGCGCGAGAGGAAGACGCCGAGGAAGAGATCCTTCCGCAGCGCCGGATAGGCGCGGACCAGGGCAGGCCAGTGGCGCATCGTCGTCGGTTCCATCAGCCAGCGGCGGAAGGAGACGGGGAAGACCTCATGATGGACCAGCGCGTCCTCCGCGAAGCCCGTGGGATGGCCGGTGAGGCGCACCGCCCAGCCGAGCGCGGTGTCCTCGCCATAGAAGCGTTCGCGGAAATCGGCCGGAAAGCCGCCGACGGCCCGGAAGACGGCGGCGTCGTAGAAGATGTTGCAGGTCTCGAAATACGGCGTCGGGCCGGTGACGGTGACGGTCTTCTCCAGCAGGCGCCGCGGCTGGTCCGGGCGCGGCAGGGTGCGGCCCTGCACCAGCGCGAAGCCGGCCTCGATCCCGCGCACGCCGGCGGCGATCCATCCGGGCGTCGCCGCGCAGTCATCGTCGATGAAGGCGAGGATCGTACCGCGCGCCCGATCCGCACCGTATTGCCGCGACGGTCCGGGGCCGGAGAACTGCGTCGCGTGGTAGGCGATGGGAACGGGGCTGTCCGCGGCCCGCGCCGCGACCATCTCCGCCGTGCCATCCCGGGTGACGTTGTGGACGACGATGAGCTCATAGCGGTCGTGCGGCCAATCCTGTGCGATCAGTGAGTCGAGCAGGCGCTGCAACAGCGCGCGGCGGCCATGGGTCGGCACGATGACACTGACGAAGGGAAGTGCGTCGGTCATCGCGCGGTCCGGTCATCGGCGACGGGGCCGACCGCGATTCCGCCCACCGGCCGCCGCCGCAGGCCACCGAGCCGCGTGGGTGGGAACCAGCGTGCCTGCATCAGGCGGAAGGCCTCGCGATGCGGCACGGTGCGCCGTGCCTGGATGGCGGCACGGGCGCGCAGCGTGTCGGGCAGGTAGCGCAGATTCCACGCCAGCGCGCGCAGCCGCGCGCCGCGCGGATCGTGCAGCACCGCATCCAGAAGGGCATGCGCGGCAGCCACCGGCAGCCACCAGGCCAGTGTCGTGGGCCCGAAGCATTTCAGCCCCATGCGCAGCCGGTTCTTGACGTGATGGAAGACGATGCCGGGATGGCTGCGCCCGATATCGCTGCCGACATGGTGGATGGCGACGGCATCCGGGACGACGCGGCAGCGCCAGCCTTCCAGCGCCAGCCGCAGCCCGAGATCGGGCTCCTCATAGGCATAGAAGAAGCGTTCGTCGAAACCGCCCGCGCCATGCACCGGCCCTGTGCGGGCGAGGATGGCGGAGGCATTCATCCAGAGCACGTCGCGCGGCGCGGCGGCGGCCGCGACGGGCGACCCTTCCTCCAGATCCCAGCACAGGCCGAGTGGCGAGAGCGCGCCGCCGAAGCAGTTCAGCACCGACCGGTCATGCGCGAAGACAACCTGGCCACCCACCAGGGCGAGGCGCGGATCGGATCCCATCGCCGCCACGGTGGCGCGCGTCCAGCCCGGGTCGAGCTCCACATCGCTGTCAACGAAGGCGCAGAAGCCGTCCGTCGGTGCCCGGGCGAGGCCTATATTGCGCGCGACAGCCGGCCCTTCGGGCGCCTTGCGGTGATAGTCGATGCGGATGGGCAGGCGTGCGGCGAGATCCGCCACGACTGCCGCCGTGTCGTCGGTGGAGGCATTGTCCACCACGAGCACGGAGAGCGCCTCGCGCGGCCAGTCCTGCGCGGCGATGGCGCCGATGGTGCGCGGCAGGTCGGGGGCGCGGTTGAAGCTCGGGATGACGAAGAGGATCGGCGCTGTCATGGCAATCCGGGCCTTATCCGCGGCGCGGTCCCCAGCACCGCCGCGATCAGCGCGAGGGTGAAGAAGGACGGGTCCCACCAGAGCGAGAAATCGAGCGTCTGCTGCACCGCCTGCGCCAGCAAGCCCACCGTCAGGCCGACGCAGACGCCGCGCGATCCGGCCCCGGTTGCCGCGATGCCGCGGATGCCGCGCAGCATGATCGCGGCGAGCAGGATGCAGAAGCCGGCCAGGCCGAGCGCGCCGGCCTCGGCCAGCATCAGGACGTAGACGTTGTGGATCGGGGCCCCGGCGCGGACATCGGCGAGATGCGCATAGCGCGCGACGTGGCGCAGCTCATCGGCGATGACCCACCAGAGCTGCATCATGCGTTCGGCCGAGGCGCCGAAGCCAATGCCGAGCAGCGGGTTCTCGCTGAACACCAGCATGCCGATGCGGTTGTAGTCGGCGCGGAAGGTGACGGAGACGCCGAAATCCCCGCGGAAGCGCTCGATGATGTCGTGCAGGAAGGGCAGCAGCGCCAGCGCCGCCGCCAGCACCGCCCAGATGCCGAGCCCGATCAGCGCCTTGGCCGAGAGCGCCCGCAGCCAGACGCCGGTGATGGCGATGCCCATCAGCGCGCCGGCCAGCAGCACGCCCGGCGCGCGCGACTTGGTCGCGACCATGCCGGCGATGGCGATGATGGTGATGACAAGCGCGGCCAGGCGGATCGCACGGTCGCGGGAGAAGACCGCGACGCCGAAGGCCCCGGGTGCCAGCATCAGCAGATAGGGCGCGATCATGTTCGCATGGCCGAGCGTGCCGCGCGCGCGGTTGTCGATTTCCTCGGGCAACGCATCCGGCCCGGCGGCGCCGACGATCGACAGCAGCGACTGCCCGGCGTGGAACACCACCTGCACCACGCCGAGCGCGGCCTGCAGCGCGACCGAGGCACCGAGCGCGGCAACCAGAGTCAGCCACAGCGAGCGCGTCATGTTCCGATGCAGCCAGACCAGCAGCAGGGTGAACTTCACGATGCGCGCGGTATCGGCGGCGGCGAGGTCGATGCGTTCCGCCGCGAGGGTCGAGAGCAAGGCTGCGAGGAGGAAGGGCAGCACCGGCGCGGCGGCGAATTCGCGCACCCTCGGCGGCGTGCTGTCCCGGCCCAGCGCGCGCTCGATGAGGCTCGTACCGAAGAGGCCCAGCAGCATGACATCGCCCGGGATCCAATAGAGGCCTTCGCCCGGCGCGTTGCCGAAGATGCTGTCGAACAGGCCAAAATACTGCCGGTTGTAGGTCAGGGCGATGACGTAGAAGGCGAGGAAGACCTCCTTCGGCCGGCCTGTCCGCAGGATGAGCGCGGCGATCATGGCCAGGCCCAGCAACGCCGCGACGCCCTTGGCGCCGAGCTGCGGCAGCATCGCCGCGAGGCTCGCCGCTGCCAGCCCGCCCCCGAGCATGATGCCGGCGGCGATCCAGGGGCGTTGCTGCGGCAGGATCGTCACGGCTGACGCAGCCCTTCGATGCGCAGCAGGGTGATGGAATGCGGCGGCACGCGGACCAGCGTCTCGCCCTGCATCGGCCCGAGGGGCTGTCGCTCCAGTCGGATTTCACTTTCGCCGCCCTGCTGGAAGCGGCCGCGCGGGCCGACCCGCGCCTGCTCCGCCCAGCGAAGACCGGGGATGCGCAGCACATCCGTGCCCGTATGGGCGTCCGGCGCATCGGCCGTCAGGGTTTCGGCCGTCACGGCGGTGGCGCTGGTTACTGCCCCCAGTGAGATACGCGTCGCGACGCCCGCCGCCGGGTGTCGGTTGATCAGCAGCAGCGTCACGACGGCGCGGTCGGGCGAGGCGGTGGCCAGCACGTCGAGATAGGGCACCGCGGTGGCGCGATCCATGAAGCCGAGGGCGCGGCTGGCATAGCTCGCGACCTCGGTCGTCGCCGCGAGAAGGCCGCTCTCCATGCCGCGCGAGACCATGCGGAAGGCCATGGCGGGCGCCGTCATCGCCCATTGGTTCGCCCGCCGGCCGACCCAGCCCATGAACAGCGCTTCGTTCAGCTTGAAGAAATTCGCGAGCTCCACCGAAGGGTCCTCGGCGAAGGCGCGCAGCGCCGATGCCACGAAGACGGCCGAGCCCATGGTCTTCACATGATCCACCATGGGGGAGGCGGGATCGGCGGCGAAGAGCGGCCCCCATTCCGTGATCCCGACGCCGATCCGCCGGCCGGGGGCGAAGCGCGCGATCTCCCCGCGCGTATCGGCCAGGTTGCGTGCGACATGCTGCGGGAAGGCCCACATCGCCGCATAGACATCGAGCGGGTCGGCCCCGCGCGCATCCGGCAGCACGGGCGCATAGGCGTTGTGCACGGCGAGGAGGTCGATCTCCCCGCCCGCGCGGCGCAGCACCACCTCGTTCCAGTTGTCATGCGCGTTGAAGCGGTAGCGCCCGAAATTGCGCAGGCCGATGGCGGCGATGCGGATGTCCGGATCGACGGCGCGCATGGCGCGGGCGAACTGCACGACGCGATCGGCATAGCGCTCCGGCGTCGTCGATCCGCCCGAGGCATCGTCCTGCATGTAGAGCTCGTTGCCGATCTCCCACCAGGTGACGCGGCCGTTGCGCGGGTTGCGGCCGCCCTCGCCATTCACGTAGCGCACCCAATCCGCGGCGAGTTCCGGCGTACCGTTGCCGGCATTGACGGTGATCAGCAGCGACCCGCCGATCTCGCGCGCGAAGGCCAGGGCCTCGTCGGTACCGAAGACGTGGCGGTAGCGTTCGTCGCCGCCGGGATGGGTCGGCGTCGTCGCGCGCGCGGATTGCGGCCCGATGCCGTGGCGCCAGTCATAGGCATCCGACCACACGCCGCCCGGGAAGCGCACCAGCGTGATGCCCATGTCGCGCGCCATGGCGACGAGATCGGTGTCAATCCTGCCGCGTGCGGAATCCCACAGCCCGTTCGCGTCGCGGATCACCTCGATATTGGTGCCGAAGATGTCGCGGAGGATGGTGCGGCGGATCGTGCCGGCGTCGACGCGCACGCGCGCGGGAATGTCTGGGATCGCGGCCGCGGGCGCTGCCCGGGCCGGTGCCGGCGCCGCGCCCGTCGCGGTCACCGCAATGCCCGCGAAGCGCGCCGTCCCTGCCACGCCTTCGGCGACCACGAACAGCACCGCGCCATCGACGGCGCGGTCGTCGGGAACCTCGACGCGATCGGTCTGCACCTGCAGGCCGCCATCGCCGGACGTGGCGCGCAGCATGATGGAACCGGCCTCGGCCCCCCGTCGCAGCACGATCAGGCCGAGCACCGCCGTGGCACCGCCCTCCGCGCCGAGCGCCGCCGACACTTCGAGGGTCCGTCCGCGGATGGCGCTCGCCGGCAGCATCTGCCCCAGGCCCAGCGGCTTGGCGCTCGGCGTGTTGCGCGCATCGGGGGAGAGCTCGAGCACCTGGCCTGCCGTGCCGGTCGGCGCCGGCACGACGCGGATGCCGCCCTTGCCGGCGGCCTCGGGGTCGAGGAACCAGCCGGCCGGCGGCGTGCCGCCTTCGGTGAAGCTGCCATTGCGCACCAGGCCCTGCGCCGCAGCGGGCGAAGCAGCGCCGACGGCACCGAGCAGCAGGAGGAGGAACAGCCTGCGAATCATCCGCTTCCCACGTTCCCGAGGCGCGGCCCGAAGGCGCGCCAGGCGAGGCGCATGGCCCCGAAGATGGTCGGGTCCAGACCGAGCGACCGGCGCACGACGAGCGACAGCGCCATTGCTTGCGCCAGCAGCGTCGTGACCGTCGCCGCGGCCGCACCCTCGGGGCCGAAGGCTGGCACGAGCAGAAGACAGAGAACCATGTCCAGGATCACAGCCCCCAGCGCGACGACGATCATCGCGCGGTGGCGTCCCGACATGGCGAGCAGCCCGCCCGGCGCGCCGCAGGCCGCGATCGCGACCTGCCCCGCGAGCAGGATGGCGAAGGGCGCTGCTGCCGCGGTGAAGTCGCGTCCGAAGGCTGGCAGCAGCCAGGGCGAGGCGAGGGCGAGCATCGTCGCCACGCCGAAGGACAGTGTCAGCATCAGCGTCGCCGCGAGCGCCGCGCTGCGTTGGAGACCCTCGCGATCCTGCTTGCCGGCCTGCCGCGCCATAGCGGGCGCAAGCAGCGAGAGGACCGAGGAGGTGGCGAGCATTACCGTCAGGGCAAGCCGTGAGGCGACGCTGTAGATGCCGGCCGCTTCCGCGCTGTCCAGCGCCGCGAGCATGATGGTGTCGAGCCGTTCGATGAGCGAGACCGACGCCATGGCCAGCACGAAGGTCATGCCCGATTCGATCCAGTGGCGGCGCTCCGCTTCGCTGGGCGGGCCTCGCGCGGGCAGGGCGCGTCGCGCCGCGATGGCGGCGATCGCCCAGGCGATCAGGCCGGCGAGCGCGGTCAGCCATAGTGCGACCTCAGGCGTCGCCAGACCGAGCCACCAGGCGAGCAGCACGAAGCCGGCGGTCATCGCCGTCCTGCCGAGGTTGACGAGCAGATCAGCCCGCATCGGCTGACCAAGTCCCTGCAATGTGCCGAGCGCGAGCGCGCCGAGCCCGAGCACCGGGATCATCGCCGCCCCCGCGAGCACGGCGGCGGGCGCTGCCGACAGCGCGGGCGTCATCACGAATACGAGTGCGAAGCACAGCGCGACCGGCACGGAGGTCGCGACGGTCAGGCGCAGCGCGGCGCGCAGGAAGCCGCGCAGCGCCGCATCCGCCGAGGTCGCGACATAGACTGGAACGTAGCGCACAGCAGCGAGCGGCATGCCCAGGCCGCCTGTGACGGAGAACACCGTGGCCAGCGCGAGGATCGTTGCATAAGCGCCAAGACCTTCAGGACCGAGGCTGCGCGCCAGGATGATCTGCAAGCCGAACCCCGCCACGACGAGCCCGCCCTTGAGCGTCAGGGCCAGCACGGCGCGCATCAGCACCTGTCTCGTGTTCGGGGTCATGCGGTCCACGATCGGGGTCTCAACCTCATTGTTTGTGAATCGGGTCGATCTTGATTCAGAATGTTACGAAATCATAGATTGCCGTCGGACCGCGAGTCGGCCGCGGCCCGGCGCAGGGAAACCTGCCCCTGGGGCCTCGGTCGGCGATGTGGCTCACGCCCGGAAGCAATCGCGGGCGGAAGGGGAGAACGTTCAGCAGGCGCGCAGCGGCGACGGATCAGTCCGTGCCGCGTGCGTGCCGGCATGGCGTCACGTTCCTCGGAGCACGGCGGCGATGGCTCTCCCCGCGACATCCACCGGTGACAATGTCGCGACCCGCCTCGCCAGGGCTTGCCCATGACCAGGTTCACCGTGGTCGAGGCGGCGCGGGCCAATCCGAACGTCTCCCTGCCCCAGGATGCGGATCCGATGGGGCCGCCGCGGGGTACGGCCGCGCTGCTCGCCGGCGCGCTGCCGGCCATCGACGCGGCGATGCTGCTCGCGGCGGATCTGGTCGTGAGCCTGACCCTGGGCGAGGACAGCGGCGCCGGCATGGCGCGGCAATTCGCTGCCACGCTTGTCTGCACGGCGCTGTTCGTGGGCATGGCGGCCCTGGCCGGGCAATACCGTACCGACGGGCTGGACCGCCGCATCGGCGCGCTGGCGCCGGTCTCCGCGATCTGGGCCCTGGCGGTGATGCTGACGCTCACCATCGCCTTCCTCTGGGATGGCGGCGGGGCGGTGACGCGCGCCGGGGGGGGCGGGTGGTTCCTGCTTGGCGGCGCCCCGCTGGCCGCCTGGCGCCAGGCGGCCGCGGGCGTGATGCGGCGCTGGCGAGCCGAAGGCCGGCTTGCCGAGCGCGTCGCCATCATCGGCGACGGCACCCATGGTCGCCGCGTCATCGAACATCTCGCCAGCCCGGCGCATGAGGGACTGGCGGAGGTGGTCGGCGTCTATGGGCTGCATGGCCTGCCGGCGGATGCGTCGTGTGGGATCGAGGATCTGCTGCGTGATGCGCCGTCGCTGCGCCTCGATGCGGTGCTGATCGCGCTGCCCTGGTGCGAGGCGGAGCGCATCGCGCGGACCTGCATGCAGCTGCGCGACCTGCCGGTTGATGTGCGCCTCGCGCCCGATCTCGCGAGCTACGACCTGCCGACCGCGGTGCCCTACGCCATGGGCGGGCGCCTTGCGCTTGAGGTCTGGGGGCGGCCGTTGCGCGACTGGCGCGGCGTGATGAAGCGGGCGGAGGATCTGCTGCTCGGCTGCGGGCTCGTGCTGCTCTTCGCGCCGGTGATGGCGCTGTCGGCGCTGGCCATCCGGCTCGACAGCCCCGGGCCCGTGCTGCTGCGCCAGCGGCGCTACGGGCTCGGCAACCGGCCGATCATGATCTTCAAGTTCCGCACCATGCATGCGGACAAGGGCGACGCGACGGGGCGCGTCGCGACGGTGCGCGGCGATCCGCGTGTCACGCGGGTCGGGCGTTTCCTGCGCCGCACCAGCCTCGATGAACTGCCGCAGCTCTTCAATGTCGTGCTCGGCAGCATGTCGCTCGTCGGCCCGCGTGCCCATCCGGTCGAGATGCAGGTGGGCGGGCGCTACTACCACGAGATCGTCAGCCACTATGCCGCGCGGCATCGCATGAAGCCCGGCATCACGGGGCTCGCGCAGATCAACGGTTATCGCGGCCTGGTGGACACGCTCGAGAAGGCGCAGCGGAGGCTCGACTACGACCTCCACTATGTCGAGCACTGGTCGGTGGCGATGGATCTCCGGATCCTCTTCGCCACGATCTTCCGCGGCTTCACCAGCGACAGCGCGTTCTGAACGACACCGAATGGCGGGCAGCCCGCCGCATGATGAAGGAGCACAAAGCGATGAAGGTCGTCATCCTGGCGGGCGGCTCCGGCACCCGCGCCTACCCTTACACCGAGTACCTGCCGAAGCCGATGATGCCAGTGGGCGGCAAGCCCATCCTGGTGCGCGTGATGGAGATCTACGCGCGTCAGGGCATCACGGATTTCGTTGTCTCGGTCGGTTACCGCAAGGAGATCATCCTCGACTACTTCGAGGGCCGCAGCTTCGGCTGGAAGGTCGATCTGGTGGATACCGGCGCGCAGACCGATACCGGCGGGCGCATCTGGGGATGCCGCGACCTCGTCGGCGATACCTTCATGGCGACCTATGCCGACGGGCTGTGCGACGTGGATCTGCACGACCTGCTCGCCTTTCACCGCGCGAATGGCAGGCTTGCGACCATCACCTCGGTGCCGCTGCGCTCGCAATACGGGACGATCGAGGCCGATGGCGACGGCGTCATCCAGGACTTCAAGGAGAAGCCGGTGATGCGCGACCACTGGATCAACGCCGGCTACTTCGTGATGGATCGGCGCATCTTCGACCATTGGCGCGGCGAGAACCTCGAGCGCGACGTCTTCCCGGGCCTGCTGCCGGGCCGCCATCTCGCGACCTTCCGCCATGACGGGTTCTTCAAGTCGATGGACACCTACAAGGACCAGCAGGAGATCGAGGCGATGTACAGCGAAGGCCGCACCCCCTGGGTGCGCACCGCGCAGGCCGCCTGAGCGGAACGGCCAGCGACATGAGCGGAACCGCCGGCTTCTGGGCCGACAAGCGTGTCTTTGTCACGGGATCCTCGGGCTTCCTGGGGTCCTGGACGGTGAAGGAACTGAACCGCCGCGGGGCGACCACCATCGGCTATGTGCGGGACCTCGGACGGCATCTCTCGCGCCGCGACGACCCGGAGACCGAACCGCATTTCACCGTGCATGGCGCGCTGGAGGATTACGAGACCATTCTTCGCGCCATCAACGAGCATGAGGCGGATACGGTCCTGCATCTTGGCGCGCAGCCGATCGTGGGCATCGCCAACCGCAATCCCCGTTCGACCTTCGAGGCGAATGTGCGCGGGACATGGAATGTGCTCGATGCCTGCCGGGAACTCGGTGGGCGGGTGAAGCGCATCGTCGTGGCATCGTCCGACAAGGCCTACGGCACGGCGCCAAGCCTGCCCTATGACGAGAGCATGCCGCTCAACGGCCGGCATCCCTACGATGCGTCGAAATCCTGCACGGACATCATCGCGCAGACTTATCACCATACCTACGGGCTGCCGGTCTGCGTGACGCGGGCGGGCAATTTCTATGGCGGGCGCGACCTGAACTTCAATCGCATCGTCCCCGGCGTGGCGCGCTGGGCGATCAATGGCGAAAGGCCGGTGCTGCGCTCGGACGGATCGATGATCCGCGACTACATCTATGTGCGCGACGTGGTCTTCGCCTATCTCGCCCTTGCCGAGAAGATGGAGGACCAGGCCATCCATGGGCACGCCTTCAACTTCTCCACCGAGCAGCCGATGTCGGTGGTCGCGCTGGTGACGCAGATCCTCGCCGCGGCCGGTCGGCCCGACCTGGAACCCATCATCCTGGGTGAGGCGACGAACGAGATCCCCGAGCAGCATCTCTCCGCCACCAAGGCGCGCGGCATGCTGGGGTGGTCACCGGCCTTCACGCTGGATGCGGCGCTGGGCGAGACGGTCACCTGGTATCGCGACTGGCTGTCGGGCCGGCCCGCATGAGGGAGCCTGCCGGCTCCTCGCCGGCGGGTCACGGCGGGCTGCTGCCCGCCGTGTCGCTGCATGAGATCGCGGAACTGCTGTTCCGCCGGATCTGGAGCGTGGTCGGCATCGTGACGGTCGCGGTCGCCGCGGCTGGCATCTATGTCTTCCTGATCCGCGGCGATGCCTGGGTGGCGGAGGCGAAGATCCTGGTCCGGCTGGGCCAGGAACAGGCACCCCTGCCGACCATGCTCGCGGACCGCCAGGCGCTGGTCGCCACCACGCCATCGCATGTGAACAGCGAGATGGAACTGATCCGCTCCCGCGACCTGATCGCGCGGCTCGTGGACCGCGTTGACCTGACGCCGCAGCCGCGGCCGGAGCCGACCTCGCTCTTCGGTCGCCTCCGCGAGACGGCGCGCGATGCCTACAAGCAGATCCAGTCGCTGACCGATGACCTGCTGGTCGCCATCGGCGCGCGCGTTCGCCTGACACCTCGCGAAGCGGCCATCGAGGCGATCTCCCGATCGCTGATCCTCGAGACGCAACCGAACAGCAACGTGGTCGGTGCCCGCTTCCTCTGGCCCCAGCGCGGCGTGCCGGAGGAGATCCTGCGCCAGCTCCTCGACCTCTATTTCGAGATGCGCGCAGGCATGTTCCAAGGCAGCCAGGCGGTGAGCTTCTTCACCGAACGCCGTCGGGAGACCGCCCTGCGCCTGCAGGAGGCCGAGGCCGCGCTGTCCACCTTCGAGCGCGACAACGGCATCACCAGCCCCGAGGAACAGCGCACGGCCCTCAGTCGCCGCCTGGTCGAGGCCGAGACGGCGTTGCAGGCCGCGGCGCTCGAACTCGCCATGGCGCGCACGGCGATGGACCAGCTCGACGCCGCCCGCGCGGCAGGGGACGAGACGTTGTCGGGCGTCGCGCTGGCCGGCAACCCGCTACAGCAATCCATCGCGACGGAACTCGCAACCCTCGGGGCGCGCAGTGCCGGGTCACAGACCACGCTCAATCCGCAAGATGTCAATGTCCGCCGGCAGCGCGCCGAGATGGCCGCGCTGTCGCGGCAGCTCGCGGAGCAGGTGCGCGCCACGCTGGTCCAGCGCCAGGATCTGCTCGAAGCGCGCGAACGCCAGCGCGCCTCGATCCAGGCCGAGCTCGACGCCTTCCAGGCCGAGCTGCCGCGCTGGCACGAGCTGCGGCGCGACGTGGATTCCGCGCGCCGTGCGTATGAGTTCAACGACAACAAACTGAATGATTCGCTCGCCGTCGCGGCGCTGGAACAGGCGCGCATCGGCAATGTGCAGCTCGTCCAGCATCCGGCCGAGGCGGCCAGCCCGGTGGGCGTGCGCAAGATGTCGATGATCCTGCTATCCGCCATCGTGGGGCTGGTGCTGGCGCTGGCCTGGGTCGCGCTGCGCAGCTTCTTCGACCATCGCCTCTATGGGCGCGAGGATGTCGAGCGGCATCTCGGCCTGCGCGTCCTGGCGGTTGCGCCGCGGCTGCGCGACCCGCTTCCGCAGGGCTGAGCGCATGCGAAAGAGCCTGCGCTCCGAGCTGACCCGCGCGGCAGCCATCCTCGCGCACAGCGCGGAGCCGGAGGGCGTGCGCGCACTGGCGGTGACCGCGGCTGCGCGAGGCGAAGGCGTGACGACCATCACCACCCAACTGGCGCGCGCGCTGGTCGAGGATCTCGGCCTGCGCGTCCTGGTGGTCGATCTCGCCGATGATGGCGCGCCGCCGGTGATCGCTGGCACCACGATGTTGCGGGAGGATGCGGTCGCCGCGACGGATGCGCGCTGGGCGCTTGTCCGGCTCGCGAGCGGCCCGCTTCCCGCGTTGAAGCAGCGTCTCTCGGCGCTGCTCGACGCGGCGGCCGCGCGCTTCGACCTGGTGCTGATCGACGCGCCGCCGCTCGATGAGGGGCTCGCGACGCTGGTCGCTGCGCGCGCCTGTGGCCAGGCACTGCTGGTGATCCGCGCCGGCAACCTGCCGCATGAGACGCTGCAACGCCTGCGCGACGAACTCGCCGAGGCCGAGGTCGGGATCCTCGGTGTCATCCTCAACCAGCGGCGGGAGGTCGTGCCCGCCTGGATCGGAAGGCTGCTGCGATGACCGCCTCGCCGGATGTGAGCGTTGTCATCTCCTGCAAGAATCGCGAGGCGATGCTGTGGGACTGCTTCCTGGGCCTCGGGCAGCAGACCCTGCCGCATGACCGCTTCGAGGTCGTGCTGATGGACAACGTCTCGCGCGACGACCTCGCCGCGGTGGCCGAGCGGGCGCGGCGCGAACTCGGCCTCACCGTCGTCTTCAGCCGCATGGAGGAAGATCACGGCCCCGCGCCGGCGCGCAACCGTGGCGTTGCGATCGCGCGTGCGCCGATCATCGCCTTCACCGACAGCGATTGCCGGCCGGAACCGGGCTGGCTCGAAGCCGGCATCGCGCCCTTCGCCGATCCCGCTGTCGCGCTGGTGACCGGCCCGGTGCTGCCCAAGCCCGGCCAGCCCATCGGTGTCACCGCGAAGCTCACCTTCGTGGTGGAGGCGGAGCATCCGACCTTCCCCAACGCCAATGCCTTCTACCGGCGCGCGGTCTTCCTCGATTTCGGCGGCTTCGACGCGGCGCTGAGCTTCGACGATCCCTTCGGGCGCTCCACCGAATGCGCCGATACCGACCTCGCCTGGCGCATCCTCAAGGCGGGCCATGAGCGCTGCTTCGTCCCGCAGGCCGTGATCCGCCACGAGGTGGAGCAGCTTTCCGTCTTCAACTGGCTGATCGAACCGACGCGCCTGTTCCCGCTGCCGGAACTCGTTCGCCGGCATCCGGAACTGCGCGCGAAGCTGCTGACCTGGGGCGTCTTCTTCTATCCCTGGGGCACGCTGCGCGTCGCGGCGATCCTCGCCTGGCTCGTCGCCTGCCTTCTCGAACCCTGGCTGCTGCTGCTCGCGCCGCTCGGGCTGCTCGCCATGGCGCTGCGCGCAGGGGGGCAGGGCGGTGATCTCGGTCAGCGACTGCTCAAGGCCGGTGGTGAGATCCTTCGGCTCTTCGCCCTTTCCGCATCGCTTGCCTACGGAAGCCTGCGCTTCCGATCCCTGGTCCTGTAGGACCGCCACGCTTCGGAGACGACACGGATGGCCCGCAAGACAGTTTCGGTTCTCGGCCTGCGCGCCAGCATCTTCGCCGATCGTGGCGAGATGGGGCTCGAATTCGCCGCGCGCCGCCCGCGCCGCGAGGAGCGCGTCGCGCTGGAGGACATCCAGCCGCCACCGGCGCCGCCGGTGCCGACCACGGGCGGCGCGGAAGCCCAGGCGCTTGCCGCCAAGGTCGCGGCGTTGACCTGGTACCACACGCTCGAACTGCCTTTCGGCATCGTCACGCCGGGCTATTTCGACCATCGCGACCTGCTGCCGCGCTATGGGCTGCCGGAACGGCTCGATGGCCTCCGCGTCCTCGATGTCGCGACCTTCGACGGCTATTGGGCCTTCGAGTTCGAACGGCGCGGCGCGGCCGAGGTCGTCGCCCTCGATGTGCGGGAGAAGCGCGAGATCGACCTGCCGCCGCGCACGCGCGCGGCGATGAGCGAGGAGGATCTCTCCTTCGCATTCGGCAAGGGCTTCGCCCTGGCGCATGAGGCGCTGGCGAGCAAGGTCCAGCCGTTGCACTGCAACGTCTATGACCTGTCGCCCGAACGCGCCGGCATGTTCGACCTCGTCCATGTCGGCGACCTGCTGCTGCATCTGCGCGACCCGGTGCGTGCACTGACCGCGATCCGCAGCGTCTGCCGCGGCCGGGCGATCCTGTCGGACGTGATCTTCCCCGAACTCGACCGCGGCACGGGTGGCCTGCCGCTGCTGCAGTACCAGGGCGGCCGCGGGCAGAACATCTGGTGGCGCCTCGGTTCCGAGGCGCTGCGCATGATGATCGAGGATGCCGGCTTCGAACGCGTGGAGGAGACCGCGCGCTTCAAGTATGGCCAGCGAGGCATGCCGCCTTCGATCTGGCACGCCGTCTTCCGCGCCGGCGTCTGACGGGGCGCATGCGCCTCGCCATCACTCATGCCACCTGCTGGCCGGAGATCCGACGCGGGTCGGAGCGGCTGCTGGCCGATGCCGGCCGCGTGCTGGCCGCGCGCGGGCATGAGGTGACGGCGATCTCCACGACGCCCGACCTGCCCGCCGGCGGCGAGGCATGGCGCGGCGATGTGCGCTACCGCTTCCTGCCGCGGCGCGAACCGCCCGCGATCCTCGCGCGGTCCCGGCAGGTCACGCTGCACCACCTGTTTGCCTGGTCGCTGCGCCGGGCGCTGCTGACGGGCGGGTATGACAGCGTTCTCTGCCTTGGCTGGCAGGATGCGGCGGGGGCGCTCGCCGCCCGGCATGCCGGGGCAGGGCTGCGCATCGCGGCCATGATGACCGGCATTCCGGTCCGCGCTTACTTTCGCCGCACCCCGATTGACGGCCTGGTCTATCGTCGCGTGCTCGCGGGAGCGGATGCGGTGGTCACCATCTCTCGCTTCGCCTCGGAACGGCTGCGGGCGGAGTTCGGCCGGACATCCGTGCTGCTGCCCGCGCCGGTCGATACGACGCCCTTCGCCGCGACGTCCAAGCCCGCGCCGGACGGTGTGGCGCGTATCCTCTTCGTCGGCGATGCCGATGAGCCGCGCAAGGGCGCGCTGTTGCTCGCCCGCGCCTATGTGCTGGCCCGGCCGCGGCTTGGCGGGACGGCCGAACTCGGTTTCTCCGGCAACATGTCACCGGGGACGCGCGCGGCAATCCTCGCCGCGCTGCCGGCGGCGCTGCATCACGAGGCACGGTTCCACGGCGTTGGCACGGTCGAGGATCTGCCCGCGCTGCTCGCGCGCGCGAGCCTGGTCGTCAATCCGGCGGTGTGGGAGGCGCTCGGCATGGTGCTGATCGAGGCGTTGGCTGCCGGTACGCCCGTGGTGGGCTGCGCCCATGCCGGCACGCCCGACATCGTCGACGATGCGCGCATCGGCACCCTGTTCGAGCCCGGGCCATTCGACCGCATGGCGACGAATGCCGATGGGTTGGCGGAGGCGTTGGTCCGGGGCGTGGCGTTGGCGTCGCTGCCGGAAACCGCGATGCTATGCCGCGCGCGGGCGGAGGCGTTTTCCTGGTCCGGGCTCGCGTCGCGATACGAGGCGCTGCTGGCGCCGCAGGCGGCGTGCGCCGCCGCCGGGGTGGGGTAGGGGATGGGCTTCTTGGCTTGCTGGCGTCCTGGATCGCGCTTCCTCACCATGGCGGCGGCGCTGCTGCTCGCCGGCTGCCAGACGCCGCGCGGCTTCGACCGCGCGCTGGGTGAGGAGCCCGTCTATTTCGACCAGGCGACGCCCGAGCAGCGCGACGCCGCCTCGCGCCTGGTGGGGGACGGGCTGCTGCGCGGCAGCGGCACCTATCGCCTGCAACCCGGGGATCGCGTCGAAGTCTTCTATCATGCGAACAACCAGCGCCTGCGTCCCTATCGCATCGGCATCGGGGATGAGTTGGAGCTGGATTTCGACTTCAACCGCGACCTCAACCGCACCATGGTCGTGCGACCAGACGGGATGATCTCCCTGCCGGGCAAGGGGGAGGTGAGGGCGATCGGGCTGACCCCGGCGCAGCTTTCCGAACAGGTGGCGCGTCGGTTCGACGATGTCGCGCGCGCCCCGGTGGTCACGGTGATCATCCGCCGTTTCACCACCCCGGCCGAGGATCTTGCCGAGGTGGTACGCAGCGGGGCGGATGGCCGCGCACGCTCGGCGCTGGTGCGGCCGGACGGGCTGATCGACCTGCCGCTTGCCGCGAACATACCCGCCGCAGGCATGACGCTGAACGAGGTGAGTGCCGAGCTGAACGCGCGCTATGCGCGCGAGGTCGGGGGGGTCACGGTGACGGCGCGGCTGTCGCAGATCGCCGCGAACCAGATCTTCGTCTTCGGCGAGGTGCGGCAGGCCGGCGCCATCCCGGCGCCGTCGCCGCGCACCTTGCTGCAACTCGTCGCCGCGGCGGGCGGGCCGATGCCGACCGGCGCGATGGACCAGGTGCGGGTGCTGTATTTCGATGCGGCCGGCCGGCCGCGCGTGCGGCAGGTGAACCTCGAACGCGTGCTGAACGATCTGGCGGTGGAGGAGGACATGGTGGTGCCCCCCAACGCCACCGTCTGGGTGCCGCCGACGACCGTGGCGCGCGTGGGCCGCTTCGTCGATCAGGTGATCCGCCAGATCTTCCTGTTCAACGGCACCTCGATCTCCTTCAACTACGGCAACAGCTTCCGCTTCCCGAACTGACGCAGCGGCTTCCGAAGGCTCCGGGACTTCGCGGCGAGGAGGGACGAAGCGCCCTCCTATCCGCGCGTCATGCCAACGGTACGCGTCGTTGACTCGTGCCGAGGCCGCGAATGCGGTCCGGCGAAAGCCCGGCAAATGGGAGGGTTACGCCCGGCGTCCGAGGGGCCGCAAAACCACATACCAACGGTCCCGAATAGGGGACGTTGCTATCACCCCCGCGCCTTCCATCGCGCGAGATCCGCCTCGACCATCTCCGCGATCATCTGTTCGAGGCTCGTCTCCGGCGTCCAGCCGAGTTTCACCCGCGCCCGCGTCGCATCGCCCACGGTCACGTCCACATCCGCCGGACGCAGGAAGGCGGGATCGACCCGCACATGACCCTGGTAGTCGAGCCCGACATGCGCGAAGGCGATGCGGCACAGGTCGCGGATCGAGGCCGCGCGGCCCGTCGCCACCACGTAGTCGTCCGGCTTGTCCTGCTGCAGCATCAGCCACATGGCGCGCACATAGTCGCGGGCGTGGCCGAAGTCGCGCCGTGCCTCGAGGTTGCCCATCGGCAGGTCGGTCGCGAGGCCGAGGCTGATCCGGGCCGCGCCATCGGTGATCTTGCGCAGCACGAACTCGATGCCGCGCAGCGGGCTGTCATGGTTGAACATGATGCCGTTGCAGCCGAACAGGCCGAAGGCGTCGCGGTAGTTCTGCACCAGGCAATGCGCGAAAACCTTGGCCGAGGCGTAGGGGCTGCGCGGGTGGAAATGCGTCGCCTCGTTCTGCGCCGGCGTCTCGGCGCGGCCGAACATCTCGGAGGAGCTGGCCTGGAAGTAGCGCGCGCCAGGCGCGGCGATGCGCACCGCCTCCAGCATGTTCGCGGTGCCGATGGCGGTAACCTGCGTCGTCAGCAGCGGCTGGTCCCAGGACATGCGCACGAAGGACTGGGCCGCGAGGTTGTAGATCTCGTCCGGCTTCACCTTGTCGAGCAGGCGGATCAGCGAGGAGAGGTCGATGAGGTTGCCATCCACCATGCGGACGCTGCCGCTGGTCCCGAGGCGCCGCAGCCGGTCCTGCACGGCCTCGGAGCCGCCATGACGATGCAGCAATCCGTGGACCTCGTAGCCCTTCTCGAGCAGCAGCGCGGCAAGATAGGCGCCGTCCTGGCCCGTCACCCCGGTGATCAGCGCCCGCGCCATGCCGTTCCGAACCTGTCTTCCCGAGTCATCCTGGCCCCTTATACGCGCGCAGGATCAGTGTCCAATGTCGGGCTGGTCACAGGGCGAAGCGCGTCAGGGACCGCGGCGCGTGTGGGACGCGGCGGTCCACGCCATGCGACGACGTGTTCTCGTCCTGCGACGTGTTGCGGATAGCGTTGGCGATCGACCGGCATGCCGCACAAACGCGAAGGACGCTGATGCCGACCCAACCGAATGGCTGGCCGGTCTCAATTGCCTTCCGCGGGTTCGAGCACCGGCGTGTTTGCCCGGAACCGCACGCGTACGCGCAGGCCTTCGGGCGCGAAGGTCATGGTCACCTCGGCATCGGGGCCAAGGTCATGGGCCAGGCCACGCTCGAGCAGACGCAGGCCGAAGCCGCGCGTCTCGGGCGAAGGCGGCGCGACGGTCGGCCCGCCGCTCTCCTGCCATTCCAACGTGGCGATGCCGTCATCGCCGAGCGACCAGTGGAGATCGACCTCGCCGCCGGGACGGGACAGCGCGCCATGCGCCGACGCATTGGTCGCGAGTTCGTGCAGCGCCAGGATGATGGCCTGGGTTTGGCCTGCGCTCGCCTGGATGCGGCCCGACCCGCCGAAGCGGATTGCCTGGCCGGACTCGATCCAGGGCGTGATGCCGGTGCGCACGACGCGCGCGAGGTCGACATCCTGCCAACCTTGGTCGGAGAGCAAATCGTGGGCGCGCATCAGCGCCTGCAAGCGGCCGACGAATTCGCGCCCCAACCCCGCCTGCGCGCCGCGCGCGCCGCGCAGCGACTGCGCCGCGAGCGACTGCACGGTCGCCAGCGTGTTCTTCACCCGGTGATTCAGCTCGGTCACCAGCATCTCGCGCGAGCGTTCGGCCCGCACGCGCTCGGTGACGTCCTGCAGCACCGCCGAGACGCCGGTGACCTCGCCCTGCGCGTTCTTCACGGGATGGCAGGAAGCGAGCCAATGCCGTGCCTGCTGCACCGTTCCCGGCGTCGGGCCCGAACAGGTCACGTCGAGCACGGGCCGCCCGCTCTCGAAGGCGCGGCGCTGCGCCTCCTCCAGCGGGCCGGCCAGGCCCTCCGGCATCACCTCATGCGGGGCGCGGCCGATATGCGCCTCGGGCGGAAGGCCGGTGATGGCGGCGAAGCGCTCATTGACGTTCACGAAGTGCAGGGAGCGGTCGACCAGGGACAGGCCGACCGGCACGTTGTCATAGACGGCGCGCAACTCGGCGACCGTCTGGCGCACCTGCGAGTCGTTCACCTGGCGCGCCGTGCTGGCGCCGCGCGGGTCGGTGATGTCGTGGATCGCGCCGACCCATTCCTGCAACTGGCCGGCTTCATCGGTCACCGGGGCGCCGGTGGCACGGACCCAGCGCCAATCGGCCTCGGCATCCGCGGTGCGCAGGCGGAACTCGACACCGATCGGGCTGCGCGCGACGAGGCTGCGGCCCCATTCGGCGAGCGTCGGGGCGCGGTCGTCCGGATGCAGCATCTCCAGCCAGCCATCGCCCCGGAAGGCAGGCGCGGTCTGGCCGGTCAGGCCGGCCCAGCCGGCGGCCTCGTTCCAACCGCCGGCGGCATCGGCGCGCCACAGCACGATGGCCCCGGCTTCGGCGAGGATGCGCATGCGGCGTGCCTGCGCCGTTCCGGCGGCTCCCGCCTCGCCCAGCGCGGCGCCGAGTTCGGCATATTCCTCCACCGCGCCCAGGCTGGGCAGCGGCGGCGGCGGCGCGTCGTCGCGCAGCGCGGCGGCGCTGGCGCGCGCCTGACGCGTCAGATCCAGCACCGGTGTCCGCAGTCGGCGTTCGGTCGCAAGCAGCGCGAGGATCCCGAGCGCGAGGGCCAGGGCGAGCGACGCCAGGGCCCAGGGCAGGAGCTGGCCGAGGCTTGTGGTGGCGAAGCCCGCCGGCTCCGCGGTGACGAGCCGCCATTCCGCCGCCTCGCCCAGATACAGGACGACGAAGCGCACGGCGGCACCGCCGGCGGACTGGCCCTTCTGCACCACGCCGCGCGGCGCGTCGGCGAGGACCGGCCGCGCGGGCAGGTTGGCCAGGTCGCCACCTTGGCTCGCGACGACGCGCCAGCGGCTGTCGAACAGCATGGCAGGCCCCGGCGCCAGCGTGGCCGCCAGGCGATCGGGCTGCAGGGCCACGCTGAGGACACCGATGACGCGCCCATCGCGCACCGTCGGGACCAAGAGCAAGGGAGCGCCTCCGTTGCCGGGAGGCAGGTCGCTGACGCGCGGACGGCCGGTCTCGACCGCCCAGAGCCCGGCGCCCACGGCGGGGGTGGAGCCGAGCGGCGTACCGAAGGCCTGCCCGGTATCGACCAGCAGGCCCAGCCCGCGATCGAGGACGGCCACCGGGGCGCGGACGGATTGCGCGAGCCGCCGTGCCGCCTCGTCGATGGCGACCAGGTTTCCGCTGTCCACCGCCCCCAGCAGCGAGCCGAAGCCTTCCAGGGCCAGGCGGCGGGTTTCGATCTCGACATCGACGGCGTGCGCGATGGCTTGCGCCCGGGCCAGCAGCGCCGTGTCGGCCTGCTCTTCCTCGGTCTGGATTGCCAGTGAGGCCAGAAGCAGCCCGCCCAGCAGCAGCGGCAGGCTGCTCGCGAGCGCGAGCACCACGAGCCGCCGACCGATCGTCGGCAGTCTGACCCGCATGCTGACGGCCTGGATGGTCCTGCTTCGCACCGCTCTTCCCGAGGTTCCCGCCATGCCAGCGCGTCCCCTACATACAAAGGCAACCAATGCCGATCGACGCGCAATGCACAGACCCGTGAGGTCGCCCAAGGCCCACGCCGATATCGTATTGATTTCTTTGTAGCGAAAAAGACGCTAACGTCTCCGTGATGATGCGAATCATGTCCCTTGTGTTGGCGATTGGCATGCTCGGCGCCTGTGCGGCCGAGCCGGTCGAGGAGCCGCCCGCGCCGTTGCCGGTGCCGCCTGCCCCGCCCCGTGTGCAGGCGAATCGGGCGGCACCGCGGCCCGCGCCGCCGGCCGCTGCCCAGCCGCCTGCCTCGGCGCCGGCCGAAGGCGAGGCGCTGCCTGCGGCGGCGTCAGCGCCTGCGGCAGCGGCACCGGCGCCGGCCTGGCGCGTGGCACGGGACGGCGTGGTCGGCTGTGCCGATCGCACGGCCCTGTCGCTGCTGCGGGAGGCCGCGGAGGGGACGCCGAGGCTGCTCGCCGAGGCCCGCGCCGCCGGCGGCTGCCGGACCACCTTCCGCATGAATGAATGGGTGTTCGAAGCGGCGGAGGGGGACACGGTCCGGCTGCGCCTGACCAATGGCGCGGCCCTGACGCTGTGGTTCCAGCGCGGCGACGTCGTGGCCCCCTGACCCCGGCTTGCCGCTGGCGCGGCCGGGCCCGAGACTGCCCGCCGGGAAGGGAACGACACCACGATGAATTGGACCGCGGAACTCGAGGAACTGCGCCGGCGCGAGGCCCTCGCCCGGGAGATGGGCGGGCCCGACAAGGTCAAGCGCCAGCACGAGGGCGGCCGCCTCACGGTGCGCGAACGGGTCGAAGCGCTGGTCGACCGCGCATCCTTCCACGAGATCGGGGCCATCGCCGGCCGCGCCGACTATAACGGGCAGGGGGACTTGGCGGGCTTCACGCCGTCCAATTGCGTGATGGGGCGGGCGCTGGTCGATGGCCGCCCCGTGGTCGTCGTGGGCGATGACTTCACCGTGCGCGGCGGCAGCGCCGATGCGACCATCCGCGAGAAGCCCATCATGGCCGAACGCATGGCCGCGGAGCTCCGTCTGCCGATCATTCGCCTCATCGAGGGTTCGGGCGGCGGCGGGTCGGTCAAGACCATCGAGACGACGGGGCGCGCCAACCTGCCCGGTGGGGTGGGCGGGACGCAGCTCTATTATCAGACGACCGCGAATATGGGGCTGGTGCCGGTGGTCACGCTCGGCCTCGGTTCCGTGGCGGGGCTCGGCGCGGCCCGGCTGGCGGCGGCGCATTACTCGGTGATGACGAAATCCTCCGCCATGTTCGTCGCAGGGCCGCCGGTGGTGGCCCGGCTGGGGCAGAAGCTCGAGAAGCGCGACCTCGGCGGGTGGGAGATCCAGTGCAAGGCCGGCGCCGTGGACGATGCGGTGGAGACGGAGGCCGAGGCCTTCGCGCTGGCGCGGCGGTTCCTCTCCTACATGCCGTCTTCCGTCTTCGACCTGGCGCCGGCCATCCGCTGTCGCGACGACGCGGCGCGGCGGGAGGAGAAGCTGATCTCCGTCATCCCGCGCGATCCGCGCCAGGCCTACAAGGTCCGGCCCATCATCGAGATGCTGCTGGACAAAGGGTCCTTCTTCGAGATGGGGAAGTGGTTCGGCCGATCCGTGGTCACGGGGCTGGGGCGGCTGGACGGGCGGGTGGTGGCGGTGCTGGCCTCCGATCCGATCTTCCATGGCGGGGCCTGGACGGCGGATGCCTGCCAGAAGGTGATCCGCTTCGTGGACCTAGCCGAGACCTTCCATATTCCGGTGGTCTATCTGATGGACTGCCCCGGCTTCGCGGTGGGGCTGGAGGCGGAGAAGACCGCGACCATCCGCTGGGGCGTGCGCGCCATGGCCGCCGTGAACCAGTGCCGCCAGCCCTGGTGCACCGTGATCATGCGCAACGCCTTCGGGGTGGCGGGCGTGGTGCACCAACCGGCCGGGCGGTATTCGACACGCTACGCATGGCCCTCGGCGCGCTGGGGGTCGCTGCCTCTCGAAGGCGGCGTCGAAGCGGCCTATGCCGCCGAGGTCTCGGCCGCCGACGACAAGGACGCGAAGGTCGCCGAGATCGAGGAACGCCTGCACAAGCTGCGCTCCCCCTTCCGCACGGCCGAGGCCTTCTGGGTCGAGGAGATCATCGACCCCCGCGACACAAGGCGGCTGCTGTGCGAGTTCGCCCGGCTCGCCGAGCCGCTGCGCATGCCGGGGATGGCAGGGTTGACGATGCGGCCTTGAGGCCGCGGCCTGTGCGCCAGGACATGTCGGACCGGAATCGGATTGGTTGAGGGTGGCGCCTTCGGCATCGCGCCGTGCACACGGAAGGCACCACCCATGAAGCTGCCATCGACCGGATACGGCGTTCTCAGCCCGCGCCGCCAGCGGGTCCTCGCCCAGGTGCTGCCGGAGGTGGTGCCGAGCATGTATGGCAGCGCCGCCTTCCGGCAGATCGACGCCAACTGGAAGCCGGGGGCGGGATACACGACCTGCGGCGGGCTGATCGGCCATGTCGTGGGGCGGTTGGGTCTGACCCAGCAGATGCGGCTGGACGGGATGGGGTCGGGCCTGACCAGCGTGCGCAACGCCGCGATCCGGCATGGCGCCTGGGTCCATTGCAGCGATGCCTGCGGCCAGGGGGCGGGGGTGCGCAGTTCCGCCGGCGGGCGGCCGCTGCCGGGCGACATCTACATCCTGTGCAGCGGCGGCGGGCACGATTTCGGCTGCTGCTGCATCCAGACCGACAAGACCCCGGGGCGGCTGCGCGGCGCCGCGGTGGAGCATATCGGCGTCATCGTCGATACCGGGTGCGACTGCCTCTGGATCACCGCCGATGCCGGGCAGGGCGGGGGCCAGGCGCAATATGCAGACTACATCCTGCGCCAATACAACGCTGACACCGGATACATGACGGGCGAGCAGAGCCGCGAGGGCAAGCCGATGCGCCGGCTCTGCGGCTGGGTGGATATCGACCGGTTTCCGTTTCTCGACGGCTGCTGATGTCGGGCTGGCGTCATGCCGGGCTTGTGGAACCGAGAGGGGCGTTGCCCCTCTCGGGCTCACCCCACCAAAGGCCGAAAGGCCTTTGGAAACCTCGACCTGGCGCCGGGAAGGCCTGTCAGGATCGACGACGAAACCCGTTCTTGCGCATGATGCGCGCGGCGAGGGCGCGAAAGCCCGTCGTGCCCGGCACCAACAGACGGCTTTCCAAATGATCCATCATTTGGCGGGGCGGTTT
>JAYSDS010000085.1:0-27203 GCA_041914265.1 Roseomonas sp.
CGCACCGCACCAAGTTGAGGTTTCCAAAGGCCCTTCGGCCTTTGGCGGGGTGAGGTCCGGAGAGGGGCAGAGCCCCTCTCTGGCCCCCTCCACCGGCTTCGGCGGGCTACAGCAGGCGCGGACGAACCACGACTTCCGTGACCTGGGAATCCGGCCCCATATCCGCCACGAGCCGTACCGCCGCGGCATGGGATTCGGGGGCGCTGAACCGCCCTTCCTCACGCGCCGTCGAACCCGTCTGCTTGAGGCGCGTCGCGCGGTTCATGGGCGTATCCGTCGGGCCCGGGGCGACGGTCGAGACGCGGATGCCGTTCGCGACCTCCTCCAGCCGCAGCGCATCGGCGATGCCGCGCAGGGCGAATTTCGACGCCGAGTAGACCATGTGCCCCGGCACCGCCTTCACCGCCGCGCCGGAACTGATGAAGACCACCTGGCCCTTCGCCGTCCGCAGGGCCGGCAGCAGGAGGCGGGTCAGCTCGGCGGGCGCGTAGACATTGGTCTCGAAGGTGTCGCGCCAGGCCGGGAGGGAGCTCGTCTCGAGACTGGCCAGCGCCGAGATGGCCGCGCTGTGCACCAGCACGTCGAGCCGGGTGAAGGGTGCGGCGAAGCGGGCCAGCGCCTCCCCGTCCCGCAGGTCGAGGGCCACCGGATGGATGTGCGGGCGGCCGAGCAGGGCCCGCAGCTTCTCCTCGCTGCGGCCGAGGGCGATGACCTCCCGGTCGCGCGCCAGATCCTCGACGATGGCGAGCCCGATGCCGCTGGCGCCGCCCGTGACGAGGGCCAGGGGCCGCGTCGCATCGAGGCTCGCCGGATCGATCATGGCCGCTATCGTCATCGGGTATTCCTTCCGCGTCGGGATGCGGTGCCCAAGCAAGTTCCGAACCGCTGGAGGGCGATGGCGACCGACCTCACCGCCCGCGCGCCAGGGCCCGGTCGTATTCCCCGCGAAAGCTGCGCAGCGAACTGGCCAGCACCGTCGCCGCGCCGTCCACCAGCCCGCAGCGCCCGCTGCCCGGCAGGAGCTGCGTGAGGTTCTCCAGCGCCTCGAGATCGCCGGGCCGGCCGTTGCCGGCCTCGATGCGTTCCAGGATGCGTGCGACCTGATGCGTGCCGATCTTGCAGGATGGGCACTGCCCGCAGGAGTTCGCCGCGAAGAACGCCACGTATTCGGCGGTCTTGCGCAGGATGGAGGTGCCATCCGCCACCACGATCATCGCCCCGGTGCCAAGCCGCGATCCACGCGCCCGAACGCTCTCGAAATCCAGCGGTACGTCAAGGTCCTCGGCGGTCAGCAGCGTGTTCGATGGCCCGCCGGTGAACACCGCCTTGAAGGGCCGCCCCGCCAGCACGCCGCCGCCAAGGCCGAAGACGAGCTCCCGCAGTGGCGTCCCCATGGGCAGCTCGTAGAGCCCCGGCCGCATGACATCGCCCGAGAGCGAGAAGAGCTTCGTCCCGGGCGCCCCGCCGAGGCCGAGGGCGCGGTACCATTCGGCGCCGCGCGCCAGGATGTGGGTGGCGTGGGCCAGTGTCTCGACATTGTTGAGCAGGGTGGGGGCGCCGTTCACCCCCTTCTCGGCCGGGAAGGGCGGCTTCAGGGAGGGGAAGGGGAAGCCCCCCATGACCGAGGCGATCGCCGCGGTTTCCTCACCGCCAACATAAAGGCCGGAACCTTCGACGACACGCAGCGCCAGCGGCGCGCCCAGCGCGGCGGCGAGTTCGCCCAGCAGCGGCGCCTCCTGCCAGGCGGCGACCGCCGCGCGCAGCGCGCCGACCGAGCGTGTCTCACGCGGGTTCACATAGAGGGCGACATGGGTCGCGCCGACCGCGAGGGCGGCGATCAGCGCGCCCTCGATGACCTGATGCGGCGTCTCGGAGAGGAGGAAGCGGTCCTTAAAGGTGCCGGGTTCGTCCTCGTTGCCGTTGCAGACGACCCATTTGCCGCCGCCATCCGCGGGAGCGGGTTGCGAGGCCACGGCGGACCATTTGCGGTGGGTGGGAAAGCCGGCGCCGCCCAGGCCACGCAGCCCGGCCGCCTCGATGGCCGGGATGATGGCGGCGGGCTCGGCGAGGGCCCGCCGCAGGCCAATGCCGCCACCGGCGGCGAACCAGGCGGCGAGGTCGGGGCCGGCGCGAAGCGCCGTCGCGGTCAGGACCGGCCCGTCCGGCGGGGTGTTGTCGGACCGCGATGTCATGCCGCGTGCCTGCGGATGCCGGCCGCGTCGAAATTCCCATAGGGCGGGAAGAGCATCGGCGCCTTGCGGGTGAGCGGCAGGCCCTCGGCGATCAGCGCGCGGCGCCAGTCGGCGAGGTGCGTCAGGCCGATGTTGCGCGCGCGCTCGCCGCGCGCATCCGTCGCTGCGGCTTCGCCGGCACGGCGGCCGAAGACGCAGAGCTCGAGCAACGCATTGCCCATCATGCGGTTGCGCCCGTGCAGCCCGCCGGTGACCTCGCCGGCGGCCAGCAGGCCGGGGATGCCGGTGCGCCCGGCCGGGTCGATGGCGACGCCGCCATTCTGGTAGTGCTGCGTCGGGCGGATGAGGAAGGGTTCCTCGGCCGGATCGAAGCCGGCGCGATGGGCGAGATGCGTCAGCGTCACCAACCCCTGTTTGAGAATGCCGGGCTTCGCGCGTTCCAGGGAGGGCGTGTCGAGGAAGATCCCGACCTGCCCGTCGCGGTCGATGCCGCGTCCCTCCGCGATCTCGCGCAGGATGGCGGAGGCGACGATGTCGCGCGGCTTCAGTTCCTCGACGAAGCGTTCGCCCCGGCCGTTCACCAGCACGGCGCCGGAGGCGCGGGCGGCCTCGCTGATGAGCTGGCCTTCGAGGTGACCTGGCCAGGCGATGCCGGTGGGGTGGAACTGGAAGCTGTCCACCTCCCGCAGCGCGGCGCCGATGCGATAGGCGAGCACCAGCCCGTCCGCCGTCGCGCCATAGTGGTTCGAGGTCGGGAAGCCCGCGAGATGCAGCCGCCCCGAACCGCCCGTGGCCAGGATGGTCGCCGCCGCGCGCGCCAGCATGATCCGCCCGGGCACCAGGTCGAGCAGCACGGCCCCGGCGCAGCGGCCGCGGTCATCGGTCAGCAATTCGAGCGCGGGATGGCTGTCGAGGATGGTGATGCCGGGCTGCATCAGCACCGCCTCGCGCAGCGCGCGCATCAGCTCGAGCCCGGTGAAGTCGCGATAGGAGAGCAGCCGCGCCGCCGTCGCGCCGCCCGGCATCTTGCGCAGCAGCGCCCCACCCATGCGGTCCGAACCGGGGGCGAGGTCGAAGCTCATGCCTTCCTGGATCAGCCAGCGAATGACGTCCGGCCCGTCCTGCACCAGGGCGGCGACCAGCGCCTTGTCCGCGGCGAAATGGCCGGCGCGCAGGGTGTCCTCGAAATGGCGCTGGAGAGAGTCCTTGGGGCCGATCGCGGCCTGGATGCCCCCCTCGGCCATGACCGTGTTGCTGTCCCCAAGGCGCAGCTTGGTCGCGAGCAGCACGCGCGCCCCCGCCCGCGCGGCGGTGAGCGCCGCGACGCAGCCCGCCCCGCCGCCGCCGAGGACGAGCACATCCGCTTCCTGGCCCGGCGCGCCGGCGATGTCCTCATCCTCCAGCAGCGCATCGGATTGCAGCAGGGTGGCGAGGGCGACGGGGCAGGGGGTGCCGGCATTGGCGCCGATGCGCAGCGGCGCCATGGCGCCGGGCCGGTGGTCGGGGTGGAAGGCGGCGAGCAGGTCGGGCGCGGCGATGTCGAGCGGCCGCGCGGGCGCTGGCGCCGAGCCGTGCCAGGCGGAGAGTGCCTGTTCGTAAGGGATGGCTGTCATGCGGCCTGGCCCTCGGGCGACGGATTGGCACCGGGGGCGTCGGGGTCGATGGGCTGGCCGCCCTCGGCAATCTCGCGCAGGCGTTGGATCAGGTCGGAGGGCCGCAGGGTGAGCGAGGCCGAGAGGCGCCGGACGAACTGGCCGAGATGGGCCGGGTCGATATGCTCCGGGCAGGCGGCGACGCAGAGGTTGCACAGCACGCAATGATCGAACAGCTCGGCCGCCGCGAAGGCCTGGCCGGTGGCGGCGAGGTTGACCATCCGCTGCACCTCGATGCCCTTGGGGCAGGCGCGGTCGCAACCGCCGCAATGGCGGCAATGCGCGGCTTCAGGAAAAACGCGGGCGACGGAATCGAGCGCCGTCCAGCCATCGGTCAGCGCGCGGAGGTCATAGGCATGCGGGCGCCTGGCGGGGAAGTGGTCGACGAAGGCAACCTGCATGCCGTCCGCGACCGGGGTTTCGCAGGCCAGCGCCGTGCTCGCCAGACGTTCATCCGGTCGGCGCACCAGCACGCGGCAGGCCCCGCAGACGCCCTGGCCGAGGCAGCCGGCATTCTCGGTCAGCGGTAGCCCGGCGGCGAGCCAGGCCTGGAGCAGGGAGGTGCCGCGTTGCGCCGTGACCGCATGGCCGTCGAAGACGAGCCGCACCGTGGCAGGGTCCGTCGCATCCGGTTCCGGCTGTGCCATCTCGGCTCATCTCCTTGGCCTGGGCAGTGTAGGACGCATTCGACGCGGTGGCTTTCCCGGGCGTCGTGCCGGCGCGCCCGGACCGTTCATAGGGCAGGGGCGAGGCCGCAGGGGATGATGCGGCGCAAGGACGTGCCGCATCATCGGCCGGGATCGTCGATGCCGAAGCGGAAGCGTTCGGTCCGCTCCGGCAGGTGGAGCGTGCCGAACATCCGATCCCACAGTGCGAAGACGGTGGCGAAGTTGCGGTCATGATGCGCGGCATCCGCCGAATGATACGCCTGGTGCATGTGCGGGCTGACGAGGATGACCGACAGCCAGCGCGGAAAGGCCAGCGCGACATGGCTGTGGCGCAGATGCGCGAAGGCGAGGTTCCACAGCAGCGTGAAGGCGTTGACGCCGAGCAGCGTCAGCGGGTCCACCGCCGCGCCGAATGTCGCGGCGACGATGCCGAGGCCGAACCCGTTCATGAAGACGCCGCCGGCCATGTGCACCACCTGCTCCTGCGGCCAGAAGCGGAAGGCGGTCAGCGGCGTGAGCATGCGCGGCGCATGGTGCAGCCGGTGCGCCCGCCACAGCAGTGGCCAGCGGTGAAAGAGCCGATGCGTCCAGTAGAGCGAGAGATCCGTTGCCATGAAGGGGATCAGCGCTGCCGCGACCATGGCCAGCGGATGATCGAGCCGCACCCCCGGATCCGCCACGCCGAACAACGGCGATAGCAGCGTTCCCGCCACCGCCACCCCCGTCGCGCCGAGCAGGAAGAAGCCAGGGGCGAGCAGGAAGGGCAGCGCCGAATTCGCCACGAAGAAGGCGGCGTCCTGCAACGTCTGCCGCAGGAAAAGGCGCGCCGGGAGCGGTATCACCGTCCGGCGTATCTCCCGCAGCGAGGCGCGGCTGGCGATGCCGATCGCCGGCACCGCGACCGCGGTGACGATCAGCGTCGGCCACCAGAAAGGCGAAGCCGGTTCGCTCAGCAAGCCGGCCAGGGAGTGGAGCCAGGCCCAGGCGGCGGCGAGCGGCGCGACATCGGGCGTGATCATGGGCAGGAGGCTCCCATGGCGGGGCGTGGCTGGGGAAGGGGCGGTTGCAGCATGGTCATGCCGAGCCCATGGTCTGAGCAATCGCACGGAGGTCGCCATGCCCATCGACGAATCGTTGCCCTTCCTGCCGGTGAACATCGCCGTGCTGACCGTGAGCGACACACGTGACCTGTCCACCGACCGCTCCGGCCAGACGCTGCAGGATCGTATCGAGGCCAGCGGGCACCGCTGCGCCGCACGGGAGATCGTGCGCGACGAGGCGGATGCGATCGAGGCGATCCTGCGCCGCTGGATCGCCGATCCGGCCGTTGATTGCGTGATCACCACGGGCGGGACCGGGATCACCGGCCGCGACGTGACGCCCGAGGCCTTCAAGCGCGTGCTGGAGAAGGAGATCGAGGGCTTCGGCGAGCTGTTCCGCATGCTGAGCTATGCGAAGATCGGCACCTCCACCATGCAGTCGCGCGCGTTGGGCGGCGTGGCGGACGGGACCTACCTGTTTGCGCTGCCGGGCTCGACCGGGGCCTGCAAGGATGCCTGGGACGATATCCTGAAGTTCCAGCTCGACAGCCGGCATCGGCCCTGCAACCTGGTCGAACTGATGCCGCGGCTGAAGGAACATCTGAAGGCGGCGTGAGTCGGAGCCAAGCGCCGCGCCAGATGCCTCATCCGTGCGGAGGGCTTCGGGAGTTCCTGCTCACGTCCCTGCCTTTGCATTCATCGGCGCTGGTGGTTTCGATGCCGAGATTGGAGGGGCTCTGCCCCTCCAAGCCACTCCGCCAAAGGCCGAAAGGCCTTTGGAAACCTCAACTTGGCGCTGTGCATCACTGACAGAATGGTACCGAAGCCCGCTCTTGCGCACGAAGTGCGCATGAAGGTGGGCATGGATGTCGCGCTGGGCGCCAGGTGCCGGCGGGGAGGTTCGGAGGGGCAGCGCCCCTCTGATGACACCAGCGCCGGATCTATCGCTATCAGGCGGTGCTCCGGCTTTCCGGACCTATCCCGGTCAAAACAGCGCCAACTGTGCCGGCTGTTCCGTCGCCCCCGCTGCCGGCGGCACCCGGAACTGCGCGCAATCGAGCGCAGCGACGCCCCCGCCGCGCCGTTCCAGGCCCAGCCGTCGTGTTGCCACCGCGAAGCGTTGAGCCAGCATGTCGGCGTAGACGCCCGTTCCCTTCTGCCGTGTCCCGAAGCGGCTGTCGTAGAGCGCGCCGCCGCGCGTCTGGCGGATCAGGGACAGCACGCGCGCGGCGCGGTCGGGCATGTGGCGCTGGAGCCATTCCTCGAAGAGCTGCTTGATCTCGAGCGGCAGGCGCAACAGCACATAGCCCGCGCTGGACGCCCCGGCGGCGGCGGCGCGTTCCAGGATGGTCTCCAGTTCGGCATCGTTCACGCCGGGGATCATTGGCGCCGTCAGCACGGCGGTGGGCACGCCGGCGGCGGTGAGTTCGCGCACCGCCGCGAGGCGCCGCTCGGGCGAGGCCGCGCGCGGTTCCATGATCCGGGCGAGACGGGCATCGAGAGTGGTGATGGACAGGCACACCCGCACCAGGCTGCGCTGCGCCATGCCAGCGAGGATGTCGAGGTCGCGCAGCACGCCGGCCGATTTCGTCACGATGGTGACGGGATGGTTGAAGCGATCGAGCACTTCCAGCACCGCGCGGGTCAGCTTCAGCGTGCGCTCGACCGGCTGGTAGGGGTCGGTGTTGGAACCGAGGGCGATCGGCCGCGGCTCATAGCCGGGCTTGCGCAGTTCCTTCTCCAGCAGCGCGGCGACCTCAGGCTTGAAGAGCAGCCGCGTCTCGAAGTCGAGGCCGGGGGAAAGGCCGAGATAGGCGTGGGAGGGCCGCGCATAGCAATAGACGCAGCCATGCTCGCAGCCGCGATAGGGGTTGATGGAACGGTCGAAGCCGATGTCGGGGCTGTCGTTCCAGGCAAGGGCTGATTTCGCGCTGTCCTTCGTCAGCGTGGTGGGCAGGGGCGGCAGTTCCGCGAAGGCCGCTTCGAGCGTGCCCCAGCCATCGTCGAAGGCTTCCCGCGCATTGCGTTCGAAGCGAACGGGCGGGTTCAGGCCGGCGCCGCGGCCTTTGCGGCCGAGCGGGGGGAGGGCGTAGCCCGGATCGGGCGACAGATGGGGGGTACCGTCCGGCATGGCGCGGCTCCTGCCTGTCCTGGAAGGGGCGACGAGTTCCCCCTTCGTTCACGATCATCCTGTCGAAGGCGGCCGGAAGCGTCAAGAACATAATGAGAACGATCAGTTAATGCGCCACGACCCATGATTCGGCCGTTGAGAGAACAGTAAGGGAACTCACGGCCGTTGCCCGGTGGTGTCGCGGCGCTTCAGGGAGCAGGCCGGCTGGTCGATCCCAGCCTCCGGGCCGATACTGCGGTGACGCCTCGCGAGACCGCCTTGTGCCGTTGCCGACCTGCGTGGCGCGCAGAATCACGAGGATCGCCGCCATGCCGAAGCCCACCCGATGAAGCCGCCAAGGCCGAGCCGCATCCTCGTGCAGATCGTAGGCACCGCCGCGGCGCTGCTGCTGGCCAATGCGGCACTGTCCTTCACCGAGCACCCTTGGCTGCTGCCATCGCTCGGGGGCTCCTGCGTCATCCTCTTCGGCATGCCGCGCGGGATCATGGCGCAGCCACGTTCCTTCATCGGGGGCCATCTGATCGCCACCATGGTCGGTATTCTGTTTCACGAAGGGCGGCGGCTATTCGGCGGGCCGATCGAGCCCTGGATCGCCATGGCGGTCGGCACGGCGCTGGCGGCCATGGCGGTGACGCGCACCATCCATTCTCCGGCGGGCGCCAATCCGGTGGTGGTTTTCGCCGAGGATGCCGGCTGGTCCTTCCTCGCCACGCCATTGCTGCCGGGGCTGGCGACGCTGTTCCTCGTCGCCTATGCGGCGAACAACCTGCCGGCGCCCTGGGGCGTCGGTCCTTGGCCGCGCTTCGCGCGCTGGGTGGGGCGCGGGGGCTGACGGCGGCGCGGCGCTACGGCAGCGCGCCGGTCGCCATCGCCACTGCCCAGTCCGGGCGGCCATTCATGGAAGCCTGGCGCGCCGCGGCATCCCAATCGTAGTCGAGCGCCAGCAACTCGGCGCCCCAGCGCCCGCGCCGCAGCGTGAGGATGGCGTAGCGGGCATGGGGCGAGCGGTGCTCGAGCCCCGGCGCGCCGGGCGCATCGGCGAAGACCGGGCAGCCCACGCTGCCGGGGTTGAGGATCGTGCAGCCCTCAGGCCCCTGCACCAAGGCCTGGCGATGGCTGTGGCCACACAACACCACCGCTCCGGGCCGTGCCTCGGCACCGAGCCGCGCGGCGAGTGTCGCGCGCGCCGCTGGGCCCAGGCGCCCGTCGGAGGCTTCCTCCAGCAGATAGGTGCTGTCATCGCCGGGGGTGCCGTGCACGGCGAGGATGTCGGGCGTCACCGCGATCCGCGCCGGCAGGGCATGCAGGGTCGCGCGCTGCGCCTCGTTCAGCGCATCGCGGGCGAAGCGGCCGGCGGGGGAGAGCTTCTCCTCCGGCATCTCGACGATCCAGCGGTCGTGGTTGCCGCGCACCGTGGGCAGGTCGAGCTCGCCGAGCCGGTCGAAGGTTTCGCGCGGCCAGAGCGGGCTGGTGACGCAGTCGCCGAGATTGACCACCGCATCGACGGCGCGTTGCTCGATATCGGCCAGCACTGCCTCGAGCGCGAGGAGATTGCCGTGGATGTCGGAGATCACCGCAAGGCGCATGAGGCTGTTCCTTCCTTCAGGTGCAGGGTGGCGGTGCCGGTCGTCGCATGCCAGCCTGACGGGCGGAGGACCGCCACCATGACCGCATCGCTTCGCTTCGGCTTGCTGCTGTTCCCGCGCCTGACGCAACTCGACATGACGGGACCGTTCGAGGTGTTCTCCCGCGTGCCGGGCGCCAGCGTGCACCTGATCTGGAAGACGCGCGAGCCGGTGGCGTCCGATACCGGCCTGACCATCCTGCCCGATATGGATTTCGCCGCCTGCCCGCCCCTCGACGTGATCTGCGTGCCGGGCGGGCCAGGCGTCGCGGCGCTGATGGAGGATGAGGCGGTGCTCGCCTTCCTGCGCCGCCAGGCGGAAGGTGCGCGCTTCGTCACCTCCGTCTGCACCGGCGCGCTGGTGCTGGGCGCGGCGGGGCTGCTCAAGGGCGTGCGGGCGACGACGCATTGGGCGAGCCATGATTTCCTCGCCGCGCTGGGCGCGGTGCCGGAGCATGCTCGCTGGGTCCGTGACGGGCGGGTCGTGACCGGCGGCGGCGTGACCGCGGGCATCGACTTCGCCCTCGCGCTGGTGGCGGAGATGGCCTCGCCCGACATCGCCCAGGCCATCCAGTTGCAGATCGAATACGCACCGTCGCCGCCCTTCGATGCGGGATCGCCGGAGACGGCGCCGCCCGCGGTGCTGGAACGCGCCCGGACGAATGGAGCGCGTATGCGGGCGGAACGCGAGGCGCTGGTCGCGCGCGTGGCGGCGCGGCTGGGGTGATCGTCGCCACGGAACGGCTTCTGCTGCGGCCCTTCGAGCCCGACGACATCGCCGCCTATGCGGCAATACGCGCCGATGCCGAGGTGATGCGGCACATGCCCGGCGGCATGGCGCGCGCCGCGACGGCGGAGGCGGATGCGGCCCGGCTGGTTCCCGCCTTCGCGGCGGCTTGGCGGAAGGATGGGTACGGACCCTGGGCGGTGACGGATCGCGCGGCGGGCATGCTGCTCGGCCATGGCGGGCTGCGGCTGCTGCCGGAACTGGGCGGCGAGACGGAGATCCTCTACCTGCTCGCGCGCAGCGCCTGGGGGCGCGGATTTGCGACCGAGGTCGCGCTCGCGGCGCGCGAGGCCGGCTTCGGGCCGCTGGGGCTGGCGCGCCTCGTTGGCTATGCGGCGCCCGGAAACGCAGCCTCCTGCCGCGTGCTCGAGAAAGCGGGGCTCACCTTCCAGGGCGAGGTCGCCGCGTTCGGCCTGACCGCGCGGCGGTACCTGGCCGAGCGCGGCTGAACGTCTCACCACATCGACTTCGCGGCGCGCGCCGGCCATTCGCGATCATAGGCCTCGCCGCCTGCCTCGCCGTTGCTCATCGCGGCGAGGATCTGGCCTGGCGTCGGCAGGCTGCCGGGCGGTGCGTGGCGCGCCGGGTCCCATAGCGCGGAACGCACCACGGCGCGGGCGCATTGGAAGAACAATTCCTCGATCGCGATGACCATGACCGAGCGCGGGGCCGCGCCCTCCACGGCGAAGGAGGCAAGGAGTTCCGGGTCGATCGACAGATGTGCGCGCCCGTTCACCCGCAGCGTGGTGCCGGATCCGGGGATGAGGAAGAGCAGTCCGACGCGCGGGTCGCGCACCACGTTGCGCAGGCTGTCCACGCGGTTGTTGCCGCGCCGGTCGGGCAGCAGCAGGGTGCGGTCATCGGCGACCCGCACCAGGCCATGGGCGTCGCCGCGGGGCGAGGCGTCGAGACCTTCCGGCCCCGCCGTGGCGAGGATGAGGAAGGGAGAGGCCTCGATCAGCCGCCGGTATTCGGGGGTGACCCGATCGGCGACCTTGGCCGTCGAGGCGAGGTTCGGGATGCCGTAGAGCGCTTCCAGCGCCTCTACCGTCTCGATGCGCATGCGCTGCTCCCCTGCCGGTGTCACGGCCGTATGGGCCGTGCGGGGCGGGGCTGGAAGGTGGAGGAGTGGCCTGCCTCTCCGTGTTCACGAGACCTTCATGATGGCCGTGCGACGGTCCAGGCCGGAGGTCGGCCATGGACACCAACACCGCGGCGATGGGCGAGGCCGAGCGCGACGCCCGTGCCCGAATTGCGCGCCATCTGCAGGACCTGCACCGGCTGCACCTGGCGCTGGCCGAGGAGAGCCGGGGATTGAAGCGATTCACCACGGACGGGCAGGCCGTGGTCGAGATCGCGCTCGCAACCGAGATGATCGAGCAATACATGGGCGCGAGCGCCGGATTCCTCGAGAACATGCGCGGGCGGTTCGAGGCGCGGCTCGCGCTGCTGCGCCGGGGGGAACCGGCTTTCGGCGGCAAGCCGGACCAGGCGCCGGAACATGGCGGATTCTGGTTGGCCTTCTCGCGGCTTTGCTCCGTGCTGCGGCGGTGCTGAGAGGATCCCTGCTAGCTACCAGAGGGCGCCAGGACGCGTTCTCGCACTAACTGTTCAGCAAAGTCGGCAGAATTCGCTGATATTTTCCGAATAAATAGTTGGTAATTATTGTCAAAAATAGGTAATTCTGACATGTTGGAGTAAACGAAAGGCTTCGGGTGTTTTGACCATTCAACGAACACAGGACTGTTCGCGATGTGCGTCAAATCGGAAAAGTTTCCAACTAAAGTTTGAAAATACATCTCGTCAGGAACGGCGGAGAATTCGAAGGATTCTCTAATATCTTCTCGATTCTCGTGAATATAAAGAATCATATTTACCGACCTCGATGTGAGACACCACCACTGTGATCCATAGAGCAGCCGAATAACTGCTTTTCCTTTGTCTTTTCTGGCCGTTAACCTCGACAAACTATTGAAAAATTCCTCATCCATGTAAGATTCTTCAATAGGTCGCCCAAGCAGTGACGTTGCGGCGTGATCAAAATAGAAGAATCGTTGATATCTAGTATAAAAATGATCATTTTCCTTTATCTCGCGGAGGGAAATACGCTCAACGGGAGATACTAATCTGGATTTTAGGACGTCCAGGGGGGCGATTGGGACCGTATCATCGGAGATTAGCAGAAAATTCGAATAATCCTTTGTCGAGACGGCAGCTTTAATTAGGCTAATTGTTGCGGTCGACATTGAAAATCCAGCCCAAAAGATACGGCTCCGAGATTCAATATAATGAACTCGCGAATCTATATCACGAAGTTCATCTCTATAATCGTCAATGGATATTTTATTATCAACATGAACATAAACATCGAATCCTGCCGAAAAATATGCAGGAAGAACGCGCTTAAGTATTTTAGGGGCGCGATAACCAAGAACCAGTACAGCCAAACTCATCTGAGTGTTACTCCGGTGTTCTCGAATCCGAGTGCTGCCGAACGCTGAGCCCAGATTGGTCATTGAGCTCCAATTCCGCCGCGTTGCGTGATATTTCGCTACGCGCCTGCGCCATCAAGCAGAACAGAAACATCACTTTCCGATCTCCCGAGTCGGACAGTGGAAAACAATTTTTTCATAGAGTGTAGGAATATAGATTCATTTTTTCCATAGTTATTGTCTAGTAAGATACAATTTTTCTGAAGTAACCCCGATGCGATGGATATATGAAGGCGGTCTGTTAGAACAAAATTTGTATGGCGAATTGCCGAAAACAAGCAATAAACGGACTTTTCCGCATTGTCAGGCCAAGTTCCGAATTCATAAATCAAAGATGGATCACTGCTATTATCTAATGCTGGGGCGTTGTTCCGGCGTTCACCGTCCCGGCGCAAAAAACGAGCTAACCCCGTGGCGCTGTCAATTCCTTCTGCCAGATTGTTGAAATACTTTTTATATAAAGCGGGAGCATCCGGGTATTGTTCACACCATTGGTCGAAATCTTCTACTCGTAAATGGAAGGCCATATCGTGGTCGAGATAAACTGTTGCCTCTGTATTGTTAATGACGTGCTGATAGCTTACCGCGTCTCGGCAGAATACGATTGCCGACTTTGGCAATCTGCGAAGAATGTCCTCGTTTCCTCTGACCGTGTGGGGCAAAATTATCAACTCGGACGCACGGTCGAGGGCAAATTCAATGGCCGCACGGGCCTCACCGTATAATGGAACCAGATTGCCACCCCCACCGATCAAGACAGTTTTCCCATCAATCGGGCTATCATTTTTCATAATCTGAAAAGGAACATTAACTCTGCGAAAGATCTGGTAAGTCCCTGCCGCAATAAGGCTATCGCCAGCGTTCCCGGGATTTGGTGAATAGAATACCTCTCTGCCAGCATACTGCCGCAGAAAATCTTCCATTGTCGCAAGGCCGAGAGGGGATGCCATATAGGTAAATTTCTCCGTTAGCTCGAACCGCCTCTGGTGCGATCAGTTGGCTGTTGAATTGCTGTGTGCAACGATTAGCCTAGGATACCAGAGCGCCTGGAGCAGCGAAAGCGCACACCCTTGCGACTTATGCGCGCGCGACGGCGGCGTAAGCCAACTCCGAGCCGCACCGTCGGCTGTCAGCGCCACGCGCCTAGTTGGCCCTTAACTCAATGGACAGGAGAGGAGCGGTGCTCCTCTCCATCCCGCCCCATCACGCCGCCTGGCGCGCCTTGATCGTCAGCCGTTCCGCGATCTGCACCGCGTTCAGCGCCGCACCCTTCAGCAACTGGTCGCCGCAGAGGAAGAAGTCGAGCCCCCGCTCCCCGAACACCGGGTTGGCGCGGATGCGCCCGGCTTCCACGTCGTCCTGCCCCGTGGCGTTCATCGGCATCGGGTAAAGCCCGTTCGCCGGGTCATCCACCACCTTCACGCCCGGCGCGTTGCGCAGCACTTCGCGCGCGGCGTCAGGGGTAACGGGCCGTTCGGTCTCGATCGTCACCGCTTCCGCATGCACGCGCATCGTCGGGATGCGCACGGCGGTGCAGGAGATGGGAAGATCGGGCACGCCCATGATCTTCCGGCTCTCCCACACGACCTTCATCTCTTCCTTCGTGTAGCCATTCGGCTGGAAGACATCGATCTGCGGGATGACGTTGAAGGCGAGCGGCCAGCGGAAGACCTCGGCCTCGGGCTTCACGCCCTCGACCAGGACACGGCGCGTCTCGCGCTCCAGCTCCGTCATGCCTTCTGCCCCGGCGCCGGAGGCCGCCTGGTAGGTGGACACGATCACGCGCTTCAGCCCGAAGGCCTTGCGCAGCGGCTCGAGCGCCACGACCAGGATCGCCGTGGTGCAGTTCGGGTTGGCGATCAGCCGCGCCGAGCCCGCCGCGGCGGCGTTCACTTCCGGCACCACCAGCGGCACGTCGTCCTGCAGGCGGAAGGCGGAGGAATTGTCCACCACCGTCACCCCGGCCTCGACCATCTTCGGCGCATGGGCCTTGGCGAAATCGCCCGACACGGCCAGCAGCGCGAGGTCGAGATTGCGCACGGCGGCGTCCGAGAATTCCTCGATCGTCACATCGCCGAAGGGCGTTTTCGTTTTCGTGCCGGCGCTACGGGCGGAGGCGAACAGCCTCAGCGAGGTGACCGGGAAGGCCCGGCGCCCCAGAACATCCACGAGCTCGCGGCCCACCGCTCCGGTGGCGCCGACAATACCGACACGCATTGGTCCCTCTCTGTCCTTTCGACGGTTGGAAGGGGCGTGATGCTTAGCGCAAAGCAGGCAGAGGACCAATGTTTCCTTGGGCGCCCTGGCGGGTTGTCCCGGGCGGGGCGGACCCCCGCCAGCGACATGGCTCGGGCCGAGAGCGTATCCGCCCCTTGCGCGGGCCTCCGGTCGGCGCCGCACGGACCGCCGGGGCCGATGCCGAAGGTGGCTTTCGAGGCGGCCCGGCGATTGGGTGGGGTGGGTTCGGGGAAGCAAAGCCCCTCCCGATCGCCCGGCGGGGTCGCCTCGCGCCGTCCGCCCCCCTATAACGCCCCTCTTTCGCCACCCGAGAGTTTCGAGATCGTGACGTCCTCCACCCCTGCCGATTTCTCCACCGTCAAGGCTTGGCCCTTCGAGGAAGCCCGGAAGGTCGCGGCGCGGCTGGAAAAATCGGGCAAGGGCAGCGCGTTGTTCGAAACCGGCTACGGGCCGTCCGGCCTGCCGCATATCGGCACCTTCGGGGAGGTCGCCCGCACCTCCTGGGTGCGGCGCGCCTTCACCCTGCTCACCGGGCTGCCGTCGCGGCTGATCGCCTTCAGCGATGACATGGACGGGCTGCGCAAGGTGCCGGACAACGTGCCGAACAAGGAGATGCTGGCGCAGCATCTCGGCCGCCCGGTCACGACCATCCCCGACCCCTTCGGCACGCATGAGAGCTTCGGGCATCACAACAATGCCCGGCTGCGGGCGTTCCTCGATGCCTTCGGCTTCGACTACGAATTCGCTTCCTCCTCCGACTACTACAGGTCCGGTCGCTTCGACGACGCGCTGATCCGCATGGCGGAGCGGCACGAGGACGTCCGTGCGGTGATCCTGCCGACGCTGGGGCCGGAGCGGCGCGCGACCTATTCCCCCTTCCTGCCCATCCACCCGAAGACCGGCGTGGTGATGCAGGTGCCGATGGAGGAGGTCCGCCCCGCCGAAGACTTGCTGATCTGGCGCGACCCGGCGGACGGGACACGCCACGCGACGCGCATCACCGGCGGCCATTGCAAGGCGCAGTGGAAGGCCGACTGGGCGCTGCGCTGGTTCGCCCTGGGCGTCGACTACGAGATGTCGGGCAAGGATCTGATCGATTCCGTGCGGCTGTCTTCCGCCATCTGCCGTGTGCTCGGCGGCGAGCCGCCCGAATCCTTCACCTATGAGCTGTTCCTCGATGCCGAGGGGCAGAAGATCAGCAAGTCCAAGGGCAATGGCCTGACCATCGACGAATGGCTGCGCTATGCACCGCAGGAAAGCCTCGCCCAGTTCATGTTCAACCAGCCGCAGCGCGCGAAGCGGCTCTATTTCGACCAGATCCCGCGCGCGGTGGACGAATACATCCAGAATCGCACGCGGCTGCGGGGCACGCCTGATCCGGCCAATGCGACCTGGCACATCCATGGCGGGGCGATCCCGAACGATCCGGAACCGCCGGTCTCCTTCGCCATGCTGCTCAACCTCGCCAGCGTGGTGAATGCGGATGATCCGGAGATCCTGTGGGGCTTCCTTGCCCGCTATGCACCCGGCGCGACGCCGGCGAGCCAGCCGTTGCTCGGCAAGCTCGTCGAACACGCGGTCCACTACTATCGGGACTTCGTCGCCCCGACGAAGCGCTTCCGCGAGCCCACCGCCGCCGAGCGAGAGGCGCTGGTCGCGCTGATGACCGCGCTGCGCGACCGCGCGGCCGATCTCGATGCCCTGCCCGCGGAGGAACGCGCCCGCGTCATCCAGGACCTGGTCTATGACGCCGGGCGCCGCGAGCCCTTCCTGCAGCCGAACAAGGACGGGTCGATGGGCGTGTCGCGCGCCTGGTTCAACGCGCTGTACCAGGTGCTGCTGGGGCAGGAGGAAGGTCCGCGCTTCGGTGGCTTCGTGGCGCTCTACGGCATCGCCGGCACGATCGGGTTGATCGAGACCGCCCTCGCCCGGGAGACGCCGGCGGCGTGAGCAGGGGTGGGCGTGTCCTCACGGCGGTGAAGCGGCACGGGGCGACGGTCTTCGGCCTGCTGTTGCTAGGTGTCGCGCTCTACGTGGTGCAGCGGGAATTCCGCACGCTCTCCTGGGCCGACATCAAGGGTGCGCTGGACAATACGCCGCCGCAGGCGCTGTGGGCCGCGGGGGGCTTCACCCTCGCCGCCTACGTCGTGCTGACGGCCTATGACCGGCTGGGCTCGGTCTATGCCGGCTATCCGATTTCCTATTTGCGCACCTCGCTGGCCTCCTTCGTCGCCTATTCGCTGGCGAACAACCTCGGCTTCGCGACGGTGTCGGGGGCGGCGATCCGCTACCGGTTCTACGCGGCCTGGGGGCTGCCGCCGCTCGCGATCGCCAAGGTCGTGGCCTTCACCTCGCTTACCTTCGGCCTGGGCGGCTTCGCGCTGGGTGGGCTGGTGCTGATCGCGGAACCCGAAGTGCTGCCCTTCTTTGGGGAAGGCACGCCGCGCTGGGTCATGCAGATCGCCGGCGCGGTGATGTGGGGCATCGTCTCGGCCTATGTGCTGCTGGCGCGCTTCGTGCCGCATTTCCGGCTCTTCGGGCATCAGATCGACCTGCCGGGCTTCCGCATGGCGGTGGGGCAGACGGCGCTGGCCTCGGCCGACGTCGCGGTGACGGCGCTGGTCTTCTGGATGCTGCTGCCGCCGGCCGAGGGGCTGACCTTCCTGCATTTCCTCGGCATCTACGTCCTCGCGCTCTCGGCCGGGATCGTCGCCAATGTGCCGGGCGGCATCGGCGTCTTCGACGGGGCGATCCTCATCGGCCTGTCGAGCTATCTGCCGGCGCCGGTGGTGATCGGGGCGCTGCTGCTGTTCCGCCTCTATTACTACATCGTGCCGCTGTTCATCGCCGGGCTGATGTTCGCGGGATTCGAGATCAGCCAGCGGCGCCGCCTGCTCGAACGAATCGCGCCCGAGCGCGGCGTCGCGATCTCCTTCGAAGTGCCGGCCATGGCGGCGCTGACCGGCCTCGCGGCGATGACGATGATCGTGATCGGCGCGCTGCCGCCGAAGCCGAATGCCCTCGACGGCGTGTTTGACCTGCTCGACGAGGCTGCGAACCATTTCGCCGCCTCGGTGGTCGGCTGCCTGTTGCTGGTCGCGGCCTATGGGCTGATGCGGCGGCTCGCCATCGCCTGGTGGGCGACGCTCGCGCTGTTGCTGAACGGCGCGGTTGTCGTCTGGCTGCGTGGCGAGCCCTGGTGGCTGACCGGCGGGTTCCTGTTGCTGGCGCTGCTGCTGGCGACGGTCCGGCCCGCCTTCTATCGCCGCGCGCGGCTCACCGCTGAACCGCTCTCGGCCGAGACGGTCGCGGCGCTCGCCGCCTTGTCGCTGAGTGCGCTGACGCTCGCCGGCATTGCCTATGCCGGGCCCTTCGCTGACCTGTCCTGGTGGGGCGTGGTGCTCTCGGGAGAGACGCCGGAGACGGTGCGCTTCGCGGTCGGGCTCGCCGGCGTGCTGCTGATCGTGGCCGCGGCCGGGCTGCTGCGCCCCGCGCGTGTCGTCGCGCTGCCCTATGACGAGGCCGCGCGGGAGAAGCTGCTGGCGCTCGGCGCCATGGCGCCCGTGTTGGGAGCGGCCGACGGCGTGGTCGAAGGCGAAGGAGGCCGCGCCGCTGTCGCTTTCGTGAAGCGGGATGACATCTGGCTGGCGCTCGGCGACCCGGCCGGGGAAGAACGTGAGCGCGTTTCCGTGATCTGGCGGTTTCGTGATCTATGTGACAGCGCGCGCGTCGATCCGGCCGTGTGGCGGGCGGGTCCCGAGTTGCTGCGTGTCTATGCCGATATCGGCCTCACAGCCCTGCCATTGGAAGGGGGCGGCGGCGCTCCGCGCTATCTCCTGTGCCGGGCGGAACGGGACCTGTCGGCGCTGCTGCCGTTGCTGCCGCGAGACGAGGATCTCCGCTGATCGGCTTGCCAGACAGGCGCCGACACGCCATTCCACCGCGGTGCTTCCCGGTTGAAAAGGAGCCCCCATGCGTATCGCCATGATCGGCGCTGGTTATGTCGGCCTGGTGTCCGGCGCGTGCTTCGCCGAGTTCGGCGTGGACGTGACGGTGATGGATGTCGATCCCGACAAGATTGCCGGCCTGCATGCCGGACGCATGCCGATCTATGAGCCTGGGCTCGACAAGCTCGTCTCGGAGAATGTGCGTGACGGCCGGCTGACCTTCACCACGGATCTCGCGCAGGCAGTGAAGGGGGCGGATGCGGTCTTCCTCGCGGTCGGCACGCCGACGCGCCGTGGCGATGGGCACGCGGATCTCTCCTATGTCTACGCGGCGGCGGAGCAGGTGGCGAAGGCGGCCGATGGCCCGCTGGTGCTGGTGACGAAGTCCACCGTTCCGGTCGGTACAGGGCGCGAAGTCCAGGCCATCGTCCGCCGCGTGCGGCCCGATGGGCAGATCTCGGTCGCCTCCAACCCGGAATTCCTGCGCGAAGGGAATGCCATCGGCGATTTCATGCGGCCCGACCGCGTGGTGATCGGCGTCGATGACGAGCGCGCCGAGACCGTGCTCAAGCGGCTCTACCGTCCGCTGTACCTGATCGAGACGCCGGTGCTCGCCGTTTCGCTCGAGAGCGCGGAGCTGATCAAGTACGCGGCCAACGCCTTCCTCGCCGTGAAGATCACCTTCATCAACGAGATCGCGGATCTCTGCGAGAAGGTCGGCAGCGATGTGCACGACGTCGCGCGCGGCATGGGTCTGGATGGGCGCATCGGGCGGAAGTTCCTTCATCCCGGCCCGGGCTATGGCGGCTCCTGCTTCCCGAAGGACACGCTGGCGCTGGCGCGCACGGCGCAGGATTACGGTTCCCCCGTCCGCCTGGTCGAGACCACGATCGACGTCAACGAGACGCGCAAGGTCGCCATGGGCGAACGCATCCTGGCGGCGCTAGGCGACAGCCCGGCCGGCAAGCGCGTCGCCGTGCTCGGCGTGACCTTCAAGCCCGAGACGGACGACATGCGCGATGCGCCCTCGCTCGTCATCCTGCCCAAGCTCGTCGCGGCCGGGGTGCAGGTGGTTGCCTTCGATCCGCAGCCTTCCCATGCGCGCCAGGCGCTGCCGGCGGCGGTGCAGTTCGCGGAGAGCGCCATGAGCGCCGTGGAGGGCGCCGATGCGGTGGTGGTGCTGACGGAATGGAACGAATTCCGGGCGTTGGCGCCGGATCGCCTCAAGGCCGCCATGAAGGGCGGTATCGTGCTCGACCTGCGCAATGTGTGGGACCCGGCCGCGATGCGCGCGGCCGGCCTGACCTATTCCTCCATTGGCCGCCCGTGACGGAGTGACCATGCCCGCTTTTCATCATCGCTTCGACCCGACCTCGCTGCGCGAATACGACATCCGCGGCATCGTCGGGCAAACGCTGAAGCCCGAGGACGCCTTCGCCATCGGCCGCTGCTTTGGGTCCATCGTCGTGCGCGGCGGGGGCAAACGGGTCGCGGTCGGCTATGACGGCCGGCTTTCGTCGCCGGAGCTCGAGGCGCAGCTCGTCGCGGGGCTGCGCGCCTGCGGGCTCGAAGTCTGCCGCATCGGGCTCTGCGCGACGCCGATGCTGTATTTCGCGGCCTACGACCTGCAGGCCGACGGCGCGGCGATGGTGACCGGCAGTCACAATCCGCCGAACTACAACGGCTTCAAGATGATGCTGGGCAAGAAGCCGTTCTACGGCGCGCAGATCCAGCAGATCGGCCGCATGGCCGCCGAGGGCGACGTGGTGCCGGAGCAGGCGGGTAGCGACCGCGAGGTGGACATCGCCGCCAGCTACGCCGACCGGGTGCTGAAGGACTGGGACGGCGGCGACCGCAAGCTGACGGTGGTGTGGGACCCGGGCAACGGGTCTTCGGGGCCGATCACGAAGGCGCTCGCTGCGCGCCTGCCGGGCACGCATTTCGTCATCAATGGCGATGTGGACGGCACCTTCCCGAACCATCACCCCGATCCGACCGTCGCCAAGAATCTCGAGCAGCTCATCGCCGAGGTGAAGCGGGAGAAGGCCGATCTCGGCATCGCCTTCGACGGCGATGGCGACCGCATCGGCGTGGTGGACAATGAGGGCCACATCCTGTTCGGCGACCAGCTTCTGGTCGTGCTGGCGCGCGATGTCCTGAAGTCGAAGCCGGGCGGGATGATCATCGCCGACGTCAAGGCATCCCAGGTGCTGTTCGACGAGGTGGCGAAGGCTGGCGGCACCCCGCTGATGTGGAAGACCGGCCATTCGCTGATCAAGGCGAAGATGGCCGAGACCGGCAGCCCGCTGGCCGGCGAGATGTCGGGCCACATCTTCTTCGCCGACAAGTGGTACGGCTTCGACGACGCGCCTTATTCCGCGGTCCGCCTGCTCGGCATCATTGCGCGGATGAGCGGGACGCTCGCCGAGGTGCGCGCCGCCCTGCCGCAAGTGATCAACACGCCCGAGCTGCGCTTCAACTGCGAGGAGTCGCGCAAGTTCAAGGTGGTGGAGGAGGTGAAGGAACGCCTCGCCGCCGCTGGCGCCAAGGTGCAGGACGTGGACGGCGTGCGCGTGCTGACCGACGATGGCTGGTGGCTGCTGCGCGCGTCGAACACCCAGGCGGTGCTGGTCGCGCGCTGCGAGGCGACGAGCCCTGAGGGGCTTGAGCGGCTCAAGGCGCAACTCGTGGAGCAGCTCGTCGCCTCGGGCCTCGAGGCGCCGGATTTCTCGGGCGAGAACGCGGGGCACTGAGCACCGCGCTCTTTCTCTACGGGACGCTGCTCGATCCTGATGTGCTCGCCCGCGTATCGGGCGAGCCTGGCTTGGTGCGACGGCTGGTGCCGGCGCGCCTCGATGGCTGGCGTCGCGTCTTCCTGCGCGGCACGCCCTATCCGACCTTGGTGGCCGATGCGCGCGGCGCGGTGACGGGTGCTGTGCTGCGGGTCGGGTTCGCGGTGCTGGCGCGACTCGCGATCTATGAAGGCAGCGACTACCTGCTCACGCCGGTGACTGTGACGGCGACACGTGGGCCGGTTCGGGCGCGAGCGTGGATCGCGCCGGCCTGGCGGGCAGAGGTGGCGCGCAACTGGGTGTCGGCCGGGGTGGAGCGGTCGGTTTGCCTGGCGCCAGATTCGGGCGGTCCGGGAGGCAGCTTGGAGGGGTTCGGTCGCATAGGCGCGACGATGGGGCGACGGTAGGTGGGGGAAGGGCTTTGCCCCTCCCCAGCAAAGGCCGAAAGACCTTTGCAAACCTGAACCTGGCACCGGGCGGAACGGACGGTTCGCGCCGTCGGGAAGCCCACCATGCCCAATGCCCGGATTTCCCCGAGCATCGCGCCCGACGCAGCCGTCACCAAGCGGCCCGGCCCTATCGCGCCCCGTACCAAATCGAGGTTTCCAAAGGCCTTTCGGCCTTTGGCGGGGGGAGGTTTGGAGAGGGGCAGAGCCCCTCTCCATCGCGCCCACGGAAGTCGCGCCACCCTTCAATCGCGTCAGTCGACGGCTCGCGCCGCCTCGACCCCGCTGAGCCAGGCCCCCGCCACTGTCGCGGCGAAGCGCGGGTGGCAGGCTTCCCCCGCGAAGCACAGCCGCCCATCGGCGAGCGGCCGTGCCAGTGTCGCGCGCGCGGCCTGCGCGCCGGGGATGGCGTGGCTGTAGGCACCGCGGAACCACGGGTCCTCGGCCCAACGGGTGATGCTGGGCCGGCCAAGCGCCGCCGCCGCTCGCGGCCCGAAGACCTTCGCGGCCTCGGCGCGCGCCTCCGCTTCGGCGCGGCGCGGGTCGCCTGCGAGGGACCAGGCGCGGGCACCGCCGCAGAAGGCGATGATCAGCGGCTCGCCGAACGGGCGCGAGACCCAGGAGATGGGGCTGTCGCCTTCCTGTTCGACCACGCGGTGCTGGCTGGCGAAGGGCGGAAGATCCGGCGTCGCGGGATCATCGGCACGAAAGGCGATCTTGGTCAGCAGGCCGAGGGGCAGCGCGTGGATCGCTGCCTGCGTCTCGACCGGCAGGGGCGGATCGAAAGCGATGCCGCCGGCCGCGAGCACGCCGGTGGAGACCGTGACGATCGCCGCGCGCGCCGAAACCGTGCCGAAGCGACCTTCCGCCGCAACGCCCGGCCCATCCCAGCGCAGGCGGGTGACGGGCGCTTGCAGCCGGATGGGCAGGCCCTCGGCGAGGCGCGCGACGAGGCCGCCGATGCCTTCGCGCAGCACCAGGTTCGGTCCTTCCAGCGCCGTCGCGGCGAAGTCGTGCAGCGACATGCGGGCGAGTTCGGCGGCGCAGATCTGGGATCCTTCCCAATGCGCCACGGTGGCGTCCCAAGGCCCCCCGCGCGGAGCGGCCTCGGAAGCCGGGCGATCGGGGCCGCCGTCGCGCGCGGCGTCATCGATAGCGATCCAGAAGGCATCATCGGCGGCGGCGAGGGCGGCGCGTTCGGCGCGCGTGGCCTGGCGGCCATGCAGGAACAGCCGGCGCTCGCGCATGCTGTCATGGTCGATGATCTCGCAGCCCAGCGCGCGGGCAAGCGGTGTCAGCGGATTGTCATCGGCCTGGTGCAGCCAGGACGCGCCGTGGTCGAACGGGACGCCGAGGCTCTCGCTTTCGGTCCAGGCACGGCCACCCACGCGCGGGCCGGCTTCCAGCACGATACAGGATCGGCCGCGCGCGGCGAGTTCGCGCGCCGCGGCGATGCCGGCGCAGCCGGCCCCGATGACGAGCACGTCTGGATCGGAGGGGAACATGGCCGCATCATGCCGCGACACGGTCAGGGGATGAACCATGCTGCAAGCGCCGCCCGCCGAACCCGGCATGCGCGAAGATGAGGTCGATACGCCGGCGCTGCTGATCGACCTCGATGCCTTCGAGCACAACCTCGACACCATGGCCGCCTTGCTGGCGCCCACGGGTGCGAAGCTGCGGGCCCATGCCAAGACACACAAATCGCCGGTCGTCGCGAAGCTGCAGATGGCGCGCGGCGCCGTGGGGCAATGCGTGCAGAAGGTGGGGGAGGCCGAGCAACTCGCCTGGGGCGGCATTCCGGACGTGCTGGTGACGAACCAGGTGGTGGCGCCGAAGAAGCTCGCGCGACTCGCCGCGCTGGCGAAGATCTGCAAGGTGGGGCTGTGCACCGACGATCCGGCGCAGATTGCACTGGCCGAGGCGGCAGCCGAGGCGGCGGGCGTGCGCCTGCCGGTGCTGGTCGAGATCGATGTCGGCATGGGTCGCGCCGGGGTGGAACATGGCCCGCCGGCGGTGGAACTGGCCGAACGCATCGCCGCCAGCAGGCATCTGACCTTCGGCGGATTGCAGGCCTATCACGGGTCGGCGCAGCATATCCGCAACCCGGAACAGCGCGCCGCGGCGATCGCCGAAGCCGTGAACCGCTCGCGCCGTACGGTCGAGCAGCTGAAGCAGCGGGGGCTTGATTGTCCGATCGTCGGCGGAGCGGGGACCGGCACGTTCCGCCATGAATCGGCCAGCGGCGTCTACACCGAGATCCAGGCCGGATCCTACGTCTTCATGGATGTCGACTACGCGAAGAACGAGGAGGCGCCGCCCTTCCGCCAGTCGCTCTTCGTGCTGACGCAGGTGATGTCCCGTGCGACGCCGGGCGTCGCCGTGGTCGATTGCGGGCATAAGGGCGTGTCGGTCGATTCCGGCATGCCGGGTGTGTGGCTGCGGCCCGGGCTGCGCTACGCCGGCGCGTCGGACGAACACGGCAAGATCCTGATCGAGGATGGCACGCCGCCCGCGCTCGGCGAGAAATTGCGCCTGGTGCCGGGCCATTGCGACCCGACGGTCGATCGCTACGACTGGTATGTCGGCGTGCGGAAGGGGCGGGTGGAGTGCCTGTGGCCGATCGCCGCGCGGGGCGCGATGGCCTGATGCCCTGCCAGGGCTAGGCATGGGCAATCTTCGATTGATTTCCGGGATAGGGTCGGCTTTCCATGTGTTTGATCGCTACCCGGAACAATGGCGAGGATCGGGCACCATGGCGAAGGTCCGGATCGGGACATTCAATCTCGAGAACCTGTTCTTCCGTTATGTGAAGCGCGACAAGGAATTGGTGACGGGGAAGGCCGTTTCCGAGGCCGCGCTGACGAGCTTGAGCTTCGATCGCGTGATCGAGGATGCGAGCGTGGTGGGCGATGCATCACGCGCGCTGACCGCGAAAGTCATCCTCGAGAACGATCCGGACGTCATCGCCTTGCAGGAGCTCGAGAACCTCGAGGTCCTTGATCGCTTCAATCGCCAGTTCCTGAAGAAGCGCTATCCCTATGCCATGTGCATCGACGGCAACGATCCTCGACTGATCGATGTCGGCCTGCTGTCGAAGCACCCGATTGGCGCGATCCGGACGGATCGATTCCATCCGGCGGGCAGTTCCCTCGTCAAGCGGACCTTCTCCCGCGATTGCCTCGACGTGGAGGTCCTGGTGGGCGGCAAGGCGGACAAGGCCATCCGCTTTCTGGTGAACCACCTCCGAAGCCGCATTCCCCGGGACGGCGATGACGGCACGCAAAGGCGGACTCTGCAGGCGAAGCGGGTGCGCGAGCTGGTGCGGGCCGCGATGAAGACGACACCCCATGTCGTGGTGGCCGGCGACTTCAATGCCGCGCCCACGGACCCGGAACTCGCGCCCCTGTTGAAGCGTCTTGGGCTGGAAAATGTCCTCGATCGCCTGCCGGAGCCCGAGCGCTGGACGCATTATTTCAAGAAGGCCAAGGCGCCGCGCCTGCCGAACGAACAGCTCGACTATCTGCTCCTATCTCCCTCCCTGTCCGAGGCGGCCGCCGCTGCGCCCATTGTCGAGAGGCGCGGTCTGCCCAAGGACATCGTCGCCATCGTCAACCGGGACCCGGCACGGCTGGGCGGACCGATACGCGCCTTCCAGCGACCGGACAGGCCGGACAACAAGGCCGGCTTCAACGAGGCTTCGGACCACTGCGCCGTCTTCGTCGACGTCGCGGTGTGATGGGCGGCCGCGGGCCGATGCCGGTCCCGCCGCTTATTGGCTCGCCCAGATGATCCGGTGCATCCAGGCGATCTCCGGCAGCTCGAAGCTGTAGGAGGGATGCGCCGGGTTCAGGCTGGCAAGTTCGATGCGCTTGGCCGATTGCCGGCGCAGTTCCTTCGCCATCACCTCGCCCTTCTGGGTGCGGACCACGACGCGGTCACCGCGGCGCACCGGAGCGGCGGGGGAGACCACCACCACATCGCCGTCGCGGAAGACGGGTTCCATGGATTCGCCGGAGATCTCGAGCGCATAGGCGTTGGGATCGCCGATCTCGGGCAGCGAGATCTCGTCCCAGGAACCGCCGACGGGATAGCCGCCATCGTCGAAATACCCCTCGCCGCCGGCCTGGGCGAGGCCGATCAGCGGAATGCGGCGGCCGACGCCCGCGCGGCCACTGCCGCCGCGGGGCAGGGCGGGCAGGCCGGAGACGAGGGAGGCGAAATCCTCGATGCCTCGACCCGTGGCGGTGAGAACCTTGGCGACGCTTTCCGTCGAGGGCCAGCGGGCACGGCCATCGGCGCCGATGCGCTTCGATGGGTTGAAGGCGGTGGGATCGAGCCCAGCCTTGCGTGCGAGGCCCGACGCGGACAATCCGTGTTCGGCGGCGAGGGCGTCGAGGGCGCGCCAGATATCGTCGTGCCGCATGGGTGGTGAGAGTTCCTTGCCTCGTGTCCTGATGGAAGGACGCGAATCCAGATCCTGTGCCGCGCCTTGGGCAACCTATCCTAGGTTTTGAATCGGCGCGCAACAGGTAGATTTTCCTTTTTGGGCTTGTGAAGCGCAACCGACGCGGTTAATGTTCTTGTATTGTTCACTCTGTAGGCGAGATCCCCCCATGCGCCCAGCCCCCCGCACCGCCCATGCCCCGCGCTTCGCCAGCATCGCCGCCGCCGAGCCATTCCGATCGGCCGAGGAGGCCTGGTTCTGGACCATGGCCGCGCTGGTCGCCCGGCATGACGGCGCGCGCATCACCGCCGGCAAGGGCGAGAAGGTCCGCCCCTGCGAGCCCGACGACGTCATCAAGTGCCTGGACCGGCTGTACCGCCATCGCCGGATCGACCTGATCCATGCCCGCGTGATGCGCGTTTGGGGTGAACGCGGCCAGGCCCCAGACCCGCGCCATCTGTCTGAGCGCAACGACGCCGCGCAGTGGCGCGAAGCGATGAACCGCCTGGAGTGGCCGCTGCGCGTGAAGGGAATCGTGGCGTGACCGTGCCTTGGGGGCAGGAGGCCCATTGGCCCCGCCCGCCCCTGATGCCGATCGGACGACGTGACGCAGCGCTCGGCGGCCTGGTTGCGCCAAGACGTTCGGGGCGGGAGCAGGAGGGCTGTGCCCCTTATGCGCGACGTGGGCGGAGGGCGATGGAGAGGGGCTCTGCCCCTCTCCAAACCTCACCCCGCCAAAGGCCGAAA
>JAYSDS010000086.1:0-26717 GCA_041914265.1 Roseomonas sp.
GGCGGTCCAGGCCACACTGTGGCCTGGCGGGGAGGTCCGGAGGGGCGGCGCCCCTTCGGCTTCCATCGAAGCGACACCAGCAAAGTCGTCAGGAAGGCTGCTGGCGGGGCGACGAGCAAACCCTTCCCCGAACTGCCTCGTCTACCCCCGCCGCACGTTCCAGGGGTAGGGCGCCGAGCCTTGCAGGATGCCCGTCACGTCGCGCCGGAACGCCGTGCGGATCACGAACTGCCCGAGCGGCAGGAAGGACACGTCCTCCAACGCCAGGTGCCCGAGTTCCTGCGCCAGCGACTTCTGACGGTCTGGATTCTCCTCGGTCACCCAGGCTTCGGCGAGTTCCTCGGCGCGATCGCTTTTCCACCAGCCGAACCAGCCATTCGCACCCTGGCCGCGCACCAGGAAGGACAGCGCCGGGTTCGACCAGGCGGAAGCGCCGCCCGTGGTGTGCAGGATGGACCAGCCGCCGCGATCGACCGGCTCGCGGTTCGCCCGACGCTGCACCACCGTGCCCCAGTCGGATTCGGCGAGGTCGATGTTCATCCCGATCCGCTTCAGGCGGTCCGCCGTCACCTGGCCCAGCGGGCCGATATCGGGGAAGTCGGTCGGGTTGATGATGACGACGCGCTGATTGGCGTAGCCGGCTTCGCGCAGCGCCGCGCGGGCGCGGTCGAGATCGCCCGGCATCATCGCCTCGCCCTCGTCGCGGTAATAGGGCGTGCCGCGCGGCCAGAGGCTGCGGCAGATCTGCCACTCGCTGCGGTCGTCGCCGCGCGAGGCGCGCATGTAGTCATCCTGCGCGACCGACAGGCGCACCGCCTTGCGGATGCGCGCATCGTCGAAGGGCGCCTGCAGGCAGTTCATGCGCATCACCGCCATGCGGCCGAGCGGATCCGTCACCTCCCGCCGCACGTCGCGCGAGCGTGCCAGCAGCGCCTGCAGGTCGGGATGCGGGCGTTCCCACCAGTCGATCTCGCCATTCTGCAGCGCGGCGGCGGCGGTCGCGGCATCCGGCAGGATGTGCCATTCGATGCGCGGGAAATGCGCGACCTTGCCGCCTGAGGTCCAGACCGGTGGCTCGTTGCGCGGCACGTAGCCGTCGAACTTCTCGTACACCACCTTGCTGCCGGAATTGTATTCGCCGGCGAGGAAGCGATAGGGGCCGGAGCCGATCATCTCCGTCACCGCGCGCGCCGGATCGGTCGTCGCCAGGCGTTCAGGCATGATGAAGGGGATGGCGGAATCAGGCTTGGCCAGCGCCTCGAGCATGATGGGGAAGGGGCGCTTCAGGCGGATGGCGAAGTTGCGGTCGTCGGTGACGATCCATTCATCGACCTGGCGGGCCAGAAGCTGGCCGATCGGCTCGCGCGCACACCAGCGCGCGATGGAGGCGGTGCAATCCGCCGCGCGCACCGGGGATCCATCGTGGAAGCGCAACCCTTCACGCAGGCGGAAGCGCCATAGACGGCCATTCTCCGTGACCTCGTGCCCTTCGACCATCTGCGGTTTCGGCTTCAGTTCCGCGTCGACGCCGTAGAGCGTGTCGAAGACGTAGAAGCCGTGATTGCCGGTGACCGTCGCCGTGGTGAAGATGGGGTCGAGCACCGAGAGATTGGCTTGCGGCACGAAGCGCAGCGTGCCGGCGCGCGTGTTCTGCGCGACGGCCGGCGAGGCCAGCAGGCCGGCAGCACCGGCAGCGAACAGGGTACGGCGTTGGATCATGACGTCCTCCCCCGGCGTCGTGGCGCGCCGGTCGGAGGCAGCCTAGTGCAGGCATGGCGGCGCTGCCAGATGCAGGCCCCCGCTGGGTCAGCCCTTCGGCACCTGCACGGTCAGCGAGAGCAGTCGGAAGGAATGGCTCTTCCCATGTCCGTCGAGGTTCAGTGACCCGTTCACACCGCCTTCCAGCGCATCGTCGATGACGAAGTTGAAGGCATGGATGAGCGGCAGGTCGTAGCGCTTGCAACGTGTGGCGCCGCGATGCGCGAAAAGCGCCAGCACGCGCTGTTCCGTCACCTGCTCGGCCAGGACGGGCCACAACGCGGGATCGTAGGGCATCAGGGAGAGGTTCACCCGGTTGCCCTTGTCCCCCGCGCGCGAATGCGCCACCGCGTGCAGTGGCAATTCGATCAGTTCCATGCCCGGGCCTCCAGCACGCGGATCTCGGTCGGCACCATCTGGCGCGGGACGAGGAAGGAGCGCGTCAGGATGCGCGGCGTCACGCGCCAGCGCGCGCCGGATGTCCCCGCCGTGCCGCAGCACAGCATGGCCAGCACCTCCCGCGCCGCCTGGTCGGCGTCGTCGCGCGTGGTTGATTCGACGGCGAGGCGGATACGGATATCGGGCGGTTCCGGCCCGTCATAGCCACGCCACAGCGCGCCCTCGTCGGAATCGAGGACGGAGGCGACGCCGATCAGATCGGCCCGCGCGCGTCGCGCGAGCCCGCGCTGCTTCACGCGCTGCAGCAGCACGTCCGCCGTGGCGCGCGCCCGTGCCAGGGCGTTGGGGCCGGCGACGGAAACCTCGCCCTCGCCGAGCCAGGAGCCTTCGTAGCAGGCCGTCACCTTCAGCTTTTCAGGCCGCGCATGGCCGCGCACGCCGCGTAGCGCGACGCGGTCCTTGCCCTGCTGTTCGAGCGTCACGCCGGTGATGTCCATGGTCACGTCCGGCGTCAGGTAAGCCACCGGGTCGTGCAGTTCATAAAGAAGCTGTTCCTTCACGCTGCGCAGATCGACCAGGCCGCCGGTGTCTTCCGGCTTGGTGATCACCAGGGAGCCGTCGCGCGACACCTCGGCGATCGGGAAGCCGATATTCGCGGGGTCCGGGATGTCCTTGAAGCCCGGGTCCCAGAAGACGCCGCCCGTCACCTGCGACCCGCATTCCAGCAGGTGCCCGCAGGCGGCGCCGAGTGCGAGCGCCTGCCAGTCATCCTCCGCCCAGCCGAAATGCTGCATCAGCGGGGCGATGGCGAGCGACGGGTCGGAGGTCCGCCCCGCCACGACCACCTGCGCGCCCTGCGCCAGGGCCTGGGCGAGCGGCGCCGCACCGATATAGGCGTTGGCCGAGACCAGCCGCCACGACGACATGTCGAGCCCGGCAGCCGCCACATGCACCGCGCGCGCGTCGAGAGCGCCGCTGCCCGAGCCGTCGTCGCCGGTGACGACGCCGATGCGCAGGTCGGGAATGCCGAGGCGGCGCGCCAGGCGCGCCACGCACCGCGCCGCCGCGACGGGATTCGCCGCGCCGAAATTGCCCAGCACCGGAATGCCGGCCTTCGCGCAGTCGGCCAGGATCGGTTCCAGCAGCCGTTCGAGCATCGGTTCGTAGCCGGCCTCGGGGTCGCGCCGCTTCTCGATCTGCGCGAGCGCGATGGTGCGCTCGGCCAGGCATTCGAAGAACAGTGCCGCGGGACCGCCCGCGCGGATCAGCCCGCGCACCACCGGTGCTGCGGCATCCACGCGATCCCCGGAGAAGCCGGAGGCATTGCCGACCAGAAAGACATCGCTCATGCGGGATGCAGGCCCTCCTCGGCCGCGGGGTCGGTGAGACGGCTCGGCCGCAGCGCGCCGATGCGTTCCAGCAGCGGATAGGCCGTGGCGGCGAGATGCCCGCCGACCCGCTTCAGGTCGCGCACCACTTCGATCATCACGCCCTGCGCGGCGATGTCGGCGGGTTCGGTGGCGAGGGAGAAGCAGCGCGCCGCTTCGGCTTCCTCGATGCGCATGCGCTCCTTCTCCTCGATCAGCTTCCGCGCGGCGGCACCGTCCTCCCGCATGAAGGCGGCGATGGCAAGCTGGAGCTGCTCCAGGGCCCGCGCATGCATGGACTGGATCGACTCCATCATCGCGGGGTTGAGCGTGGCTCCCTGCTTCGCCCATTTCGCCGCCACCCGGGCCAGGCTGCGGTCGAGCACGTCGCCGGCGCTCTCCAGGTTCAGCGCGAAGGCGCGGATCTCGGCGATGCGGCGTTGCTCCTCCTCGCCCAGCGCCTCGGCGGGCAGGCCGGCGAGATAGACCTGCACGGCGCGGTTCAGCCGGTCGACGATCTCGTTCAGCCGTGTCACCCGCTTGGCGAGGTCGCGATCCTCGGTGCGGAAGCCGGTGGCGATGGTCTGCAGCATCTCCTCCAGCGCATCGGCCTGGCGCAACGCCTCCCGTTCCGCATTGGCGAGCGCGACGGGGGGAGACCGCAGCCCGGCTTCGTCGAGGTAGCGCGGGGCCGCTGGATCGCCGGCGGCGCCGGCTTCCGGGAGCATGCGTTCCAGCGCCCGCCCGATGGCCGGCAGCAAGGGCAGCGATACGACCGCCAGCACCAGGTTGAAGGCGAGATGCGTGTTGGCGACGAGCCGCGCCGGCGCGGGATCGAGCTGCACCATGAGCTGCGTCACCCATGGCAGCGCCGGGAGCACCAGGAGGGCGCCCAGGATACGGTTGGCGAGGTTGCCGAGCGGCACCCGCAGCTTCGCCCATTCGCTGCGGTCGCCTTCCAGCACCGGGTTCAGCGCGGTGCCGAGATTGGCGCCGACGACCATCGTCACCGCGGCCTCCGGCCCGATGACGCCCACCGCATGCAGCGAGGCGACGAAGAGCACCGCCGCCACCGAGGCATGCATGGCCCAGGCGATGGCGGCGGCGATCAGCAGGTTGGGCAGCGGCAGGCTCGACACCGCGCCGAGCACGGTGCGCAGGGTGGGAGATTGTTCGACCGGCGCCATGACGACCGCCATCATGTGCAGCGCCAGCAGCATGAGGCCGAGGCCGATCGCGGCGCGGCCGAGGTCGCGCCGGCGGCTCGCCTCGCTGGTCCGGAAGGCGACGACGCCGAGCAGTATCAGCGCCGGTGCCACGGCCGAGACGTCGAAGGACATGACCTGCACGATCAGCGCCGTGCCGACATTCGCACCCAGCATTGCCGCCAGGGCAGGGACCAGCGCCACCGCGCCGCCCGCGCAGAAGGAGGCGATCATGAAGGCCGTCGCCGTGCTGCTCTGCAGGATGGCGGTGACGGCGAGGCCGGCTACGAAGCTGCGGCGGCGGTTGGCCAGGCCAATGCCCAGGCGCTGCCGCAGGCGGCTGCCATAGGCGCGCATCACGCCGCTCTGCACCATGTGCAGGCCCCACAGGAGCAGGGCGGCATAACCCGCCAGTTCCAGCGTCAGCCAGGCTTCAGACATGCCGTTGTCGTAACCTTATCTCATCGTGTCAGGGTTCGGCGGACCGCATCCTGCCAGATGGCGAGACGGCGCGAAGCCTCCTCGGCGGGCATGGCGGGCATGAAGCGGCGTTCCAATCGCCAATGTGTCGCGCCGGAGGCGCCCGGCGCCGGGCACAAGCCGGCCTGCAGCCCTGCCAGGTAGGCCGCGCCCAGCGCCGTCGTCTCCCGCACCACCGGCCGGTCCACTGGCGCGCCGAGCAGGTCGGCGAGGAACTGCATGGTCCAGTCCGAGCTGACCATGCCGCCATCAACGCGCAGCACCGTATCCCGTTCCGGCGGCCAGTCGGCATGCATGGCATCGATCAGGTCGCGCGTCTGGAACGCCACCGATTCCAGCGCGGCGCGACAGAGTTCGGCCCGGCCCGAACCCCGCGTCAGGCCGAAGATGGCCGCGCGCGCCTCGGCATCCCAATGCGGCGCGCCGAGCCCGGTGAAGGCCGGCACCATCACGACATGCTGCGCTGGGTCCGCCTGGGCGGCCAGGCTGCCCGCCTCCGCCGCCGTCGCGATGATGCCGAGCGCGTCGCGCAGCCACTGCACCGCTGCGCCGGCGACGAAGATGGCCCCTTCCAGCGCATAATGCCGCTGCCCGCCGAGCTGATAGGCGATGGTCGTCAGCAGCCGGTTGCGCGAGGTCACCATCTGCGTGCCGGTGTTGAGCAGCGCGAAGCAGCCGGTGCCATAGGTGGACTTCACCATGCCGGGCAGGAAGCAGCCCTGGCCCACCGTGGCCGCCTGCTGGTCCCCCGCGACACCGCGGATGGGCACGGCCGCACCGAGCAACGCCGCATCCGTCGCGCCGAATTCGGCGGCGCAATCCACCACCCGTGGCAGCAAGGCGCGCGGGATGCGGAACAGGCGCAGCAACTCCTCGTCCCAGTCGCCCTGACCGATGTTGAACAGCATGGTGCGCGCGGCGTTGGTCGCATCCGTCGCATGCACGCGCCCGCCGGTCAGGCGCCAGATCAGGAAGCAATCGACGGTGCCGAAGGCGAGCGCCCCGCGTTCGGCCGCCACGCGCGCGCCAGGCACGTTGTCGAGCAGCCAGGCGAGCTTGGTCGCGGAGAAGTACGGGTCGGCCAACAGGCCGCTGCGTTCCATCAGCAGCCGTTCGATGCCATCCGCGCGCAGCCTGGCACAGGCATCGGCAGTGCGGCGGTCCTGCCACACGATCGCGCGATGCAGGCAGCGGCCGGTCGCGCGGTCCCACAGCAGCGTCGTCTCGCGCTGATTGGTGATACCGATGCCAGCGACGCGACGCGCATCGCCGCCCGCGGCGGCCAGCGTGGCGCGCAGCGTCGCGAGGCTGGTGCGCCAGATATCCTCGGGCTCGTGCTCGACCCAGCCGGGGGAGGGGAAGTGCTGGGGCAGTTCTTCCTGCGTGGTGGCAAGCGGACGCAGCGCCGCGTCGAAGGCGATGGCACGAGTGCTGGTGGTACCCTGGTCCAGGGTGAGCAGAATGTCGGCGGTCATACGGTGGCGCCTTCTCCGGATCCGCAGGATAGTCGGGATCAGGAGGAATGGTTATGCCTATCACGCTCTACGACCTCGCCGGCGCCGATCCGGCCCGACGGTTCAGCCCCTATTGCTGGCGTACGCGCCTGGCGCTGGCGCAGAAGGGGCTGGAGGTCGAGACGATGCCCTGGCGCTTCACCGAACGGGATGTGATCGCCACGCACGGGTCGGAGAAGGTGCCGGTCATCCTCGATCGCGGCCGAGCCGTCTCCGATTCCTGGGCGATCGCGGAATATCTCGAGGATACCTATCCGGATCGCCCCTCGCTGTTCGGGGGTCCGGGCGGGCGGGCCCTGGCACGTTTCCTGAACGGTTGGGCGGATGCGACCATCGTCGCCGGCATCGCGCGGCTGGTGGTATCCGACATTCCGGCGATCCTGGCGCCGCAGGATCGCGCCTATTTCATCGAGAGCCGCGAGAAGCGCTATGGCATGCCCCTGGCGCAGGTGACGGCGGATCGTGAGCGTGGCGTCGTCGCCTTCCGCGATTCGCTGTTGCCGTTGCGCCTTGCGCTGCGCCGGGCCCCGTTCCTGCACGGCGACACGCCAGGCTATGGCGATGCCATCATCTTCGGCGGCTTCCAATGGGCGCGTTGCACCAGCGCCTTTGCGCTGCTCGAACCGGATGACAGCATCCATGCCTGGCGCGAGCGGATGCTCGATGCCTATGACGGGCTCGCACGTGCCGCGCCGGCGATGGACCGTTAGAGTGGACCCCGATCAGGTGCGATCACCCGATCGGGCAACGATGCGCGCGAAAGCAAGCGGCTAGCGAGATCTCCGTGAGCCGGAGCGAACGGAAAGCGCGCTAGACGACCACCGCCACCTGCCGTGGATCCACGCTGAGCCATACCTTGCGGCCGACGTCATGCGCCTCGAGCGGCGGGGCGGTGGCGCGCAGGCGCAGGCCGGTCCCTTCGGGCCGCACCACGTAATCCCAGGCCTCGCCGAGATAGGTCCGCTCGGCGATGGTCGCGGGGAGGACAAGGCCATCCTCCGCGGGCGGCGCCGCGTGGATCGCCATGGCCTGCGGCCGCAGGGAGATCAGCACCGCGCCATCAGCATCCGCCGGCACGCCGGCGCGCGCGGCGGAGCCGAGATCGACACCGTCCAGCAGCAGCGATCCCTGCGCCACCTTGGCCTGCAGCAGGTTGGTGCGGCCGACGAAGCCGGCGACGAACCGCGTGCGCGGCCTGGCATAGAGCAGGTGCGGCGCGTCGATCTGCTCGATGCGGCCGGCATTCATCACCGCGATCCGGTCGGAGGTGGCCATCGCCTCACCCTGGTCGTGGGTGACGTAGACGGTGGTGATGCGGAACTCGTCGTGCAGGCGGCGGATCTCGAAGCGCATCTCCTCACGGAGATTGGCGTCGAGGTTGGACAGCGGCTCATCGAGCAGCAGGACGGACGGCTTCACGACGATGGCGCGTGCGAGCGCCACGCGCTGCTGCTGCCCGCCCGACAGTTCCGCCGGGTAGCGATGGGCGAGCTTGTCGAGCTTCACCACGCCGAGGATCTCGCGCACCCGGCGGGCGACGTCATCGCTCGACAGCTTGCGCAGCTTCAGGCCGAAGGCGACGTTCTGCTCGACCGTCATGTTCGGCCAGATGGCATAGGACTGGAAGATCATCGACATGCCGCGCCGTTCGGGCGGCACGACGGCGCCGGGCGCGGAGAGGATGTTGCCATCCACCGCGATGGACCCGCCCGTCGGATCGACGAAGCCCGCGATCATGCGCAGCGTCGTGGTCTTGCCGCAGCCGGAGGGGCCGAGGAGGGAGACGAACTCGCCTTCCTCCAGAGCCAGGTCGACACGGTCGACGACGGTGAGCGGACCATAGGCCTTGGTCAGGCCGGAGAGGACGAGACGGGGCACGCTATTCCCTCCGCAGCATGAAGTCGCGGCCGACCAGCTTCATGCCGATGCCGACGATCGTCAGGGTGATGACGAGCAGGATGCCGCCGAAGGCGGAGACCACCTCGAAATTGCCCTGCTCCGTGAGGTCGTAGAGCAGAACGGACATGGTCCGCGTGCGCGGTCCGACCAGGAAGATCGCGGCGGACAATTCGCGCGAGGCGACGATGAACACCACCAGCCAGCCGCCGAGCAGCGAGGTCTTGAGCAGCGGCGCCGTCACCTTGCGGATCGCGTGCAGCCGTCCCGAACCCAGGATGCGCGCGGCTTCCTCCATCTCCGGATGCACCGCGCGTATCGCGGCCTGGGAGGAGGCGTAGGCGATCGGCAGGAAGCGCGAGGCGAAGGCGAGGATGATCAACAGCGCCGAGCCATAGAGCGACAGCGGCGGCCCGGCATAGGCGGCGTAGAAGCCGATCGCCATGACGATGCCCGGGATGACGAAGGGCGCCATGGCCATGAAGCCGAGCACATCGGCGAAGCGCATCAGCCGCCGCACGACGATGTAAGCGACTAGCAGCGCAATCACGACCGCGATGGTCGCCGAGGCGGAGGAGAACCACACCGTGTTCCACACCGCCTGCGGCGCCATGTCGTGCTGGAACAGCAGGAATTCGTAGTTGCGCAGCGTGAGGTTGTCGAAGGAGAAGCCGCGCCCCCAGGCCTTGGCGAAGGAGGCCTGCAGCAGCACCGCCAGCGGCTTGCCCACGGAGAGCATCGCCACCGCGAAGCACCAGGCGAAGAGCACCCAGCGCCAGGGGCCGAGCTTCACCTGGCGGCGCTCGCCACCCTTGCCGGTCTGCGACACGAAGCCCTTGCGTGCCAGCAGCAGCTTCTGCACCGCGATCAGCCCGATCGTCACCAGCAGAAGCGGGATGGCAAAGGCGGCAGCGACCTCGACGCGGACCGGATCCTCGAAGAACTGCCAAAGCTGCGTCGTGACCACGTTGATCCGCGCGGGGATGCCGATGATGGCCGGCGTGCCGAACAGCGCGATGGTCTCGAGGAAGATCAGGATGAAGCCACCCAGGATGGACGGCCAGACCAGCGGCAGTGTCACCAGGCGCATCGTCCGCCAAGTACCGGCGCCGAGGATGTTCGCCGCGTCCTCCATCTCGGAGGAGATGAGATCGAGGGCCGACTTCACGAAGATGAAGACGAGCGGGAAGGAATGCAGGGCGATGACGAAGGCCATGCCGGTGAAGGTGTAGATGTTCACCAGCGGGTCGGTCGCGCCTGTCAGGCTGCGCCAGGTCACGTTGATCCAGCCTGAATTCGGCCCCGCCAGCAGGATCCAGCCAATGGCGCCGAGATAGGGCGGCATGATGAAGGCGGCGAGCACCGTGGCCCAGGTAAAGCCCTTGCCCGGCATGTCGGTGCGCGATACCGCCCACGCCATCGGCACCGCGATCACCACGGATATCGCTGCCGACATCAGCCCCAGCAGCAACGAGTTGCGCAGCGCCTCCAGATAGCGCGGCCGCCCATAGGCGGTCAGATAGTTCTGGATGGTGAATTCGCCTGTCTCCTGCATCTCGAAGGAGATCAGGACCATTTTCAGGATGGGCGCCGCGACCAGGACCAGCAGCGCGGCGATCAGCGCGATCCAGAGGAAGGTTACCGGCTCCAGGCGTCGGAGCCGGCTCGGGCGGGCGATCCGCGCGGCGGGAAGGGCCGCGTCGCTCATCGGATGAGCCTCAGACGCCGAAGATTTCGCGCCATTGCTCGCGCACCTCAGGCACGCCGCGTTCGGCGGCCTCGAGGCTCGGGGCGAGCATCGTCACCTGATCGAGCGGGCGCGATCCCTCCGGTGGGGGCACGTCGGGACGCAGGCTCTCATTGAATAGCAGCCGCACCGCCTGCGACAGCGCAGGGCCGGTCTGGAATTCCATGAACAGCTTCGCCGCGTTCGGATGCGGAGCGTTGCGGATGATCGCGGAAGGCGACAAGGCGGCGATCACGCCCTCGGTCGGATAGATCAGCTTCAGCGGATTGCCGCGCGAGGCCGCGAACAGCGTCGAGGCCGAGGGCACCGCCACACCCACCGCGCGTTCGCCGGCCGTCATCATCGTTACCGGGTCGATGGAGGAGCGGCCGACCTGCGGCTTGTTCTGCTCGAACCGGCGCAGGTAGTCGGGGCCGTACATGGTGCGCATCTGCAGTGCCCAGAGCCCGATCGCACCGCTGAACCCCGGATGGCCGACGGCGAGCTTGTCCTTCCACTTCGGGTCGAGGATGTCGGTCCAGGATTTCGGCGCATCGGCCTCGGACACCAGGTTGGTGTTGTGGCCCATCAGGTAGATGCCGAGGAAGGAGGACTGGAAATAGTTGTCCGGGTCCGCGACGCGCAGGATCGGCAGCAGCCCGTCGACATTGGACGGGCGGAACTGCATCAGCCGGTTCTGCCGCTTGAGCTGGATGTAGTGCCCCCCGTTGGTGGAGGAGAAGACGTCGCACTGCGCGACGCCCGCGCGCTGATCCTGCGACAGGCGTTGGAACGCGACCTGGGACGTGCTGCGCACCACGTTGCACCGCACACCGGGATAGCGCTCGTTGAAGGCACGCCCCGCGGCTTCCGAGGAGTCAGCGCTGTACTGACCGGAATACCAGGTGATCTCGCCTTCGCGCTTCGCGGCTTCGTAGAGCTCGCGCTCCTGCGGACCCATCGGCGATTGCGCCCACGCCTTGGTCGCCGCCGCGGACCAGGCCGCGAGCGCAAGCATATGACGCCTGTCGATCAGGAACATCCGGCTTCCTCCCAACCCAATGCATGGCGCGGCCGCTTATGCGGTCTCACGTCACGGTTTCGCTTCTTGGACGAGGGGACGTTGCCACCACCCTCCTGCGCTGTAAACCATGGAGAGAAGGAAGCAGGAGGAAACGATGTCGCTACTCGATCGGATCGGCGTGGATGTCGGGCGCAAGCTCAGGCTGGAGGAGGCCATCGAATGGGCCGCACGCAACCAGGTGCGTCACATCGACATCCAGCTCGATACCGGAGCCAATGCGGTGACGCTGTTCGATGAGGCACGTTGCCGTTCGATCAGGCAGGCGGCCAAGGCGAATGGCGTTCATATTGCGCTGCACACGCTCTCCGCGGTGAACGTCGCGGAATACTCGCCCTTCCTCAGCGAGGCGGTGGAGGCCTATCTCAAGGCCTATATCGAGGTAGCGCCGAAGCTCGGCGCGCAGTGGATCGTCGTCCATGCCGGCTACCACTTCACCGCCGATGTGCCGATGCGCATGGAAGCCGGGCGCGACCGCCTGCAACGCATGGTGCAGCACGCGGAACGGCATGGCGCGCTGCTGCTGCTCGAGAACCTGAATCGCGAGCCGGAGAACGCTGAGGTCCACTACCTCGCTCACACGATGGAGGAGTGGCGGTACTATTTCGACGCCATCCACTCGCCGTCCTTCGCGCTGTCCTTCACGGCCAACCATGCGCATCTGCTGCCGCCCGGCGTGGACGGCTTCGTCGCGGAGATCCCGCTCGACCGCGTGAAGGAGGTGCGCCTCGCCGATTGCTGGCGCAATGGCTATGAGGAACACCTGATCCCCGGCAAGGGCGACTTCGATTTCGGCGCGATGTTCGCACTGCTCGAAGGCAAGGGGTATCGCGGCGCCTACACCAATGCCTTCGGCGCGCTGGACGACATGCAGGCGGCGCGCGGCTACCTGGTGGACAAGGCGAGCGCCGCCGGGGTCGCGGTGGGTTGACCTTCAGCCCTTGTGCACGCGTAGCGGCCCGAAGGACTGCGTCACCGGCATCACCTGCAGGGTGTTGACGTTGACGCGGGCGGGCCGCGTCGCGACCCAATGCACGGCATCCGCGATGTCCTCCGGCGTCAGCGCGTCCGCGCCCTCGTAGATGCCGGCCGCCTTGGTGTCGTCGCCCTTGAAGCGGACATTGCTGAACTCCGTGCCGCCGACGAGGCCGGGCTCGATGTCCGTCACGCGCACCTTCGTGCCCCACAGATCGGCGCGCAGATTCAGGCTGAACTGGCGGACGAAGGCCTTGGTCCCGCCATAGACGTTGCCGCCGGGATAGGGGAATTCACCGGCCGTCGAGCCCAGATTCACCACGTGGCCGCGGTCGCGCGCCACCATGCCGGGTAGCACGGCGCGCGTGACGTAAGTCAGCCCCTTGATGTTGGTATCGATCATCGCGTCCCAGTCGTCGAGGTTGGCCTGCGGCGCCGATTCCAGCCCGAGTGCGAGGCCGGCATTGTTCACGAGCAGATCGACCGCGGCGAAGTCGGCGGGCAGGCTGGCCAGGGTGGCGGCGACCGCGGCGCGATCGCGCACGTCGAGCGTCAGGGCATGGCAGGCCGCGCCGAGCTCCTCACGCAGCGCCGCCAGCCGGTCGGCGCGGCGCCCGGTGGCGATGACGCGGGCGCCATCGGCGGCGAAGCGACGCGCGATGGCAAGGCCGAAGCCGGCGGTGGCGCCGGTGACGAGGACGATCTCGGGCTTCATGACGCTGCGGACTCCTGTGCAATGCGGATGTCCTTTGCGCCGTCGCGGCGCCCCGGTCCAGGGCGCCCGTGGCGACGCTACGTCTCGCGCCGGTCGGGGTGCGGCTCGGGCGGCACTTCGGCGCTGCCTTCCCGTTGGTCGCGATAAAGCGCCGCGCGGGTCAGCAGCATGAGCGTCACCGGCGTGGTGACGACCATGAAGACGGTGATCAGGATCTCATGCAGCACGAAGCGCGTCTGCAGCACCGAGAAATAGAGGATCGAGGCCAGCAGGATGCAGCCGATGCCAAGCGTCGTGCCCAGGGTGGGGGCATGCACGCGGTCGTAGAAGCTGCGCAGCCGTATCAGCCCGATCGTGCCGATCAGCGTCAGCACCGACCCGAGCAGGAGCAGCACGGCCACCGGCACCGCTGCCCAGAGGGGGAGATCGGCGGCGGCGCTCATTCGATCACCTCCCCGCGCATCAGGAACTTCGACAGCGCCGCGGTGGCGACGAAGCCGAGCAGCGAGATCAGCAGCGCCGCCTCGAAGTAATGCGTGGTGCCGGTCCGGATGCCGAACACCAGCAGCAGCATCGCGGCCGTCACGTAGAGCGTGTCGAGCGCCAGCACGCGGTCCTGCGCGCGCGGCCCGCGCAGCACGCGCCAGGCGGCGCAGCCCATGGCGAGCACCAGGAGGATCTGGGCGACCAGCAAGGCGCCCGACAGCAGCATGGCGCTCATTCGAAGATCTCCATCAGCCGCCGTTCCCAGCGATCCTTGACGATGCGCACCCACTGCTCCTCGTCGATCAGGTCGAGGACGTGCAGCAGCATGGTGCCGTCGGTGGAATCATAATCCACCCAGACCGTGCCTGGTGTCGCCGTCAGCACGCAGGCGAGCGCGGCGAGGCCGTAGGGGCTGCGCATATCGAGCGGCACGCGCACGAAGCCCGAGCGGTGGCCAAGCCGACCGGCCGGCCGCAGGATGATGTGGGCGACGGCGTTGTTGGATCGCACCACCTCCACCAGCACGTCCCAGAGCAGCCCCGGCACGGCGAACAGCCGCCGCAGACGCGCCTTGGGCGGTTGCAACGCCGCGAGGACGGAGCAACCCGCGAGCGCCAGCAGGATGCCGAGCAGGATCGCGCCCACCGAGGCGCTGCCATTCAGCAGCAGCCAGAGCAGCAGCAGCGCGACGGCCATCAGCGGATAGGGAAGCAGGCGGGTCACGGCACGCCTCCCGGTCGGCTCGAGAAGACGCCGTTGAGGTAAGCCACCGGTGCATGCAGTTCCCGCGCCGCAGACTGCATGTAGTCGAGCGCCGGCCCCGCGCCCGCCGTCAGCGCGCCGCATAGCAGCAGCAGCAGCGCGACGGGCGCGATCTCCAGCACCGCGACCCGTGGCGGACGCCGCGCGGGATTGGCCCAGAAGACGTCGATGCCCGCCCGCACCATGGCGATGATGGTGGCGAAGCCCGACAGGATCAGCGCACCCATCACGATCCAGGTCGTGACCGGCACTGGCGCCCCGGATGGCCCCAGCAGCGCGGCGAGGATGGCGAATTTCGCGAGGAAGCCCGACAGCGGCGGCAGGCCCGCCAGCAGCAGCGCGCAGGCCATGAAGGCGAAGCCGAGGATCGCGAGCGTGCCGGGAATGGCGACGCCGACCACCTCCTGTTCGTCGAACTCCTCCTCTTCCTCGCCGCTGCCGAAGGCGGCGCGGGTCACCGCTAGCACGTCCGCGCCCACGTCGCGGCCCCGTTCGACCAGCTCGATGAGGAGGAAGAAGGCGCCGATGGCAAGCACCGAGCTCGCCATGTAGAACAGCGCGCCACCCGTCACCGCCACCTGGCCGGAGCCGATGGCCGCGAGCAGCGTGCCGGAGGAGATCAGCACGCTCGCCCCGGCGAGGCGCGGCAGGTTCTGCGTCGCCAGCACCGCGATCGACCCGAAGCCGATGGTCAGCAGCCCGCCGATCAGCAGCCAGGTCGCGCCGAAGCCGGCGGAAGGCCCGGCCTCCCCGCCGAACAACAGGACGCCGACGCGCAGCACGGCATAGATGCCGACCTTGCTGAGGATGGACAGGATCGCCGCGGCCGGCGTCGTGGCGGCGGCATAGGTCGGCGGCAGCCAGAAGCCGAGCGGCCACATCGCCGCCTTGGCGAGGAAGGCGATGCCGAGGATGGCGAGCCCGGTTTCCAGCAGCCCGCGATCCTCGGCCGCGATGTCGCGCATGCGATGCGCGAGGTCGGCCATGTTGAGCGTGCCGGTGATGCCATAGACCACGCTGACGCCGATCAGGAACAGCAGCGAGGCGACGAGGTTGATGACGATGTAGTGCATCCCCGCACGCACCCGCGCCACCCCGGACCCATGCAGCGCCATACCGTAGGAGGCGGCGAGCATCACCTCGAAGAAGACGAAGAGGTTGAACAGGTCGCCGGTGAGGAAGGCGCCGTTCAGCCCCATGAGCTGGAACTGGAACAGCGGATGGAAGAACACCCCCGCCCGGTGCCATCGCCCCAGCGAGAAGACGAAGGCGGCGAAGCCCAGCAGCGCCGTCAGCGCCAGCATCATCGCGGTGAGGCGGTCCAGCACCAGCACGATCCCGAACAGCGACGGCCAGTTGCCCAGGCGATAGACGCGCACCACCGGTTCCTGCGCGAGATGCAGCAACACCGCCGACAGGACGATCAGGGTCAGGGTGGACAGCAGGCCGATCACGCCGATCAGGGGGCGCCGGCGGTCGCCGGCCAGGATCATCGCCGTGCCCGCCAGCATCGGCACCACGATGGGTGCCATCAGGAGGTGGTCGGTCCAGCCGTTCACCGCCCGCGCTCCCGTCCATCGACATGGTCGGTACCGGTCAGGCCGCGCGCGGCGAGCAGCACCACCAGCAGCAGCGCCGTGGTGGCGAAGCCGATGACGATCGCCGTCAGCACCAGCGCCTGCGGCAGCGGGTCGGCATAGTCCGCCAGGCCGCCGGATTCGCCGGCACGCAGGATGGCCGCCGCATTGCTGCGCAGCCCGCCGGTCGTGAAGATGAACAGGTTCACCGCATAGGACAGCAGCGCAAGGCCAAGGATCACCTGGAAGGTGCGCGGCCGTAGCAGCAGCCACACACCTGACCCGGCCAGCACGCCGATGGCGAGGGAGGCGATGAGTTCCATCAGCGTTCTCCCGTCGCGCGTTCGGCGGCGCGCTGGCCGCGCACGGATTGGTGGGCCAGGGCGACCAGCATCAGCAGCGTCGCACCAACCACCAGCGCGAAGACGCCGATGTCGAAGAGCAACGCGCTGGCCATCGGTATCTTCCCGATGACGGGCAGGTCGGCGTAGGCGAAGTAGGACGTCATGAAGGGCCTGTCGAAGAACCAGGCCCCGAGCGCCGTGCCCGCGGCGAGCAGCAGGCCGAGGCCGAGCCAGCGCTGCGGGCGCAGCATGTGCAGGTGGTTCTCGGTCCATTCCGTGCCGCCGATCATGTACATCAGCAGCACCGCGATCGCGACGATCATGCCCGCCGCGAAGCCGCCGCCCGGCAGGTCGTGCCCGCGCAGCAGCAGGAAGACGGCGACGATCAGCATCACCGGGAAGAGCAGGCGCGACAGGGTGAAGGGAACCAGGAGCCAGTCCACGCCCGGGCGCGTCGCATCGCCATGCAGGGCCTGCTCGCCCTGGTCGCGCTGCTGTTCCGGCACCTCGACGCTGTCGGTGGCGGGGCGGAAGCGGCGCAGCAGGGCGAAGGTCGTCAGCGCCACGGTGGCGACGACGAAGATCTCGCCCAGCGTGTCGAAGCCGCGGAAATCGACCAGGATGACGTTGACGACATTCGTCCCGCCGCCCTCGGTATAGGCGCGTTCGAGGAAATGCTGCGCGAGCAGTTCGGGCGGCGTGCGCGTCATCACCGCATAGGACAGCGCGGCGAGGCCGGCGCCCGACCCGACCGCCAGGGCCAGGTCGCGCAGGCGGCGCGCGCGGCTGAGCACTTCGGGGCCGCGATCGCCCGCCACTTCGAAGCGCTTGGGCAGCCAGCGCAGGCCGAGCACGAGGAGGACGGTCGTCACGACCTCGACCGTGAGCTGCGTCAGGGCGAGGTCCGGCGCGGAGAACCAGACGAAGGTGATGACGACGACGAGGCCGACGCCGCCGAGCAGGATGACCGCGGCGAGACGGTGGAACTTCGCCTGCCAGGCGGTGCCGAGCGCGAAGGCCGCACCCACCACCCAGACCAATACCAGCACCGGGTCCATGGGCGTCCCGGGCAGGTTGCCCGGCCCGAAGCCGCGCCACCATACGGCAACGAGGCCGGCCAGCAGCGCGATGCCCACCATCAGCCGGAGCTGCGGCTGCAGCCGGCGGGTGCCGAACCGTTCTTCGAGCCGCCGCGCGAGGCGCCAGGAGAGGAAGACCATCACCCGCTCGAAGATGCGCTGGCCGTCGAGGTTGCGCAGCAGCGGCGGACCATCCTCCTCGCTGCGCAAATAGCCCTGCAGCAGGCGATAGAGCAGCACCCCGGCGCCGAGCGCGATGACGCTCATCAGCAGCGGCAGGTTGAAGCCGTGCCAGACGGCGAGGCTGTAATAGGGCACCTCCTCCCCCAGCACGCCGCGCACGGCGATGGCGAGGTAGGGTCCGACGGTCGCCGCCGGCAGCAGCCCAACCATGATGCAGACGAGGACGAGGATCTCGACCGGGAAGCGCATCCAGCTCGCCGGCTCATGCGGCGTGCGCGGCAGGTCGGTGGCCGGCGGCCCGAAGAAGGCGCCGTGGATGAAGCGCAGCGAATAGGCGACGGAGAAGGCACTCGCCGTCATCGCCGCGATGGGCAGGATGGTGAGCAGGGAGAATTCGTCCTGAGCCGAGAGCGCCTCGGCGAAGAACATCTCCTTGGACAGGAAGCCGTTGAGCAGCGGGACGCCGGCCATCGCGGCCGCGGCCACCATGGCGAGCCGCGCCGTGAAGGGCATGGTCTGGTTCAACCCCGACAGGCGGCGGATGTCGCGCGTGCCGGTCTCGTGGTCGATGATGCCCGCCGCCATGAAGAGCGAGCATTTGAACGCCGCGTGGTTGATGATGTGGAAGATCGCGGCGACGAGGGCGAGCTCGCTTTTCAGCCCCAGCAGCAGCGTGATCAGCCCCAGATGGCTGATGGTGGAATAGGCGAGCAGCCCCTTCAGGTCATTCTGGAAGATGGCGATGTAGGCGCCGATCAGCATGGTGATCAGCCCGGCCAGGCCGACCGTCCAGGTCCAGGCATCGGTCCCCGCCATGACGGGCCAGAGCCGCGCGAGCAGGAAAACGCCCGCCTTCACCAGCGTCGCCGAGTGCAGGTAGGCCGAGACCGGGGTTGGCGCGGCCATCGCCTGCGGCAGCCAGAAATGGAAGGGGAACTGCGCACTTTTCGTCAGCGCGCCGCCGAGCACCAGCAGCAGCGCGGTCAGGTAGAGCGGATGTTCCCGGATGCGGTCGCCGGAGGACAGCACGGCGTCGAGGTCGTAGCTGCCGACGATATGCCCGATCACGAGCATGCCGGCGAAGAGCGCGAGGCCGCCCGCCCCCGTGATGGTCAACGCCATGCGCGCGCCGTCGCGCGCCGCCGCGGTGTGGTGCCAGTAGCCGATCAGCAGGAAGGAGAAGAGGCTCGTCAATTCCCAGAAGAAGGCGAGCTGGATCAGGTTGCCCGAGATTACCACCCCCATCATCGCCCCCATGAAGGCGAGCAGGAAGGCGAAGAAGCGCGGGACCGGATCTTCCTCCGACATGTAGTAGCGCGCATAAAGCACGACGAGCGCGCCGATGCCGGCGACGAGCCCGGCGAAGAGCCAGGCATAGCCATCCAGCCGCAGGGTGAGGTTCAGACCCAGCCCGGGCATCCAGGGGATCTCGGTGCGCAGCACTTCCCCGGAGGAGATCGCCGGATAGGCCGCCCAGACGAGGACGAGGCAGGCCAGCGTGACCGCGCCGGCGAGGCTCGAGGCCGCGCCGCGCGCATCGGTCGGCAGCAGGCCGGCAATGAGGGAACCGAGGAAAGGCAGCCCGACCAGGGCGATCAGCAGCAGGCCGTCAGCCATCGAAGCGTCCGGGCCGCATTACGCCATCTCTCCTTTGCCCTGGCCATCGTCGTAGCGGTTGAACAGCTTCACCACCTCGTCGGCGGTCTCGGCCGAGCGCAACTGCCGCAGCGCCTGGGGTTCGCGCAGCGCACGGCAGGTGTCGGACAGGGCGGGCAGGAAGCCTTCCGCCTCGGCTTCGGGCCATAGGACAAGGATGACGAGATCGACCGGCTCCTCGTCGCGGGCCTCGTAGTCGATCGGCTTGCGCAGGCGCGCGAACAGCGTGACCGGCGGTCCGTCGCCGGCCAGCCGCGCATGGGGCAGGGCAAGGCCGCGGCCCAGGCCGGTGGAGCCGAGGGCCTCGCGGTCCTGCAGGGCCTTGAGGATCTCCTCGCTCGGGCGCCCGAGCCGCGGGGCGGCCTCATTGGCCAGATCCTGCAACAGGCTGCGCTTGTTGCCGGCATCCAGGTCAAGGATGACATCCGCGGCCGAGATCCGATCCGAGATCCCCATTCGTTCCTCCAGGTCACGCAGGATCGCGCCGAGGGCACGAATCCTCCTGCCGCAGCCGCCGGGTGGCGGCGCGCATGGGCCAACATGAAGCGGCAGGCGCAATCCGGAGATAGGTGGCACTGCAACAGGCCGCAATGCCGCCTACCAACTGGATTACGCCATGGCAACCTTGGAGGTGTGTCAGAGCCTGTCCTGAAAGACCGGCACCGGCCCGCACCCCCACCCCGCGACAGCATCCTGGATCGGTGGGCATGCGGCCCGTTGCCGGACCCCGGCAGTCGCCTCCAGGCGACTGTCGAGACAGGCCCTCAGTCGGCGGCCAGCAGGCCGAGCCGGTGATCCCGCGCATGGTCGGTTGGGTCGCGCAGCGCCGGGTCCCCATATCCGCCCCCGCCGCCGGAGGAGAGCAGGATCAGGTCGCCCTTCTTCAGCGCCACATCATCCTTGGAGCGCACGGCGATGCTCTCATTGCCGCGATGGATGATGCAGGACCCGGTGGCGCCGGGTCCGCCGCCCGCCATGCCGGGGGCGGGGATGCGGAAGCGGTCGGCGTAGATGGCCAGGCGGACGCCGTCTTCCAGGATGCGATAGGCACGCATCGACCCCAGCCCGCCGCGATGCCGCCCGGCCCCGCCGCTGCCGGGACGCAGCGCATAGGCCTCGATGCGGAAGAAGTCGTAATCCGCGTCGATCTGTTCGACCGGCGTGTTGGTGCAGTTCGACAACGGCCCGGCCACCGCGTCGCAGCCATCGTTGCGCGGCGAGGCGCCATAGCCGCCGTCGCGCAACTCGATGAAGACGCGGTAGCGCCCATCCTTCAGGTGGCTGAGGCAGAAGCCCGTGGTGCAGTCATATCCCGGCGCGACGGCGTGTTCCGGGTTCGCCTGGCCCAGCGCCTTCAGCACCACGTCATAGGCGCGGAAGGAGGCCTCCATCCGCGCGCGCACCGGCGCCGGCGGGTTGGGGTTGAGCAGCGACCCTTTCGGCGCGGCGATGGTCACGGCGCGCGACGCGCCCTCGTTGAACGGCACGTCGCCGCCGGTCAGCACCGACTTCACGCAGGCCAGCACTGCCGAGACGGTGGAGGCGAAAGGCGCGTTCATATGGGTCTTCACCTGCGGCGCGGTGCCGGCGAAGTCCACATGCAGGTCATCGCCTTTTACGGTGAGCGTCACGCGCACCGGCAGTGGCTTGTCGGTCAGGCCGTCATCATCCACCGCGTCCTCGGCGGTGTAGGTGCCGTCGGGGATGGCCGCGATCGCCGCGCGCACACGGCGTTCGGTGTAGGCGATCATTTCCGCCATCGCCTCGCGCACCGTGGCGGCGGCGTATTTGTCGCACATCTCGATGACGCGTGCCGCGCCCACGGCGCAGGCGGCGAACTGGGAATCGATGTCGCCCAGTGTCTGTTCCGGTACGCGGATATTGGCCCCGATGAAGCGGCGCAGCGGGCCTTCGTCGTTCCAGTCCGTATGCAGGTTGTACTTGCTCGGCGGGATCACCAGCCCTTCCTGGTAGAAGTCGGTCGCGGAGGAATTCAGCCCCGGCGCCCCGCCGCCCACATCCAGGTGATGCGCCACCGCGGCGCTGAACCCGACGATCGCGCCGTCATGGAAGATCGGCACGAAGATCAGGATGTCCTGGAGGTGATGCGCCCCGTGATAGGGGTGGTTGCAGATGTAGAAGTCGCCTTCCTTCAGCGTGTGCACCGGATACAGCGCGGCACACGACCTGAAGGTGATGGACAGGGATCCCACCAGCATCGGGATCAGCTCATCGCTCTGTGCCACCGCATTGCCCTCGGCGTCGAGGATGCCGGTGGAGGCATCCTTGCCGTCGCGCACGATGGGCGAATAGGCGGAACGGTAGAGCTTGATCCCCATCTCCCGCGCCGCGGAGAGCAGCGCCTGGCTGATGACGGCCTGGTCGACCGGGTTGAGGGTCATGCGCCCCTCCGCAGGATGAGGTTGCCGGACGGGTCGGTGGAAGCGGACCAGCCATGGGGGACATAGACCATGGCGGTCAGATCCTCGAGCGCCAGCGGGCCGGCGACGGGTTCCGTACCGATCGCCGCGCGCGCCATGCGGCGGGCGGGGTGTTCGCGCCCGCCGTCGAACACGGTCGCCGCCGCTTCCGGCACGGTCAGCGGCGGGCCGGCGATCTCCGCGAGGCTCGGCACGGTGCCATGCGGCACGTGCAGCCCGACGCGGTAGGACACGATCTCCACGGGGCGCACCTGACCGACCGCGCCAAGGCGATAGATGCGCCGATGCGCCTCCGCGAAGGCATCGAGCAGCGCCTGCGTGGTCAGCGCCGGCAGCACGGCGAGGTCGAGGGGCACCGGGATCTCGAAGGCCTGGCCGACATAGCGCATCTCAAGCACCGCTTCGGCCTTGCGATCCGCGCCCAGGCCGATGGCTTCCGCACGCGCATGCAGGCCGGCGAGCATCTCCTCCAGCGTGGCGCGCACCGCCTCCGGCGCGTGGGCATCGAGCGGCGTGCGACGCGTCAGGCTGTCATAGAGGCTGTAATCGGCCGCCAGCAGGCCATAGGCGGAGATCACCCCCGCATTGGGCGGCACGACCACGGTGTCGATGGCCAGGGCCTCCGCGACCGCCGCCGCGTGCAGCGGCCCGGCGCCGCCGAAGGGCACCAGCGCATAATCGCGCGGGTCGCGCCCGCGGCTGGTGCTGACCAGCCGGATGGCCGAGACGATGTTCGCCACGGCGATCTGGATCGCGCTGTCGGCCAAGGTCTCGACGGACATGCCAAGCTGCGCGGCGAGTGGCTCATAGGCCTTGCGCGCCGCGGCGGCGTCGAGCGGCAACGCACCCGCCAGCTTCGCATCGGATGGCAGCCGGCCGCAGATCACATGCGCATCGGTCAGCGTCGGCTGGGTCCCACCGCGGCCATAGCAGGCCGGCCCCGGATCGGCGCCGGCGCTGCGTGGCCCGACGCGCAGCAGCCCGCCATCATCCACCCAGACCAGCGATCCGCCGCCCGCGCCGATGGTGGTGATGTCGACCATCGGCATCAGCACGGGCAGCGTGTCCACCCGCGCCTCGCGCGTCAGTTCCGGACGGCCGTCCTGCACCAGGCAGACATCCGCGCTGGTGCCGCCGATATCCAGGGTGATGATGTCGCGATGCCCGGACAGCGCCGCCTGGCGGATCGCGCCCGTCACGCCCGCGGCCGGCCCGGACAGCAGCGCGGTCACGGCGTTGCGCCGGATCGCGGCCGCCGGCACGCGCCCGCCATTCGACTGCATCATCGAGAAACGGCCGGTGAAGCCGCCCTCATCCAGACGGTCCTCGATCCGCCGCAGATAGGCGTCCAGCACCGGCTGCACATAGGCCGCGAGCGTCGCGGTGCTGGTGCGCTCGTATTCGCGGAACTCGCGTGTCACATCGGTGGAGCAGGTCACCGGCAGGCCGGGGCGGTGTTCCGCCAGCCAGGCCGCGATGGCGCGTTCGTGCCCCGGATTCGCGAAGGAGTTCAGCAGGCAGATCGCCACCGCGCCATGCCCGCCCTCGTCGAGGAACCGCGTCAGGGCCGGGCCGAAGGAATCCATGTCCAGCGTGTGGGCTACGCTGCCGTCGCTGACCGTGCGCTCGGGCACCTCCAGCGTATCGTAGCGCGGCACCAGCGGATCGGGCTTCTTGTAGAAGATATCGAAGAGCTGCTCGCGATCCTGCCGCCGCAGTTGCAGCACGTCGCGGAAACCCTCGGTGGTCAGCAGGGCAAGCCGCGAGCCCTTGCGTTCCAGCACGGCATTCGTCGCGACGGTGGACCCGTGCGCGAGATCCGCCATGGCATCGAGCGCGATGCCCGCGCTGGCGATGGCGTCGAACACGCCGCGATCCGGCTCGCGCGGCGTGCTCGGCACCTTGGTCAGTCGAACGCCGTCCCCGTCGATGCAGACCAAATCGGTGAAGGTACCACCGATCTCAACGCCAACCTTCATGCCGCCACGTCCAGATGCAGGTGATAGCGCAGGAAGGAACACAGCGCGGCGAATTCGGCGCGGCCCTGCTCGCCGGCTTCCCGCATGCGCAGGAAGCCGTGCAGCATCCGCCTCGCCTCGCGATAGGTGACCCAGACGCCGTCCATCGCGAGCCGCGCCGCGAATTCCCGCCCGTCGTCGCGCAGCGGGTCGAATTCCGCGGTGTGGATGAAGGCGGGCGGCAGGTTGGCGAGGTCCGGCGCCTTCAGCGGCGCGGCATAGGGATCGGCGGCGAACTTCCAGCCCGAGAAGTAGATGTCGTTGTAGTAGATCATGCTCTCGGTGGTCAGCGACGGCCCGTCCTTGCTCTCGATGTAGGAGGGCAGGATCGGGTCGGCGCCGAGCGTCGGATAGACCAGGGCCTGCGCCGCGATGAGCGGCCCGCCGCGATCGCGCGCGGCGAGGCAGCAGGCCGCGCCCAGGCTGCCGCCCGCGCTGTCGCCGCAGATCGCGATCAGCGCGCCATTCGCGCCGATCTCGGCGCCATGTTCCGCCAGCCAGGCGAGCACGCCGTAGCAATCGTTGAAGGCCGCCGGATAGGGATGATCCGGCGTCAGCCGGTAGTCCACGCTGACCACCACCGCGCCGGTCTGGTCGCACAGCCCCCAGGCATTGCTGTCGGAGGAATCGAGGTCGCCCAGCATGAAGCCGCCGCCATGCAGGTAGACGACGATCGGCGCGCCGGGCGCCTGGGCCTCGCGGCGATAGAGGCGCACCGGCACGGCGTGGTCCGGCGTCGGGATGGTGCGGTCCTCGGTGACGATATGCGCCGGGCGCGGGATGGCGATGGCGTTGGTGTAGCGCGTCCAGTTCGCGCGCTTCTCCTCCGGCGTCTTCGCCGGCGCCATCAGCACGCGGGCCGCCAGAAGCGGCTTCATGTCGGGGTGGATCTCGCTCTCGTCCCGCATCGGCGTCAGGCTCCTCGTTTTCGGGTGAAGTGGGTCACGGGATCGGCGGTTGTTCAAGACGGAATTTCACTGCTATGAATTTTTCCTGAGGAGCTTCACCTGCATGGAATCACCGGCGAGCCGCGCCATCGACCCCATCGACGCCTCGGTGGGCGAGCGCGTGCGCCAGTTGCGCCGCCAGCGGGATATGTCCCTTCAGCAGGTGGCTCAGCGCGCGGATCTGTCGGTCGGCTTCCTGAGCCAGGTCGAACGTGGCCTGTCATCGCCTTCCCTGCGCGACCTGATCCGCGTGGCCACGGCGCTGGAAACCGATCTCGGCATGTTGTTCGAGGCGACGGGCACGCGGGCCGAAACGGGCGGCAGCATCGTCACCCGCCCGGCCGAGCGCCAGGAGGTGGCATTCCATGAGGGCATCACCAAGCAGTTGCTGACGCCGCATGGCGATGCCTCGTTGCGGCTCTACCTCATCACGCTGGAACCGGGCGGGCGCACGGGCGAATCTCTCTACAGCCATGCCGGCGAGGAGGCCGGGCTGGTGTTGCAGGGCCGCCTGTTGCTGACCGTCGAGGCCACCGACCACCTGCTGCAGGAAGGGGACAGCTTCCGCTTCCGCAGCGACCGCCCGCACCGCTTCTCCAATGCCGCCGGCATGGTGACGCGCGTGCTGTGGGTGAACACCCTGCCGATACAGGCCGATCCATGACCGCCATGCCCCTGCCGCCGAGCCTCTACGCCGCGACCGCGCGCCCCGCGCCCGACACGCCGCCGCTGGACGGCGACGCGGCGGTCGACGTGCTGGTGATCGGCGGCGGTTTCACCGGCCTGTCCACCGCGTTGCACCTTGCCGAGCGCGGGGTGCGGGTGATGGTGCTGGAAGCGGCCGAACCGGGCTGGGGCGCCTCGGGACGCAATGGCGGGCAGGTGAATCCGGGCCTGAAATACGATCCGGACGAGGTGGAGGCGCAGTTCGGTCCCGATCTGGGCGGCCGCATGGTGCGCTTCGCCTGGGGCGCGCCGGAGACGACCTTCGACCTGATCCGCCGCTGGCAGATCGAATGCGATGCGCGGCAGGGCGGGACGATGCGTGCCGCCTATCAGCCGCGCCATGCCGAAGGCGTGAGACGCTCGGCCGAGCAGGGCATGGCGCGCGGCATGCCCGTCACGCTGCTCGAAGGCGATGCGGCGCGCGCCGCGACGGGCCATGCCCGCTATCTCGCCATCATGCTCGATGCGAGTGGCGGCGACGTGCAGCCGCTCGACTATGCGCGCGGCCTCGCAGGGGCGGCGCAGCGGGCCGGTGCGATCGTGCATGGCGGCACGCCCGTCACCGCACTGTCGCGCGAGGGTGGCGTTTGGCGCGCCACCACGCCGGCCGGCACGGTCCGCGCGGACAAGGTGGTGCTCGGCACCAACGGGTATACCGGCGATCTCTGGCCGGGCCTGCGGCAGTCGGTCGTGCCGGTCTTCAGTTCCATCGCCGCGACGGAGCCGCTCGCGCCCGATGTCGTCGTCGGCATCATGCCCCATCGCGGCTCGCTTTACGAAAGCGGACACATCACCGTCTATCTGCGCATCGATCAGGCCGGGCGGCTGCTGATTGGCGGGCGTGGGCCGCAGCAGCCGATCAGCAACCATGCCCCGGTGCAGTATCTGATCGACTATGCCGAGAAGCTTTGGCCGCAGATCAAGGGTGCGGCCTGGACCCATGGCTGGAACGGCCAGCTCGCCATGACCAAGGATCACTACCCGCACATCCATGAGCCGGCGCCGGGGCTTTATGCCTGTCTCGGCTACAATGGCCGTGGCGTGGCGCTCGCCACCGCCATGGGGGGCGAGATGGCGAAGCTCGCGACCGGCACGCCGGCGCGGGACATCGCCATGCCCGTCACACCGATCAGGCCGATCGCCTTCCATGGTTTCTGGAAGATCGGCGTCATGGCGAAGGTGCTCGAAGGGCGCATCCGCGACCGCTTCGGGCTGTAGCCGCGGCTAGAGCGTGATTGGTTCACATTCGTTCACCAACCACGCTCCAACCTATTGTCTGATCGCGTGATTCAGACCTCCGGTGCATTCGCACCTATGGTCATCACGCTCTAGGTGTTTGATCCCAGGGTTTGATGGTGCAGTCTTTTCCCAGCCATGGAAGG
>JAYSDS010000087.1:0-26608 GCA_041914265.1 Roseomonas sp.
CCGGGCCCCCCCCCGTCCGGCCCCGCGCGCTCGTCTCGAGGCTCTTACCCCACCAAACCGTGCGGCTGGGGGTGGGTGTGGCTCCCCCCCCCCCCCCCCCCCCCAATCTCCGTCAGCTCCCGTTCAGCCCCGCCTCGAATTCCCGGAACAGCCCCACCGCCTTGGCATCGAAGAAGGGCAGCACCTGCGACAGGAAGATCCCGGTCGTCCCGCGCCCATGGTCGATCCAGTAGAAGGTGTTCGCCAGCCCCGCCCAGGCCAGCCCGCCGGCCGAGCGCCCCTGCGGGCTCGGCCGCCGGTTCACCAGGAAGGACAGTCCCCAGCCGCAGGGCAGGCCGGGGAAGAAGTCGGCGTCGTTGGTCGCCCCCGGCATGGCTGAGACCATCGGCTGCACCGACAGCGGCGCGATCTGGTCCTGGGCCATCAGGGCGACCGTCTCGGGCTTCAGCAGGCGTTCGGAGCCATGCCGCCCGCCATTCAGGATCATGCGGGCGAAGACCAGGTAGTCGCGCGCGGTCGAATACAGCCCGCCGCCGCCGCTCTCGAATTCCGGGTTCTGCTCCACGATCATGTCGATCGGCGTGAGGGACCCGTCCACACCCCGAGCGTGGATGGGCGCGAGGCGCGCGCGCATGGCATCGGTGAGGCGGAAGGCCGTGTCCGTCATGCCGAGGGGGCCGAAGATCGTCTGCGCGAAGTGCTCGCCGAGGGTCTGGCCGGTCGCGGCCTCGACCGCGCGGCCGGCCCAGTCCATGCCGATGCCGTAGTGCCAGGCCTCGCCGGGATCGAAGAGCAGGGGGAGCATCAGTGCGGCGCGCTTGCCCGAGGGCATGGGCGGCAGGCCGAGCGCCTTGCGCGCGGCGATCGTCTCCTGGCTCCACATCTCATAGGAGAAGCCCGAGGTGTGGGTGAGCAGGTGGCGCAGGGTGATGGCGCGCTTCGGGGCGCGCAACATGGGCTGGCCCGCAGCGTCGAAGCCCTCCAGGACCTGGATCTCGCGCAGTTCAGGCAGGAGTTCCACGGCCGGGGCGTCGAGGATGAGGCGCTTCGCCTCGACCAGCCGCATGGCCGCGACCGCGGTGACCGCCTTGGTCATGGAGGCGATCCAGACCACCGTATCCGGGGCCATGGCCTCGGTCCCGCCCAGCCGCCGCACGCCGAAGCCCCGGGTGAACCCGGCTTCGTCCCGCCCCGCCGCGGCGATGACGATCCCGGGCAGTTCCCCCGCCTGGATCGCGCCCTGCATGCGCAGGGCGATCCCATCACTTCCCTTCATCCGTGCCTCTCCCCATCTGACCGGACATGGCCGCCTTGTCAGCCTCGCACGGCCGGGCCGCTTCCCCCAGCCCGCCGCGCGAGGCTAAGGTGCGCGACTTTCATGGAGGAGAGTGCCAGACAATGACCGCGCGAGGCTGGAGCCCGGATTCATGGCGGGCGATGCCGATCCGGCAGGTGCCGGACTATCCGGACCAGGCGGCGCTTGCCGCGATGGAAGGGAAGATCGCGCGATTTCCTCCCCTCGTTTTTGCAGGCGAGGCCCGGCGCCTCCGGGCGGCGCTCGCACGCGCCGGCGATGGTGAAGCCTTCGTGTTGCAGGGTGGCGATTGCGCCGAGAGCTTCGGCGACTTCACCGCCAACGTCATCCGCGACACCTTCCGCGTGCTGCTGCAGATGGCGGTGGTGCTGACCTTCGGCGGATCGGTGCCGGTGGTGAAGCTCGGCCGCATGGCCGGGCAGTTCGCCAAGCCGCGGTCGAGCGACACCGAGACGAAGGACGGCATGACGCTGCCTTCGTATCGCGGCGACATCGTCAACGGCCCGGATTTCACGGCCGAGGCGCGCATCCCCGACCCGTCGCGCATGGAATTCGCCTACATGCAGTCGGCGGGGACGATGAACCTGCTGCGTGCCTTCGCGACCGGCGGTTATGCCGACCTGCATCATGTCCATCGCTGGAACCTCGGCTTCGTCGCGCGCAGCCCGATGGGGGACCGCTATGCGGACCTCGCGACGCGCATCGACCAGACGCTGAACTTCATGCAGGCCTGCGGCATGTCCGACCTGCCGCAGGTCCATGAGACGGAATTCTACACCAGCCACGAAAGCCTCCTCCTGCCGTATGAGGAGGCGCTGACCCGCATTGATTCCACCACGGGCGATGCCTATGCCTGCTCGGCGCATTTCCTGTGGATCGGCGATCGCACGCGGCAGCCGGACGGGGCGCATGTGGAATTCCTCCGCGGCGTGAAGAACCCGATCGGCATGAAGGTCGGCCCGTCCATGGACGCGGATGAGCTGGTCCGCCTGACCGAGATCCTGAACCCGGCGAATGAGAAGGGGCGCCTGACCCTCATCTCCCGCATGGGCCACGACAAGGTCGAGACGAAGCTCGCTCCGCTGGTGCGCGCCGTGGCGCGCGCCGGGCGCAACGTGGTCTGGCTGTGCGACCCGATGCACGGCAACACGACCACGGTCGGCGCCTACAAGACGCGGGCCTTCGATTCCATCCTCGCCGAGGTGCGCGGCTTCTTCGATGTGCATGAGGCCGAGGGCACCGTCGCCGGCGGCGTGCATGTCGAGATGACGGGGCAGGAAGTCACCGAATGCCTCGGCGGCGCGCATCGCCTGTCCGAGGCCGATCTTGCGGCCAATTACGCGACCTCCTGCGATCCACGGCTGAATGCCGAGCAGTCCCTCGACCTCGCCTTCCTGATCGCCGAGGAGCTGAAGGCCCGCAAGGCGCGGATCCAGGCATCCCCGGCGCAGGCGGCCCAGTGAACAAGCCGCCCGCGCTCGGCGGCGCCACCCTCGGCGCCGCCCTCGCCCCCGCGGTGAAGCGACGGGACACGCCGGGCGCCGGCGTCCCCGCCAATGCCGACGATCTGATCACGGCCTGGACGGATTCCTACTTCAACCGGACCAAGCAGATCGTCGCGCGCTTCGGCGATACGCGGGTGACCTATGCGGTCTTCCTGCGCCGGCCGGTGGTCTCGGCCCCGCGGCTGATGCTCGACTGGCTGCGCGCGGTCGCCGCCGCCCGGGGCACCGAGTTCCAGATCGACCTGATGCATGAGGAAGGGCTGTGGGTCGGCGCGGGCGACCCGCTGCTCTACATCACGGGATCGCTGGTCGCGCTGTCGGACCTCGAGACGCTGCTGTTGCAGAAGCTCGGCGCGGCCTGTGTCGCGGCCCACAACGCCTATCAGATGTGCCTTGAGCTGCCGAAGGTCGGCTTCCTCGCCATGGAAGCCCGCCACTGCGCCGGTGCCGAGATGCAGGAGATGATGGCCTATGCCGCGGCCGTCGGGTCCCGCGCGGCGCAGGCGGAGGGGGCGAAGGGCTTCATCGGCAATGCCAATGACGCGACCGCCCATTGGTTCGGCCAGAAATCCGGCTACGGGACCATGCCGCATGCCCTGATCGGCTATGCGGGATCGACCGTGCGCGCGGCGGAAATGTTCGCCGAGACCTATCCCAGCGAACCGCTCACCGTCCTCGTGGACTATTTCGGGCGGGAGGTGACGGACGGGCTCGCGGTGGCGCGCCGCTTCCCGGAACTGGCGGCCGAGGGCCGGCTCGCCATGCGGCTCGACACCCATGGCGGGCGCTTTCTCGAAGGGCTCGATCCGGCTGAATCCTATGCCGTGCTGGAACGCCATGTGCCGGGCGCGATCCGCCGCTACCGGTCGGAGACGGAACTGCGCCACCTGGTCGGCACCGGCGTGTCCGCCGCCGCGGTCTGGAGCATGCGCGAGAAGCTGGATGCCGCGGGCTTCCCGAAGGTGCGCATCGTCGCCTCCTCCGGCTTCGGGGTGGGCAAGTGCCGGGTCATGGCGGAAGCCAGGGCGCCGATCGACGTGGTCGGTACTGGCAGCTTCATCCCCGACGCCTGGTCCGAGACCTACGCCACCGCCGACATCGTCGATTACGACGGCACGCCGCGGGTGAAGGTCGGGCGCGAATTCCTGCTGCGGCACCAGGAAGGCCGGAAGCGGAACGGCGGCGGGCAATAGACGCTACGCCACCTATGACAGAGGCCGGGCGCGATGCGCGGCAGCGCGCGCGGGACCTGCGCATCGGCTGGGCTGCCGCCTTCGGCGTGCTGGCGGTCTGGGTCAGCTTCCAGCTCATCGGCCGCTTCACCGTGCGGCAGGATGTCACGCCGCAGGATCTCGGCGCCCTGCGGTATCTGGGCGCGTTCCTCGTGGCGCTGCCGCTCGCCTGGCGCTTCGGCCTGCCGCGCATCGCGCCGCACCGCCTCGCCGCCGTGATGGCGACGGCCGGGTTCGGCTTTCCGATGCTGGCGTATTTCGCCTTCGCGCATGCGCCGGCCGCGCATGGGGCGGTCATCATGTCGGCCGGGCTGCCGGTGGCGACCGCGATCCTGGCGGCGCTGGTCTTCCGCGAGATCCCGAGCGCGCAGCGCATCGCCTGCCTGGCGGCGATCGTGGCCGCCGCCCTGCTGCTCGCCCTCGATGGCACGGCGAGCCCGCCCGGGGCCTGGATCGGCGATCTGCTCTATGCGGCGGCCTCGGTTGCCTGGGCGGCCTTCACGCTGCTGTTACGGCACTGGCGGCTGCCGGCGCTGGGGACGACGCTCGCCATCGCGCTGACCGGCGCGCCGATCTACCTGCCGGTCTGGTGGCTGTTCTTGCCATCGTCGCTCGGCGCCGTGCCGGCGGGCGCGATCGTGGCGCAGGTCATCTACCAGGGCGTCGTGGTCAGCGTGCTCACGGGCTTCCTCTACACGACGGCCGTGACGCGGATCGGGCCGGCATCCACCACCCTGGTCGGCGCGCTGGTACCGGGGGTGGTCGCCCTGGTTGCCTGGCCGCTGCTGGGCGAACCGCTCGGCTTCCTCGGGGTGGCGGGCGTGCTGCTGGCGATGGCGGGAATGGCATTGGGCGTCTGGCGCCGGCGTTGACACGGATGCCGGTACGGCCCTTGCTTCGATCCTGCATCCAGCGTTCCCGCTGACACAGGGGTTGCTCCAGACATGGCCGATATCCCGCTGGCCGCACCGGCTGCTCCGGACGGCCTGGCGGCCGCCGCGCGGGAACGCCGTATCGGCTTCGCCTGCGCCTTCGGCGTGCTGACCGTCTGGGCCGGGTTCCTGCTGAGTGCGCGGCTGTCGCCCTCGCTCGGGCTGACGCCCTTCGACATGATGATGCTGCGCCATGCCGGGGCCTTCGTTGCGGCGCTGCCGGTGCTGTTCTGGCGCGGCTGGCCCCCCATCAGCCTTGGTCGCGCCGCGGTGCTGACCGTCTTCGCGGGGCTGGGCTTTCCCTACGCGGCCTTCCTCGGCTTCTCCCATGCGCCGGCGGCGGATGGGGCGGTGCTGCTGCCGGGCCTGCTGCCCTTCGTCATCGCCATCGTCTGGTGGTTCGCCTTCGGCGAGGCGCTGAGCCGGCGGCGCGTCCTGTGCCTGGGCGTGGTCGCGATCGGCATCGCGCTGATCGCCTGGGACACGATGGGCGCCTGGCCGGGCGCCTGGCGCTACTATCCGCTGTTTCCGCTGGGCGGGCTGTCCTGGGCGATCTACATGGCGTGCGTGCGGCGCTGGCAGGTCAGGGCGCTGGATGCCACGCTGGTCGTGATGCTGCTCGCCGCGCCCGTGACCGTGCCGGCGTGGTGGCTGTTCGGCGGCGACAGCATCGCCGCGGCGCCGATCGAAGGCGTGGTCTTCCAGACGCTCTACCAGGGGCTGTTCGCGGTGTTGCTGGCGGGATTCCTGTTCACCCGGGCGATGAACGCCATCGGCGCGGCGACGACGAGCACCATCACCTCCCTGGTGCCGGGGATAACGGCGCTCGCCGCCTGGCCGCTGCTGGGCGAGCCGCTCGGGGTGGCGGCCTTGGTGGGCCTCGCCATCGTCACGGCGGGGATGGTGCTGGGGGTCGCGGCATCGCGTTGACCCTGTGGCGCCCCATCCCTAGGTTCCGCCCATCATGGCCGACACGCTGAAGATCGCGCTTGCGCAGATCAACACCACCCATGTGGGGGCGCTCACCAAGAACGCCGACCGCATCCGCGCCGCCCGCGCCGAGGGCGCGCGCCTCGGCGCCGACCTGGTGGTGACGCCGGAATTCTCGGTCGGCGGCTACCTGCCCGAGGACCTAGTCCGCAAGCCGGCCTATGTCGCCGCCTGCGCCGAGATCATCGCCGAACTCGCCGCCGAGACCGCCGATGGCGGCCCCGCGCTGATCGTCGGCGGCCCCTGGCAGGATGGGGAGAAGCTGCACAACGCGGCCTTCCTGCTCGATGGCGGGAAGATCGTCGCGCGACGGGCCAAGCACGAGCTGCCGAATTACGGCGTCTTCGACGAGAAGCGCGTCTTCGATGCCGGCCCGGTGCCGGGACCGATCGCCTTCCGCGGCTTCCGGATCGGCCTGATGGTCTGCGAGGATTGGTGGCTGCCGACCTGCGCCGAGACGCTGTGCGAGACCGGCGCCGAGATCCTGCTGACCATCAACGGATCGCCCTTCGAGGCCGACAAGCACGACCGCCAGCGCTTGCCGCTCGCCGTGACACGGGTGGTGGAGACCGGGCTGCCCTTCGTCTTCCTCGCCCAGGTGGGATCGCAGGACGAGATCGTCTTCGACGGCGCGTCCTTCGTGCTGAACCCCGACCGCTCGCTCGCCGCGCTGCTGCCGTCCTTCGTCGAGGAAGTCCGCCTCACCGAATGGCACCGCGAGGGCGACCGGCTGGTCTGCAAGCCCGGCGCGGTGGAGCCGCCGCCGGAGACGCTCGGGCAGGTCTATGCGGCGATGACGCTGGGCCTGCGGGACTACGTGAACAAGAACGGCTTCCCCGGCGTGGTGCTGGGCCTGTCGGGCGGCATCGATTCCGCGATCTCCGCGGCCGTCGCGGTCGATGCGCTGGGCGCCGACCGCGTCCGTTGCGTGATGATGCCCTCGCCTTACACCAGCCCGGAAAGCCTCGAAGACGCGGCGGAATGCGCGCGGCTTCTCGGCATCCGCTACGACACCATCGGCATCGGCCCGGCGATGGAGGCCTTCGCCGGCATGCTCGCACCGGTCTTCGGCAACCGCGCCCCGGACATCACCGAGGAGAACATCCAGTCGCGCATCCGCGGCGTCACGCTGATGGCGCTGTCGAACAAGTTCGGCGAGATGCTGCTGACCACGGGCAACAAGTCCGAGATGTCGACCGGCTACGCCACCATCTATGGCGACATGGCCGGCGGCTATTCCGTGCTGAAGGATGTCTACAAGACCATGGTCTTCGCGCTGTGCCGCTGGCGCAACGCGCATATGCCCGATGGCGGCCTTGGCCCCGTGGGCGCCGTGATGCCCGAACGCGTCATCACCAAGCCGCCCAGCGCCGAGCTGCGTCCCGACCAGAAGGACCAGGACAGCCTGCCGCCCTATGAGGTGCTGGACGCGATCCTGGAAGGGCTGATCGAGGGTGAGAAATCCGTCGATGCGTTGGTCGCCGACGGCTTCGACCGGCCGACGGTGCTGCGCGTGTGGAAGCTGCTCGACCGCGCGGAATACAAGCGCCGCCAGGCGCCGCCGGGGGTGAAGATCACCGCCCGCGCCTTCGGGCGCGACCGGCGCTACCCCATCACCAACGGTTTCACGGCACTGGTCAAATGAGCGAGGAATTCGAAGCGCAGGTCTTCCCGCAGGGCGAATTCGCCGTGCAGATCATGGACATGTCGGGGGCCAGCGGTGACGAGCCGGTCGAAGTCGTGAAAGGCTTCATCAGCATCGAACACGCCAACGCCTTCGCCCGGCGCTACGTGCGCGATTCGGTCGAACGTTGCCGCGTGCCGGGTGCCGATGCGAAGGCCACGCTCGATGCGTGGTTCGCCTTCGGCGAGGACGCCGAGGTGATGGGCGCCGGCGACGATGCCTGGGTGAGCCGGAGCGAGTTGAAGGACTTCGCCGATACCCCCGTGCGCGATGCCGAGGAACGCAACTGGCGCATCCTCGATCCGCGGCGCGACGAGGGGGATGACGAGGACGACGAGGAATGATCCGGCGTTTCAAATGCCCCAGGCATCTAGCGGGGGAGGTTCGGAGGGGACAGCGCCCCCTCCGTGCCGTCGCGCCATGACCCATTCCGTCCTTTGTGGCGACTTCGCGCATTACCAGGACCCCGACGAGGAATGGGAAGTCCCCGGCTTCCGCACGGCCGAGGCCGCGGCCGAATACGCCCGCCGCTTCGTGCGCGACCAGATCGAGGGCTTGCGCGCGGAATACGAGGACACCGCGGCGCTGCGCGACGCCTATCTCTCCTTCGGCGAATATGCCATCGCGCCGGGCTTCGATCTCCAGGCCTGGCTCGCCCACTGTATCGCCAACCCGGCCGCGCGGCGCGCGGACACCGACTATCAGGCGCTTGATCCCAACCGATGAAACTCCGCTTCGCCCCGTCGCCCACGGGGTTGCTGCATGTCGGCAATCTCCGCGCGGCGCTCGCCAATGTGCTGTTCGCGCGGCGCCATGGCGGCACCTTCATCCTGCGGCTGGACGACACCGACCTCGAACGGTCGAAGCCCGAATATGCCGCGGCGATCGAGGAAGACCTGCGCTGGCTCGGCATGGATTGGGATGAGCGCGTCGCGCAGTCCGACCGGCTCGACCGCTACGCCGCCGCCGCGGAGACGCTGAAGGCGTCCGGCCGCCTCTATCCCTGCTTCGAGACGGAGGAGGAACTCGCCTACAAGCGCGAGCGCCGCCGCCGCGAGGGCCGCCCCCCGGTCTATGACCGCGAGGCGCTGAAGATGACGCAGGAGCAGATCGACCGCGCGCTGGCCAACGGCAAGCAGCCCTATTGGCGGTTCAAACTGTCCTCGCGCTCGGTGTCCTGGCGCGACCTGGTGCTGGGCGAGCGGTCGGTGAAATTGCAGGCGATTTCCGACCCCGTGCTGGTGCGGGCGGATGGGTCGCCGCTCTACACCTTCACCTCGGTCGTCGATGACCTCGAGATGGGCATCACCCACATCATCCGGGGTGAGGACCACGTCACCAACACCGGCATCCAGCTCGACCTGTATGAGGCACTGGGCGGCCGGCCGGCGAAGCTCGCCTTCGGGCATCTGCCGCTGCTGACCGACCAGGATGGCGGGCCGCTGTCGAAGCGGCTGGGGTCGATATCCCTGCGGCACCTGCGCAAGGACGGGATCGAGCCTGCGGCGCTGGTCGGCTATCTCGCCGCGCTCGGTACCTCGGCCGACCCGGTGCCGGGGATGCCGCGCGACCTGGCGCCGTCCTACGACCTGTCGCGCGTGTCGCACGCCACGGCGCGCTTCGATACGCGGCAGTTGCTCGCGCTGAACAAGCGCGTGCTGCACGAGGCGTCGTTCGAGGCCATCCGTAGCCGGCTGCCCGAGGGCGCGGACGAGGAATTCTGGCTCGCCGTGCGCGGCAACCTCGACCTGCTGCGCGAGGCGCGGCCCTGGTTCGACATCATCCGCGGCACCATCGTCCCGCCGGTGCTGGACGGGGAGGGGGAGTTCCTGCGCGAGGCCCTCGCCGCCCTGCCGCCCGAACCCTGGGGCGCCGAGACCTGGGCCGCCTGGACCAACGCCCTGAAGGCGTCGACCGGCCGCAAGGGCAAGGCGCTGTTCCTGCCGCTGCGCCTCGCCCTGACGGGTGAGGACCATGGCCCGGACCTCGCCACCCTGCTGCCGCTGATCGGGCGGGAGAAGGCGGGGTTGCGGCTGCGCCTGGCGGGCAATGCTGTGGCCTGACGGTGATCATGGCTTGGCGGTTGCGACCATCAGCGCCGCGTCGCCGTGTTCAAGACATGCACGAACCGATCGATGGCATCTTCGAGGTCGCTCGCCTCGGCGGCAGTCAGCACAGCCTGTTCCGCTGCCGATGCCTGCGCGTAGATGATCTCCATCTCCATCCAGGCGTCTTCCAGGTCGCCCAGCGCGGGCCGGAAGGTCTGGGGCAGCGCTTGGAGCCCCGCATGGAGGCTGTCTATCAGGGCGATCAACGTGATATCGCCGCGCCGGAACAGGGCGACAGCCTGCAGCATGCCATCCACCACCGGCTGAGCGTGGGTCTCATCCCCCATCGTCGCGTCTCCCATCGCCGCGGGCCGCTGCCGGGCGGCATGGGGCGGCCCTTCGGCATGGCCTGGGCCGGATTGCAGGACGCCTCAACCGGCCCAAGAAAGCCGACCCTTGAACCACGTGGCCGATCGGCGCAAAAGATACCCCATGTCCGCGTCCAGGCCCCGCGCAACCGCGCTCTGTCGCTGAACCGCCCTCCCGGGGAAGAACTTCCCCGCATGCCTGCTCGACCGACATCCTTCCGCCGGACACCACCATGACAGACCTCCTCATCCACGACAGCGCCGCGCGCACGAAGCGCCGCTTCGTGCCGATCGACCCCAGCCATGTGCGGCTCTATGTCTGCGGCCCGACGGTCTATGACCTTGCGCATCTCGGCAATGCGCGGCCGGTGGTGGTGTTCGACGTGCTGGCGCGGCTGCTGCGGTGGCTGTATCCGCGCGTGACCTACGTCCGGAACATCACGGACGTCGATGACAAGATCAACGCGCGCTCCCGCGAATCCGGCGAACCGATCGCCGCGATCACCGCCCGCACGACGGAGGATTTCCACCGCGACATGGCCGCGCTCAACGCGCTGCCGCCCGATGTGGAGCCCCGCGCGACCGGTCATATCCATGAGATGATCGCGCTGATCGAGCGCCTGATCGCGAATGGCCACGCCTATGCGGCGGATGGCCATGTGCTGTTCTCCGTCCCGTCCTTCGCCGACTACGGCAAGCTGTCGGGCCGCACACCGGATGAATTGCTGGCGGGCGCGCGCATCGACGTCGCGCCCTACAAGCGCGATGCGGGCGACTTCGTGCTGTGGAAGCCCTCGGACGACAACACGCCGGGCTGGGACAGCCCCTGGGGTCGCGGCCGCCCGGGCTGGCACATCGAGTGCTCCGCCATGTCGTGGAAGCATCTCGGCGAGGAATTCGACATCCATGGCGGCGGCCACGACCTGATCTTCCCGCACCACGAGAACGAGGTCGCGCAATCCGTCTGCGCCTTCCCGGGGCACCACTTCGCCCATTACTGGATGCACAACGGCATGCTGCTCGTCGACGGCGAGAAGATGTCGAAGTCGCTCGGCAATTTCCGCACCGTGCGCGACATCCTCGCCGAAGGTCCCTGGGCCGGCGAAGCCTTCCGCCTGCTGCTGCTGCGCACCCATTATCGCCAGGCGCTGGACTTCACGCTGGAGGCGCTGCGCGAGGCCAAGGCGGAACTGGACGACCACTACGCCATGCTCTCGCGCGCGCCGCAGGCGCCCGTAGGCAGCGAGGTTTCGTCGTTGGCGGACTGGGCCATTGCCCCGCTGCTGGACGACCTCAACACGCCGCTGACGCTGGCCCGGCTGCGTGATCTGCGTACGCTGGAGAACGCCGTCACGGTCGGTGGCTCCCCGGCCGTCGCGATGGAACGTGCGGGGCTCGCCACGCCGCCGGCGCCCGGCGTGGCGGCCGCTGCCTTCCGGGAGGTTGCCGCCATCCTCGGCATTGCCAGCGGCGACCCCGCCGCCTGGCTGCAGGGCGGCGGCGATGCCGCGGAGATCGAGGCCGCCATTGCCGCCCGCCTCGCCGCGCGCAAGGCCAAGGACTGGAAGGAGGCCGACCGCATCCGCGATGCGCTGAAGGACAATGGCATTCTCCTCGAGGACGGTCCCGGTGGCACCACCTGGCGCCGCATTTGACCTTGCCGCCGTGGGAAGCTTCATGACTTCGCCCGGTTCCAACCGACCGGGAGATCAGACCATGACCCGCATCGCCCTTGCCCTCGCTGCCGCCCTGATCGCAGTGCCCGCCGCCGCACAACATGCCGGCCATGGCGCCGCCCCCGCGCCGGCGGCGCAGGAAGCCGCCTCGACGCAGGAATACCGCGCGGCGAATGACCGCATGCACCGCGACATGGCGATCACCTTTACCGGCAATGCCGATCGCGACTTCGCGGCCGGCATGATCCCGCACCACCAGGGCGCGATCGACATGGCGCGCATCGTCCTGAAGTACGGCTCCGACCCCGAGATGCGTGCCCTGGCCGAGAACGTCATCCGCGCCCAGGAGGCCGAGATCGCGCAGCTTCGCGCCTACCTCGCCCGCACCGCGCCACGATGACGGGTGGGCGGAAGGATGGCCGCGCGCGGCTGACGAGGCCCGAGGACGAGACGCCGGTCATCGTCCTCGTCCGCCCGCAGATGGCGCGCAACATCGGCACGGTGGCGCGAGCCATGGCCAATGGGGGGCTGTACGACCTGCGCCTCGTTGCCCCGCGCGACGGCTGGCCGCAGGCGGATGCCTATCCGGCGGCGTCCGGCGCCGACGTCATCCTCGACGACGCGCAGGTCTTCGACACCGTCGAGGCCGCCGTCGCCGACCGCCACCGTGTCTTCGCCACCTGTCCGCGTCCGCGACACATCGTGATCCCCGTCCGTACCGCCCGCGCGGCGGCGGAGGATCTGCGCGAGATCACCTCCCGCGGCCTGCGCTCCGCCGTGCTCTTCGGCCCTGAGCGCGCGGGGCTGGAGAATGACGACATGGCCTGCGCGGATACGCTGGTGCGCTATCCGCTCAATCCCGAGCACATGTCGCTCAACCTGGCCCAGGCGGTGATGATCCTTGCCTACGAATGGTGGACGGCCGCCGAGGCCACGCCGCCCCGCACGCTGATGACCAACGAGACGCACATCGCCACCAAGGGCGAGTTGGAAGGCTTCCTGAACCGGCTGGTGGGCGAACTCGATGCCTCCGGGTTCCTCGATCACGAGCAGAAGCGTCCGGGGATGGTGCGCAACCTGCGGCACTGGTTCCAGCGCGGGGAAGTGACGGAACAGGAACTGCGCACGCTGCACGGCGTCGTCACCGAGCTTTCGCGCGGACGGATGCGGCGGGGGCGGCCGGATGTGGCGCCGCCCTGGGAAGAAGGCGGCTGATCGGGAGGGGCTTTGCCCCGATGGCGCGAAGGTGAACCGGAGAAGGGCGCCGCCCCTCCAAACCCCCGTCCCGCGCAAAGGCGTCTTTCGGCGTCATTCCTACCGTGGCGCACGGCGCCAAGTGGAGGTTTGCAAAGGCCTTTCGGCCTTTGCTGGGGAGAGCTCGAGAGGGGCAAAGCCCCTCTCGATTCCACAGCGAAGCAGGCCCGTCATCAGGAAGGCCCTTCGGCCTTTGCCACGGTCGGGCAGAGCCCCTCCGCGATCCACCCGCCGACGCTTATCTCCGCCCCTCCGCGCCGCTCATTTCCGAGGGCCGTCGGTATGATTCTGCCGCGCGCCGATGCTGCTTCCGGCATGGCGTGCGGCGATCCGACCGCCCGTCAGCGGCGGGTCACTTCCGCCGCGTCTGCACGATCACGCCGTCATTCTCCAGCGCCGCGATCTCGGCCTCGGTGAAGCCGCGGGCGAGCAGCACTTCGCGCCCATGCTGGTTGAACTTCGGCGGCAGGCTGCGTGCCCCGCCCGGCGTGCGGGACAGCTTGATCGGCGTGTTCAGCGCGCGGAAGTCGCCGATCTCGGCCACCATGTTGCGGAAGGCGGTGTGCTCGGCGGCCATCGCCTCATCCACATGCAGCACCGGACCGGCGGGCAGGCCGGCGGCGAGCATGCGGCGCGTCAGGTCGTGCCCGTCCTCATTCGCGAAGCGGGCGTTCAGCACCTCGGTCAGCGCGGCCTTGTTGATCACGCGCTCGCCGTTGGTGGCGAAGCGCGGGTCCTTCGCGACCTCGGGGATGCCGAGGAAGTCGCAGAACTTGCGGAAGGCGGGATCGTTGCCGGCGGCGACGAAGATCTCACAGGTCTTCGTCGTGAACTTGGAATAGGGCGCGAGGTTCGGATGCGGGTTGCCGGTCGCCTTCGGGCGCTTGCCCGACAGGAAGTAGTTGGCGGCGTGCGGATGCAGCAGCGCCATGCCGCAATCATGCAGCGTCATGTCGCAATACTGGCCGTGGCCCGAACGCTCGCGCTCATGCAGGGCCATGAGGATGGCAATGGTGCTGAACAGGCCGGTCGCGATGTCCACGATCGGGTTGCCGAGGCGCGTCGGGCCGGAATCCTCCGTCCCGTTGATCGACATCAGCCCGACCATCGCCTGCAGCACGGCGTCATAGCCGGGGAAGCCGCCGAGCGGGCCTTCGCCGCCGAAGCCCGAGACGCGGCAATGGATCAGGCGCGGGAACTTCTTCGACAGCACCTGCTCATAGCCGAGGCCCCACTTCTCCATGGAGCCAGGCTTGAAGTTCTCGACCAGCACGTCCGCGCCTTCGAGCAGGCGCATCAGCACCTCGCGGCCCGCGGGCTTGGAGAGATCGAGGCCGACCGACCGCTTGTTGCGGTTCACGCCGACGAAATAGGAGGCATCGCCATCCGCGTTGAACGGCGGGCCCCATTCACGGACCTCGTCGCCCTGCGGGGGCTCCAGCTTGATGACCTCGGCGCCGTGGTCGGAGAGCACCATGGTGCAGTAGGGGCCGCCTAGCACGCGGGTGAGGTCCACCACGCGGAGCCCGGCCAGCGCACCGGCGGAGGGGGTGCGGGCGGGGCCCGTGGCTTCGGTCAGTTTCGGCGTGCCATCCATGGCAGTGTTTCCTCGCGACCCGGTGCGGCCGGGAACTGCCCCGGCCGATATCGTGTCGAACAACCTGCCGGCAGTGAGGTCAAGTCCAGAGCGACAACACCCGCGCCGCGGCGAGCAGCGCGACGCCGACCAGGAAGGCTTTCCAGGCCGCGCCGAGCCAGCCGCGCCAACCCATGCCCGGCTGCAGCCGGTCCGGCTCACCCGGCGGATGGATCACGCTCACCCGGGTGCCGAGGACCGGCTGCCGGCCATTGCCGATGATCCAGGGCACGTCCAGCAGAGGTCCGGGCCTCTCGGGTTCGACCGTTGCCGTCCAGCCGGCGGGGTTGAAGCGCAGGATGCGGACACGCTGCTCGACCCAGCGGCGGTAGCGCACGGCCAGGACGAGGCCCCAGAGCGAACGGGCCAGGAGAAAGAGCCCGAGGAAGCCGATGAGGGCGAAGAACGCTTGCACGACGGTCTGCCGAATCCCGGATGCCGCGCCGACATGCCCGCGCGGCATCCTTCCATTCGCCGTTCTTGTCCGCCCCCGTCAGTGCCTTGCCGCACGCCGGGATCCACCCGTGGGCGGATCCCGGTGCCGTGCCTCAGGCAGCGGCGGCGTCGCGGCCCCAGACGCGGGCACAGAAATCAGGGTAGGTCTCGACCATCTCGGCCTTCACCTGGCCGCGCAGCAGGGCGAGCTCGGCTTCGGTCGGGTCCGGCGTCGCGGGCACGGCCTCGGGCACGTCGAAGTCGAAGCCGGTGGCCTCGCGGACGGTCTCCACCGTCTCGCCGGGATGCAGCGATTCCAGCGAGAAGCGGGCCCGGTCGGGATGGAAGCGGAAGACGCATTTGCCCGTGACCAGCGCCTGCGCCGTGCCGCGGCGGAAGACGCCGGGCGGCGACACGCCGGGGGCGGAGATGTTGTCCACCTTGTCCACCAGCACGCGGGGCGAATGCTCCTCGCGGAACAGGATGGTGCGCGGCGTCATGAAGTACATGAAGGCCGAGCCGAAGGAGCCCGGGAAGCGCACGGCCTTGCCCGGCCATTCCCCGGTGCCGACCAGGTTCAGGTTGGCCTGCCCGTCGATCTGCCCGCCGCCGAGGAAGAACAGGTCGATCCGTCCCTGGCCGGTGAGGTCGAAGAGCTCCCGCGTGCCCTCGGTGAAGGGGTTCCCGCTGCGCTTGTGCAGCAGCGACAGCCGCACCGGATGCCCGGACAGCTTCACCAGCCAGCAGGCGGCGGCGGGGATGGGGGAGGCCGCGCCCACCGCGATATGCCGCGCCGGCGGGGCGGAGGGATCGCGGATCAGCCGCGCCAGGGTCGCTGCCAGGCGTTCTTCCAGGGCGATGCTCATTCCGCGGCCACCTTCTGCGCGCTGTCGAACACCTCGCGCGCGAGCCAGGCGCGGAAGCCTTCATCGGTCTTCGCGGCGCGGGCGTAGTCGGACACATAGGCCTGGTCGAAGCCGTATTCGTCGAGCAGCGCGGCCGGGCGCGCGCCGCGCGCCGCGATGGCGGTCGCGGTGACGTAGGTCGCGCTGATCGCGCCCGAGGCGAGCTTCTCGTCCTCGAGGAAATTGCCCTCGACCACGCGCTCCACCGTCACCAGCGCGGCCTTGGAAGCATGGGCGATCGTCGCGCATTCGCGCCGCCGGCCCAGCCACACATTGCCTTCGCTGTCGGCCATCGCGGCGTGGAAGACCGCGAAGTCGGGCTGCTTCGCCGGCAGCAGCACGATCGGGTCCTCGCCATGCTCGGCAAAGGGGTTGGGGATCACTTTCCAGTCAGGCCGGTTGGCCAGGATGTCGGAGCCGATGATCCCGCGCAGCGGCATGAAGGGAATGCCCTTCTCGCTGGCCTGCAGCATGGAATGGATGGCGGGGCAGGTCGCGTCGCGCAGCGCGATGCGACCTTCCTTCAGCGCGGCGGTGAAGCGCGGCGCGAAGCCCGCTTCGCCGAGCGACACGGCGGAGGTCTCCACCTCCGCCACGCAGCCCGCGCCGATCAGGATGTCGGTGGCGAAGCCCGATACCGGCACGCCGAGGAGCCGCAGCCCCTTCGCGCCGCGCCTGATCAGCGCCTTTGCCAGCGCGACCGACGGCAGGGAATTGTCGGGTGGCAGCGCGACCAGTGCCCCATCGGGCACGAGCGCGGCGAGCGCATCCACGGATGGCAGCATCATCGGTCAGTTCCTCCGCCCACCATGCTACGCGCGGGCGGCAGGGGCGGCCAGAGGCCGCGCTTCCCAACCGCGTGTATGAAGGGCGGATGCAGCCCGTCACGCTCGAAACGCCCCGACTGGTCCTCCGCCCCTGGCGGGAGGAGGATCTCGACCCGCTCTTCGCCATCAACGGCGATGCGGAGAGCATGCGCCACTTCCCCGCCGTGCTGACGCGCGTGGAAAGCGATGCCTGGGCCGCGCGCCTCCGATCGCATTTCGACGAGCATGGCTGGGGCTTCTGGGTCGTCGAGCACAAGGCCGACGCCGCCTTCGTGGGCGTGGTCGGGCTGCTGAACATTCCCTGGCAGGCGCGCTTCACCCCGGCGGTGGAGATCGGCTGGCGCATCCATCCCGCCCATCGCCGGCGCGGCATCGCGGGGGAAGCGGCGCGTGCCGCGCTCGATTTCGGGTTCGGTTCGCTGGGCCTTGCCGGGATCGTCGCCTTCACCGTGCCGGCCAACGAACCGTCCTGGCGGCTGATGGAGCGGCTCGGCATGCACGCGGACGGCGAATTCGATCATCCGCGCCTGGCGGCGGGGCACCCGCTGCAGCGCCACCTTCTCTATCGCCTGGCGGCGCCGCAACGGTAGTATCGCCCGATACGTTCGAGCGACCGGCAGGAGGGTTCCGTGTCCCGCATCCATCGTCTTGCCCTGGCGACCGCTTTCGGCCTGGCGTCACTGCCTGCCCTGGGCGCCACGGTTTCCACGGCCTGGGTCGAGTTGCAGTCCAACAGCCAGGATGACTGCATCGACCTCGGCCAGCGCGCGGTCCAGGCCGCCGGTTTCCAGGCGACCATTTCCCAGGATCGTCAGACCATCTTCGGCTGGCGTGGCGAGGAGGCGCTGACGGTGCGCTGCATCGGCGGCAACCGCATCGCCGTGGTCTTCGCTTGGGTCAACGACCAGTCGAATGACAGCGCACAGCTTGTCGAGGCCGTGACGCGTGCCTATCGCAACCCGTCGCGCCCCGGCGGCAACCTCACGGGCGGTGGCGGCGGCAACCTGCCCGGCGGTGGCGGCGGGAGTTTCACGGGTGGTGGCAACCTTGGTGGCGGCAATCCGGGGGGCGGCAACTTCGGCGGCGGTGGCGGCAACCTGACCGGGGGCGGCGGCAATTTCGGTGGTGGCGGCGGCGTGGTGAAGCGCTGAGCAGACACGCCCGCATTCGGGTCAGTTCAGCGCGCCCCTGGCGCAGTTTACGGGGGCCCGAGAGCATTCGGAGGGTTGCGCTGCCGGCCGGTCGCGCGCACCTCTTGTCCCGTCGCATTCATCAGCACGCGGCCGCCTATTCGGCCGCTCCGGGGGACTTGCTACATGTCCGTGACGCGTCAGGAATTCCGTGATGCCATGGCGCGCCTTGGCGCCGCGGTGAACATCGTCACCACCGACGGGCCGGCGGGGCTCGGCGGGCTGACGGTCAGCGCGGTCTGTTCGGTGACCGACGATCCGCCGACACTGCTGGTCTGCCTCAATCGCGGCAGCCCGCAGAACCGGATGTTCAAGGATAACGGCGTGCTCTGCGTGAACTGCCTGGCGCCGGGGCAGGAGGAACTGTCGGGCCGCTTCGCCGGCCGCAGCGCCGAGGCCGACATGCCCGAGCGCTTCTCGCACGCCACCTGGGGGCTGCTCGAAACCGGTTCACCGGTGCTGGACGGGGCGACGGTGTCCTTCGACTGCCGCATCGCCGACGTGATCGAACGCGGCACGCACAGCGTGATCTTCGCGGAAGTCGAGGCGGTGCGGCAGGGTGCCGCGACACGCGGGCTGATCTGGTTCAGCCGGAACTACCACGCGATCGGCGTGGGGTAAGGGCGGGGGAGGGAACTCCCCCGCGCCCCCTCCTTTTTCTGGCTGTCACCAGGGCGCACGGCGCCGTGCGATCGCCCATCGGGCGGGAGACATGATCGGATCGCGGCTCGCCGCGATCCGGGAGCGCGAAGCGTGACCGCGCGCAGCCAAGGTCCGCGGATCGGGGCCGCCCGACGCTCGGGATGAACAACCCTCGTCGGATCGCGGCGAGCCGCGATCCAGGAGCGCAACGCGCGACCGCGCCCAGACTCACTGTTGTCGCCAACGCGCCCGTGCATGGCGCGAAGCCAAGGCCCGCGGATGCGGGCCGCCCGTTGCTTGGGATGAATAGGCCCCATCGGATCGCGGCTTGCCGCGATCCGGGAGCGCAAAGCGCGACCGCGCCCAGACCGACCGTTGTCGCCGGCACGCTCGTACATGGCGCGAAGCCAAGGCCCGCGGATGCGGGCCGCCCGGCGTCTGAGGGACGCAAAAAGACTCAGGCTGACGGGCGCGCTAAGCGCGGCCGTAAGTATCCTCATAGCGAACGATGTCGTCTTCGCCGAGATAGGAGCCCGACTGCACCTCGATCAGCACCAGCGGGATCATCCCCGGATTCTCCATCCGGTGCACGCAGCCGAGCGGCAGATAGACGCTCTCATTCTCGCGCAGCAGGATCTCCTCCGCATCGCGCCGCACGATGGCGGTGCCGGAGACGACCACCCAATGTTCCGCGCGGTGGAAGTGCTTCTGGAGGGACAGCTTCGCCCCGGGCCGCACCTGGATGCGCTTGACCTGGAAGCGGTCGCCACGGACCACGCCTTCGTAATGGCCCCAGGGGCGATAGGCCCGGCGGTGCTCCGTCGCCTGCGGGATGCCCTTGGCCTTGAGCTGATCGACCAGCTTCTTCACGTCCTGCGCGCGGTCACGATGCATCGCGAGCACCGCGTCGTCGGTCACGACCACCACAGCATTCTCGAGGCCCACCACGCCGGTCAGGATGCCCTCGCTGCGCACCAGGCAGTTCTTCGCCTCGAACAGCTCGACCGGGCCGACCACCGCATTGCCCGCTTCGTCCTTGGGGCTGACTTCCCACAGGGAATTCCACGAACCGATATCGGACCAGCCCATCGCGGCCGGCACCACGGCCGCGTGCTGGGTGCGCTCCATCACCGCATAGTCGATGGAGATGGACGGCGCGGCGATGAAGGCATCGGGGGCGAGGCGCACGAAATCCATGTCGCGCTTCGCACCTTCCACCGCGGTGCGCACGGCGGCCAGCAGCGTCGGTTCGTAGCGCTCCAGCTCGGCGATCAGCACCGAGGCGGTGGCGACGAACATGCCGGAATTCCACAGATGCTTGCCGCCCTTGACGAAGTCGGCGGCGCGGGCGGCATCCGGCTTCTCGACGAAGCGGGCCACGGCCTGCACGCCCTCCAGCCCGGGCAGCGGCGCGCCGGCTTCGATGTAGCCATAGCCGGTGTCGGGCGCGGTCGGCGTCATCCCGAAGGTGACGATACTGCCCTTCACCGCGGCCGCCGCGGCGCGACCCAGCGCCGCATGCAGCGCGTCGAGGTCGCCGATCGCATGGTCGGCCGCGAGGATCCACAGCAGCGTGCCGGGATTCGTCTCCTCGGCCAGCAGCGCGGCCGCGGCGATGGCCGGCGCGCTGTTGCGGCCGGCGGGTTCCAGCACGATGCGCGCGCCAAGGCCGCGCAACTGTTCGGCCACGAGGAAGCGGTGCGCCTCGTTGCACACGATCATGGGTGGCAGGAAGCCGCCGCCCTCGGCGCGCGCCGCCGTCTCGGCCAGCATCGGTTTGTCCGAGGCGAGCGGCCAGAACTGCTTCGGATAACCCTCCCGCGACAGCGGCCACAGGCGGGTGCCGGTGCCGCCCGAGAGGATGACGGGCAGGATCTGCTGGGTCGTCTGGGTCATATCGTCCGGTGGTCTGCTACGCGATTGAAGGGGGTATGCGATGCAAAGGCGGCAAATGGAAGGCGAGTACTTCGCGCCCGCCACACGCTGTGCCATGGCCTGAGCACGGCCGCGAGGCCATGGCGACGAAAGGATCAGGCATGATGGACGGCAGGGTGGCGGATGGCGTGGTCGAAGGCACGCCGGGTATCCCGGAAGGCTTCGCACCGCGACGGGCCGGCGGACCGTTCCTGGAACCGATCGGGCCGATCTGGCTGCGCCCGGGGGAAGGGGGCTCGACCTTCGGGATCCGGCTGGAACGGCGGCACTGCAACAATGGCATGGTGGCCCATGGTGGGATGCTCGCGACCTTCGCGGATCTCGTCCTGGGCATCGGGGGGCTGGAGCAGGCCGGCGCGCCGGGCGGATTCATCACGGTCAGCCTGGTATCGGACTACCTGGCGCCGGCGCCGCTCGGGGCCTGGCTGGAATGTCGGCCCGCGCTGCTGCGCCGAACCGCGCGGCTGATGTTCGTGGAAGGGCGCTTCGAAGCGGACGGGACGCCGGTGCTGCGGGCGAGCGGGGTGTTCAGCCTGGCGCGACCGAAGGCGTGACAGAACGAGGGAGGGAAATCCCCTCCTCCTTCTGATTGTCAGCGAAGCGCGTCGGCGTGGGCGTGCCCATCCGGCGGATGCCGGCACCGGCGCTTGAGGCACCATAAAAAAGCGAAAGGCGGGTCCCCCCAAGGGAACCCGCCTTCCAATTCAGCCAGCCAGCAGGGGCCGGCGTACCGTCAGCCGCCTTCCGCCATGGCCGCGTCCTTGCCCTTGCGGATATTGGGCATGAGCATCGCGACCAGGGCGATGGCGGCGATGGCGAGCATCGTCGCGCTGATCGGGCGCTCGATGAACACCATGGGGTCGCCACGGGACAGCAGCATGGCGCGACGCAGGTGTTCTTCCATCATCGGACCGAGCACGAAGCCGATCAGCATCGGCGCGCCCTCGAGCTTCAGCTTGGAGGCCAGGTACCCGAAGATGCCGAAGGCCACCGTCTGATAGACGTCGAACACGTTGTTCTGCAGCGAGTACACGCCGATCGCGCAGAAGATCATGATCGACGGGTACATGTGGCGGTACGGCACCGCGAGCAGCTTCACCCACAGCCCGACCATCGGCAGGTTGATGACGAGCAGCATCAGGTTGCCGATCCACATCGACGCGATCAGGCCCCAGAACAGGTCCGGCTGGGCTTCCACCATGCGGGGCCCGGGCTGGATGCCCTGGATGATCAGCGCGCCGACCATCAGCGCCATCACGGCGTTGGCCGGGATGCCGAGGGTGAGCAGCGGGATGAAGGAGGTCTGCGACGCGGCGTTGTTCGCCGATTCCGGACCCGCCACGCCCTCGATCGCGCCCGAGCCGAATTCGTGGCGGTGCTTCGAGAGCTTGCGCTCCATCATGTAGGAACCGAAGGAGGACAGCGCCGCGCCGCCACCCGGCAGGATGCCGAGGATGGAGCCCACCGCCGTGCCGCGCAGCACGGACGGGATGGAACGCTTCACTTCCTCGCGCGTCATCATCAGGCTGCCGACCTTGCCCGACATGACCGAACGCGCTTCCGGTCGCTCGAGGTTCAGGATGATCTCGGCGATGCCGAACATGCCCATGGCGATCGAGACGAAGCCGACGCCGTCCGACAGTTCCGGGATGCCGAAGGTGAAGCGCTGCTGGCCCGTCTGCACGTCCGTGCCGACCATGCCGAGAGCGACGCCGAACACCACCATGCAGATCGACTTCACCACCGAACCCTGCGCGAGCACGGCGGAGATGACGAGGCCGAGGAACATCAGCGAGAAGTAGTCGGCCGGCCCGAAGGACAGCGCCACCTGCGTCAGCAGCGGGCCCGAGGCCGCGACCAGCAGGGTGGAGACGGTGCCGGCGAAGAAGGAGCCGAGCGCGGCGACGGTCAGCGCCGCGCCCGCACGACCCCGCCGGGCCATCTTGTAGCCCTCGAGTGTTGTGACGACCGAACTGACCTCACCTGGCAAGTTCAGCAGGATGGCCGTGGTCGATCCACCGTACTGCGCGCCGTAATAGATGCCGGCGAGCATGATGATCGCGGTGGTGGCCGGCTGGCCGAAGGTGATCGGCAGCAGCAGGGAGATCGTGGCCACCGGGCCGATGCCCGGCAGCACGCCGATCGCCGTGCCGATGACGCAGCCGATCAGGCAGAACATCAGGTTGTTGAGACTGAGCGCGACGCCGAAGCCGTGCGCCAGGTTCGTGAAGAGATCCATTGGTTCCGCTTCCTGCCCTTAGAAGACCGGCCAGACCGGCACGCGGATGTCGAGTTCCCAGATGAACACCGCCCAGCACAGGGCGCACAGGAACACGACGAGACCGGCCACGCCGACCGGCTTGTGCGTTTCATCGGCGAAGGCCGACAGGATCACCGAGGCGGCGATCGCGAACATCAGGCCCATCGATTCCAGCACGAGGCCGAACAGCGTGAACGCGGCACTGACGAGGAAGAGCGGCCGCCAGGATTTGACGATGCTCGGGATCATGCAGCCCACGAACAGCCCGATGCCGAGCGGATTCCAGCCCGAGCCGGCCCAGCCCGTCATGTTGGCCGCCACCAGCCCGGCCGCCGTACCGCCGACCGCGCCGAGGATCAGGAACAGGATCTCCTGGCTCGTCCACTTCTCGATCGGGTCCGGGCCGTTGAACAGGCCCAGGATCAGCACGATCACCGAGAGGCCAAGCAGCAGCCACAAGGCCAGCCACGGCATGTAGCCAGGCCCCATGCGTCGCGCGGTGCCGAGCGTATGGTCCATATTGAGCCATAAGCCAGCGATCGCGAACGCGATGAGTATCGCGGCCGAGATCAGGTCCTTCGTATTCAGCTTCATCCGCTTTCGCCCACCCAATCGAAGACGTTGAAAAACTGCTTAGTCCACCGTCGCGCCGGAAGCCTGCACGAGCGGTGCCCAGAGGGCCACCTCTCGCCGCACGAATTCCGTGTAACCTTCAGCCGACAGGTCCCCCGGGGTCCCGCCGAGCTCTGCGAAGCGCGCCCTGATGTCCGGATCGGCCAGCAGGGCCCGCGTTTCGCGGTTCGTCCGTTCGACGATGCCAGCCGGCGTGCCGGCTGGGAAGGAGAGTCCGAACCAGGAATCGCTTGCGAGGTCGTAGCCCTGCTCGCGGAAGGTCGGGACATTCGGAAAAGCTGCGTGCCGCGCGCCGGAGGCCATGCCGAGCGCCACCACCGAGCCCTGGCGGATATGCGCCGAAGCCGAGGGCAGGCTGTCCGACATCACCGGCACCTGGCCGGCGATCACCGCCTGCATGGCCGGGCCGGCGCCGCGGAAGGGAATGTGGTTCAGCTCGACGCCGAGGATCTGGCTCATTCGCACCACCATCATGTGGTTCGAGGACCCCGCGCCGGAGGTGGCGACATCGAGCCCGCCCGGCGCACGTGCCTTGGCGGCGAGATCGGCAAGGTTGCGCATGCCGCTGCGCGGATTGGCGACCCAGACGGTCGGGTTGGTCACGACCAGTGCTGCGTGTGCGAAATCGGTGACCGGGTCGTAGCGCACGCGGCCGCGATAGAGGGCAGGGCTGATGGCGTGGCTGGCGATGTTCGACATCACCATCGTGTAGCCATCGGGGGCAGCGCGCGCGACGGCCTCGCTTCCCACGGTCGCACCGGCGCCGGCGCGGTTCTCGACGACGATGACGACGCCGAGGCGTTCCTGCAGGCCGGAGGCAACCAGGCGCGCGACGAGATCCGTCGTTCCGCCGGGCGCGAAGGGCACGACGAGACGAATGGATTGCGATGGCCACGACTGCGCGATCGCGCGAGGCGCGGCCAAAGGAACTGTCATGGAAGCAGCCAGCAAATCGCGCCGGCTTGGCGCCCAGGACATTGAACCTCCCCCTCTTCCCGGAGCGCCCTATGGCACGCGTCTTGCGGTGTCGCAAGTCATTGAATTCGCAAATGCGTGGTCGAGCCTTGTCTGCGCCGGTCGGTCACCTATGCTCGCCGGATCGCATTCCGGAGCCGGAAATTTTCCTCATGCTCGCCAATGATCCGCAGCGCGCGATCCGCGAGGCCACCCTGGCCATCGCCCCCCATCTGACAGCGCTGCGTCGCGACATCCACCGCGTGCCCGAGCTGGCGTTCCAGGAGACACGCACTGCCGGCATCGTCGCCGCCGAGCTGTCCCGGCTCGGCATCGCGCACCGCACCGGCGTGGGCGTGACGGGGGTGGTGGGGGAGATCAAGGGCGGGCGGCCTGGCCCGACGCTCGCCATCCGTGCCGACATGGATGCCTTGCCCATTCATGAGGAAACGGGGCTCGACTTCGCCTCCACGATCGAGGGCCAGATGCATGCCTGCGGGCATGACATTCATACGGCGACGCTGCTGGGCGTCGCCGCGGTGCTGAAGGATCTCGCGCCGCAGCTCGCCGGCACGGTGCGGCTGGTCTTCCAGCCGGCCGAGGAGGTGCTGGAAGGCGCCGCGGCGATGATCGCCGATGGCGCGGCGGATGGCGTGGATCTCGCGATCGGCTTCCACAATCACCCGGACATGCCGGTCGGCAGCTTCGGCTTCGTGCGTGGGGCGTGCCTGGCGGCGTCGGATCGCTTCGACCTGATCGTGCAGGGCAAGTCGGGCCATGCCGCGCATCCTTATGCGGCGGTCGATCCCATCGTCGCGGCGGCGGCCTTCATCGGCCAGGCGCAGACGGTGGTCAGCCGAGAGATCAAGCCGCTGCATCCGGCGGTGGTGACGGTGGGCATGGTGCAGGGCGGCACAACCTACAACATCATCCCCGAGCGCGTGGCGCTGAAGGGCACGGTGCGCACGCTGCATGCCGATGCCCGCGACACGGCGGAGTCGGCGCTGCGTCGCCTGGCCGAGGGGCTGCAGACCTCGATGCGCGTGCGCTGCGAGATGCGGTACGAGCGCAAGGTGCCGCCGCTGGTCAATGACGATCGCGTGCTGGAACCTGTGCTGGCCGCCGTGGCGCGCCAGATGGGTGCGCCGCCCGAGGAAGGCGAGCCCTCCATGGGTTCGGAAGATTTCGCCGAGTTCGCCGCGCGCGCCCCGGCCTTCCAGCTTCGGATCGGTTCCGGTGCCCCTGGCCGCGACGACCGCCTGCACAACGCGTTCTATCAGCCCGACGAGCGCAGCATCGCGCTGGGCGTCGAGGCCCTGTCGCGTGCCGCATTGGATATCCTGTCCTAACGCGATGCCCGGAATGGGCGATCGTGCCGGTTTGGCGTGACTTGGTGACAGACAGAAGAAGGAGGGGGTGCAGGGGAGTTCACTCCCCCGCCCTTATGTGACGGATGACGCATCGCATCGCAGAACTCCCGGCCCCTGAAGTGGCCTCCCGCCTCGCTGCCGGGGCTGTCGCCCTGCTGCCCATGGGCAGCCTGGAGACGCATGGCCCCGCCCTGCCCATGGGCGACTACATCCTCGCCGAGGAGATGGCTGTGCGCATCGCCACGGCGGCGTCCGCCCGGGGTGCCGATACGCTGGTCGCCCCGGCCATCCCCTTCGGCGGCGAGGATTATTTCACCGGCGTCGCCGGCGGCATCACGCTGCCGGTCGCGACGCTGACCGCGGTCATCGAGGAGATGGCCGAGGCCTTCATCCGCACCGGCACGCGGCGGATCATGATCGTGAACGGACACGGCGGCACGCAGGGTCCGGCCGAGGCTGCCGCGCGCGCGGTGCGCCGCCGCCATGGCGTGATCATCCCCGTGCTGTACCTGTGGCGGGAGGCGGGGAAGATCCATTCCGCGCTCGGCGGCGGCGCGGAGCGCTTCGGGCATGGCGGGGATCCACTGGCGTCGATCGCCTACTACCTGCGTCCGGAACTTTGCCGGCCGCAGGACATGCGCGCCCGGGAGCCGGCCGCGCCCTTCCTTGGGCTGGCGCCGGTGAATTTCGGCCTGGTGCGCACCCATGGCCTCGATTTCTCCGTGCCGATGTGGGCGGAGGAGGCTGCCTCGGGCGGGCTGATCGCCCCGGATGCCGCCGGGGCAAATGCGGAACATGGCAAGGCGATCGTGGAGAA
>JAYSDS010000088.1:0-26453 GCA_041914265.1 Roseomonas sp.
GCGCCCGCCGCCCCCGCGCCCCCCCGCCCGCCCCGCCCCGCCCCGCGCGCGCCCCCCCGCCCCCCCCCCCCCCCCCCCCCCCCCCCCCGCTTCCTCGTCAGCGGAACCATCGAGCTGGTCGGGTAGACCTTTCGGCCGATGGGTCCTGCGATGGCTGGTCCGGCCATGGACGGGTGCTGGCGATTGGGTCGGGCCTGATACGAATGTGTCCGAAACCATCGCGATCTGCCGTCGTTGCGCCACGCGAGCATGCGAGGCTATCTCATGGCCGCGATCAGCGAACCCGATCTGGACCGCCCCCGCAACGCCGCCGATTGGATCGGTGCGCTGGCGGCGGCCTGCCTTGGGTTCGTTGTCGTTCAGGCGATATATGGCGCGTCGATCCTCCCGCCCTCCCATACCGGCTGGATGCTCTCGGGGCGGATCGGACCCGATCCGGTGCAGTACTGGCTCGGCTGGACCGCTTTTCGCCAGGATGTCTGGCACTGGCCCCCCGGCGCCAATCCGGGCTGGGGCATGGAACTCGGTTCTTCCATCTTCTTCGCCGATGCGATCCCGATTCTGGCCTTCGCGTTCAAGGCGCTGCGGCCGGTCGTGGAGGTGGATCAGTATTGGGGTCTGTGGATCCACGCCTGCGGCGCCTTGCAGGGGCTGATGGCCTGGGCGCTGCTTGGCCGGGCGACGCGCGATCCCCTGGCGCGGCTGGCCGGGGTCGGGCTCTTCGTGCTTCAGCCCCTGCTGCTCGCGCGCCTCGGGGGGCATTTCGCCCTGGGGGGGCAGTTCCTGATCCTGGCCGGGCTCTGGCTCTGCGTGGTGCCGGGTCAGGGGCTGCGGCGAGCGCTGGCCTGGGCTGGGCTGATCCTCATCGCCTCGCTGGTGCAGGCCTATCTGCTGGCGATGGTCGGCGGACTCTGGGCGACGGATTGGCTGGCGCGCGCGATCCGAGCGGGGCGGCCCGGCCTGTTGGCCAGTGGGGCCGAGGCCGCTGCGGTGCCCGCGGCCGCGCTGGCCGGCCTGTGGGCCGCCGGCTTCTTCCTGCTGCAAGGCGGCTTCGGGGGGACCTGGGGTGGCTATGGGCAGATGCAACTCGATCTGCTCGCGCTATTCGATCCGGGGGAGTGGGGCGGCATCCTGCCGGATATCGAGACAGCCGGTCATCTCGATGCCGGCAGTTCCTACCCCGGTCTCGGCGTGCTGTTCGTCCTTGGCGGCGGGCTCCTGGCCTGGCTGTCGGGCAGGGGCGGGCGGCTGCGGGGCCGCGGTGTGCTGCTGCTCGGCCTGACAGCGCTGCTGGCCTTCGCCATCAGCCATAGTGTGCTGCTTGGCGGGCATGAGGTCCTTGCCATTCCCCTGCCCGAGGCCGCGGTCGCGCGGGCCGACGCGCTGCGTGCCTCGGAGCGCTTCGTCTGGCCTGTTCTCTACGCGGCGCTCTTCGCCGCCTGCGCGGCGCTCGCGCGCGCCCTAGGAGGGCGGCGTGCGGGCTACGTGCTGGCGGTTGCTCTGCTGTTCCAGGCGGTGGACCTGCGCCCGGGGGCGGCGCGGCTGCATGACTTCTTCGTGCCGCAGCCACCGACCCTGCCATTGCGCCTCGCCCATCCCTTCTGGACCGAGGCAGCACAGCGATACGACGCCGTGCGCGTGGTGCCGACCGGGATGCAGGCGATGCATTGGGAGGAGATCGCGGTCTATGCCGCCACGCGCGGGCTTATGACGGATGCGGTCTATCTCGCGCGGATCGATCCGCGCGTGGTTCAGACGGTCAACGCCAGCATTCGCCAGAAGCTGCTGCTGGGCGCCCATGAACCAGGCACCTTCTACGTGCTGGGCGACGAGACCGCCCTGACCCACGCCTGGGCAGGGATGGACCCGGCGAGCGATCTGCTCGACCGCTTCGACGGCATCTGGGTCCTGGCACCGGGGTGGCGCGATCAGACCGTCGCGAATTCCGCCACGCGGTAGCCCTGGGCGAACAGCAGCGCGGTGAGGTCCCCGTGATCCACCCGCGCGCGCGCCGCCGCCGCGACGATCGGCTTGGCATGGTAAGCGACGCCGAGCCCCGCCGCCTGGATCATGTCGAGGTCATTCGCGCCGTCGCCCACGGCCAGCGTGGCATCGAGGCCGATGCCTTCCTCCGTCGCCAGCCGCTTCAGCGTGGCGAGTTTGGCGTTGCGCCCGAGGATCGGGTCGGCGACATGGCCGGTCAGACGTCCATTCGCCTCGAGGAGCGTGTTCGAGTGGTGCTCGTGGAACCCGACCAGCGCGGCGACGCGGCCGGTGAAGAAGGTGAAGCCGCCCGAGACCAGTGCGCAGCGCGCGCCACCGGCGCGCATCGTCGCGACCAGCGTCATCGCGCCGGGCATCAGCTCCGTCTCGGCCCAGGTGCGTTCCATGGCCTCGGCCGGCAGGCCCTTCAGCATGCCGACGCGCTCGCGCAGCGCGCCCTCGAAGTCGAGCTCGCCATTCATCGCGCGCTTGGTGATGGCCGCGATCTTGTCCTTGATGCCGGCTTGGCCGGCGAGCTCGTCCAGTGTCTCGGTGGTGACGATGGTGCTGTCCATGTCCGCGATCAGCAGGCGCTTGCGCCGGCCCGCCGCGGTTTGCGCGATGACGTCCACGGCCTGGCCGGAGAGCGCGGCCCGTGCCGCGGCATCGGCCTGGTCGGGGGCGAGGCCGGCGAAGGGCAGGTCGGCGGCTTCTTCCGGCGCCAGCCAGTCCGGCGTGCCGGTGGCCGCGCCGATGGCGGCGAGCGCATCGCGGGCCGCATGCAGCGTGGCGAGCGAAAGGCCGCCGCGCGGGGCGACCAGGGTCAGAACATGGTCCATCGGCGCCGGGGTATGCCTCTGTGAGGAGCGAGGATCAACCGTCTGCCCTGCTGATCGCCGGACCGACGGCGAGCGGGAAGTCGGCACTGGCGCTGGCGATCGCCGAACAGGCTGGTGGCGTGGTGATCAACGCCGACAGCATGCAGGTCTATCGCGAGTTGCGGGTGCTGAGCGCGCGCCCGACGCGGGAGGAGGAGGCGCGTGTGCCGCATCGCCTTTACGGCGTGCGGCCGGCGGCGGAGGCGGCTTCCGTCGCCTGGTGGCGGGAGGTGGCGCTGGCGGAGATGGTGGCGGCGCGCGCGGCTGGCCGCATGCCGATCCTGTGCGGCGGCACGGGAATGTATTTTGCGTCCCTGACGCAGGGGCTCTCGGACATCCCGCCCATCCCGGATGATGCGCGCGCCGAGGCGCGTCGGCTCCTCGCCGAGGACGGGCCGGCGGCGCTGCATGCGCGACTGGCCGAGGCGGACCCTGACACGGCCGCGCGGCTGCGGCCCTCGGACAGTCAACGCCTGGCGCGCGCCTGGGAGGTATGGCGCGGGACGGGACGGGGGCTGGCCTCCTGGCAGGCCGCGGGCGGGACGGGCCCGGCGCCGTGGCGCTTCGCCGCCATCCTCATCGACCCCCCGCGCGAGGCGCTGCGCGCGGCCATCGCCACGCGTTGGGCGGCCATGCTGGCGGGCGGCGCGATCGAGGAGGTGCGCGCGCTGGTCGACCAGGGCCTCGATCCCGCCCTGCCATCCATGCGCGCGCATGGCGTGCCGGAGCTGGCGGCCATGCTGGCCGGGCGATTGTCCTTGGAGGAGGCGTCTCGGCGGGCGATCCTGAACACGGGGCAGTATACGAAGCGGCAGGCGACCTGGTTCCGCCACCATGCGCTCGCTGATGTGTCCCGGACGCATATGATCCATGCGCGGATCGCGGATGTTGCGCAATTTTCGGAAAGTTTTTCCGATCAAGTCTTCGCTTTTGTTGATCGCCTGCGTTGACGCGCCGCAGCGTGGGGTCTAAGAGCCCCGCCTCGCCCCGGGATATGCCCTGGGCGATACCGAACCTGTCAGGAAAGAAGAGAGACCGATGTCCGCCGCCACCAAGCCCGCCAGCACCGAAGCCGCCCTGACGATGTCGGGCGCCGAGGTCGTCCTGCGCGCGCTCAAGGACAACGGCGTCGAGGTTATCTTCGGCTATCCGGGCGGGGCGGTATTGCCCATCTACGACGCGATCTTCCAGCAGAACGCCATCCGCCACATCCTGGTACGGCACGAACAGGCCGCCGTGCATGCGGCCGAGGGCTATGCGCGCTCCACCGGCAAGGTGGGCTGCGTGCTCGTCACCTCCGGCCCCGGCGCGACGAATGCCGTGACGGGCCTCGTGGATGCGCTGCTCGATTCCATCCCCATCGTGTGCCTGACCGGTCAGGTGCCGACGCACCTGATCGGCAACGATGCCTTCCAGGAAGCCGACACCACCGGCATCACGCGGCCCGCGACCAAGCACAACTACCTGGTCAAGAAGTCGGCCGACCTCGCCCGCGTGGTGCATGAGGCCTTCTACGTGGCGAAGTCCGGCCGCCCGGGCCCGGTCGTGATCGATCTGCCCAAGGACATCCTGATCAACAAGGCGCCCTATACGGAGCCGCCCAAGACCGAGCACCGGTCCTACCGCCCGCAGACCGAGCCGGATGCCGAGCAGATCCGCAAGGCGGTGAAGCTGCTGAAGGGTGCGAAGCGCCCGGTGATCTACTCCGGCGGCGGCGTGATCAATGCGGGCCCGGAGGCGTCGCGCCTGCTGGGCGACTTCACCCGCATGACGGGCTTTCCCATCACCAACACGCTGATGGGGCTGGGTGCGTATCCGGCGGAGGATCCGCTGTTTCTCGGCATGCTGGGCATGCACGGGACCTATGAGGCGAACCTCGCCATGCATGGCTGCGACGTCATGCTGAACATCGGGGCGCGCTTCGACGACCGCGTGACGGGGCGGCTCAACGCCTTCTCCCCGGATTCCAAGAAGATCCATGCGGATATCGACCCGTCCTCGATCAACAAGAACGTCCCTGTCGATGTGCCGATCGTGGGCGATGCGGGGCGCGTGATCGCCGCGCTGATCGCGGCCTGGAAGGACGACGGCACCGCGCAGGACAAGGCGGCGTTGGCGGCCTGGTGGCGCCAGATCGACGAATGGCGCGGCAAGGACAGCCTGCGCTATCGTCAGGAAGGCAAGATCATCAAGCCGCAGCATGCGGTGAAGCGGCTGTACGAGATCACGAAGGAACTCGGCCGCGAGACCTTCATCTCGACCGAGGTCGGCCAGCATCAGATGTGGGCCGCGCAGTATTTCGGCTTCAGCAAGCCGAACCGCTGGATGACCTCTGGCGGCCTCGGGACGATGGGCTATGGCCTGCCGGCGGCGATGGGCGTGCAGATCGCGCATCCCGATGCGCTGTGCATCGACATCGCCGGCGAGGCCTCGATCCTGATGAACATCCAGGAGATGGGCACGCTCGCGCAGTACCGCCTGCCGGTGAAGGTCTTCATCCTGAACAACAAGTACATGGGCATGGTGCGCCAGTGGCAGGAGCTGCTGCACGGCGGCCGGTATTCCGAGAGTTATTCCGCGGCGCTGCCGGACTTCGTGAAGCTCGCGGAATCCTTCCATGCCAAGGGCATCCGCGTGACCGACCCGGCCGACCTCGACGCCGGCATCCGCGAGATGATCGCTCACCCCGGACCCGTCATCGCCGACATCGCGGTGGCCAAGGACGAGAACTGCTTCCCGATGATCCCCTCCGGTGCCGCGCATAACGAGATGATCCTGGGACCGGATCAGGAGGGCGGCGTCGCCGGCGTCACCGACGAAGGCAAGGTTCTGGTCTGAGGGGCGCGTATCATGTCCGAATTCGACAACGCGCAGCGCGCGGCGACCATCGCTGTGCTGGTGGAGAACGAGGCCGGCGTGCTGGCCCGCGTCATCGGCCTGTTCAGCGGCCGAGGCTACAACATCGACAGCCTGACCGTGGCGCCGGTGGACGAGACGGGGCGGATCAGCCGCATCACGATCGTCACCAGCGGCACCGAGATGGTGATCGAGCAGATCAAGGCGCAGCTCGACCGCCTGGTGCCAGTGCACAAGGTGTCGGACCTGACGCTGGAAGGCCCGCATCTGACGCGCGAGCTGGCGCTTATCAAGGTGGCGGGCCGCGGCGAGAACCGCGTCGAGGCCCTGCGCCTCGCGGATGCCTTCCGCGCCCGCGTGGTCGATGCGACGACGGAGAGCTTCGTCTTCGAGATGACCGGTGCGGCGGAGAAGATCGACGCCTTCTGCGCGCTGATGCGGCCCATCGGGCTGGCGGAAGTGTCGCGCACCGGCGCCGTGGCCATTGCGCGTGGTCCGCGCGGCCTGACCTGAGATCCTGATAGAAGGGGAGAGCGCAGCCATGCGCGTTTACTACGACCGCGATGCGGATGTGAACCTGATCAAGGCCCGCAAGGTCGCGGTCATCGGCTTCGGCAGCCAGGGCCACGCCCATGCGATGAACATGCGCGATTCCGGCGTGAAGGACGTTGTGATCGGCCTGCGTCCGGGCGGGTCCTGGAAGAAGGCGGAAGCCGCCGGCTTCAAGGTGATGACGCCCGCCGACGCGGCGAAGTGGGCCGATGTCGTCATGGTGCTGACGCCGGACGAGCTGCAGGGCGACCTGTACCGCGACCACCTGCATGAGAACCTGAAGCCGGGTTCGGCCATCGCCTTCGCGCATGGTCTCAACGTGCATTTCAACCTGCTCGATCCGCGTCCCGACATCGACGTGTTCATGATCGCGCCGAAGGGCCCCGGCCACACGGTGCGCGGCGAGTACCAGAAGGGCGGCGGCGTGCCGTGCCTGGTCGCCGTGCACCAGAACCCGTCGGGCAATGCGCTCGAGATCGCGCTGTCCTACGCCTCCGCGATCGGCGGCGGCCGCTCGGGCGTGATCGAGACGACCTTCAAGGAGGAATGCGAGACCGACCTGTTCGGCGAGCAGGCGGTGCTCTGCGGCGGCCTCGTCGAGCTCATCAAGGCGGGCTACGAGACGCTGGTCGAGGCCGGCTACGCCCCCGAGATGGCCTATTTCGAATGCCTCCACGAAGTGAAGCTGATCGTCGACCTGATCTATGAGGGCGGCATCGCCAACATGAACTACTCGGTGTCCAACACCGCCGAGTACGGCGAATACGTCACCGGCCCGCGCATCATCACCGCCGAGACCAAGGCCGAGATGAAGAAGGTGCTCGAGGACATCCAGACCGGCCGCTTCGCCCGCGACTGGATGCTCGAGAACAAGGTGAACCAGGCGTCCTTCAAGGCGATCCGCCGCCGCAATGCCGAGCACCCGATCGAGGAGATCGGTGCGAAGCTGCGCGGGATGATGCCCTGGATCAGCAAGAACGCGCTGGTCGACAAGGCGAAGAACTGAACCCGCCGCGAAGCGGTGGCCATCGGGGCGCCGGGGGGAGACCTCCGGCGCCCTTCGCTTATGTGCCGAGGAACACCGCCCGCACGAAGGCGCGGTAGAGCATGATCTGCCGCGCCATCAGTGCCGGGTCGCGCGTGACGCGGGAGATGGTGATGCCGCCATCCACCATCACCGAGATCATGTCCGCGAGATCATCGAGATCCACCGCCACTCTCGGCGGATAGCGCGCGACGATCGCATCCAGCCGTGCCCGGAAGCGCAGGCGCCACGCGATCACCGCATTGCGTGCCAAGGCATGAATCTCGCGGTCGAAGAGATGTTCCTGGTAGCAGACCGACGCGACCATGCAGCCCGGATGTACCTCGGTCATCGCGCCCATCATGTCGGCGAAAAGCTTCAGCCCGACCAGGAAGCCGTGCAGCGGATCCTCGTTCAGCGCGTCCGCCTGGGCGAAGAGGGCGTCGAGGATGAGGTTGTCGCGCTCGATGTAGCGGAGCAGCAAGGCCTTCGCCAATTCGCCCTTGTCGGCGAAATGGTAGAAGAAGCCGCTCTTCGAGAGGCCGGCGCCGACGATCAGCTCCTCGATCGAGGTTGCGCCGAAGCCCTTCTGCAGGACCGCGGCTTCGGCAAGGTCGAGCAGCCTTTCGCGCGCATTCTCGCGGCGTGTCGTGGTCTCGCTCATGGAATGAGTGTACCGCAGGTGCAGCCACCCTGTGCGCGCGATCACCGCCGCACCTTTCGGAATCGATCGAACTGTCCATAACCCATTGAATGGGTGCGGATTCTGCTTTTGCGCGCCGCTGTACCATGGGATGTCTGGAGGCAAGGCGGCCCGGCACGCCACAACCTGCGCCGTACGAAGGACGCGGAGGACCACTGCCATGACCACCGATCTCCGGGGCAACGCCCTGACCTGCACGGCCGATGCGGCACGGCTGCTCGATGCCGCCATCGCCAAGTTCCATGCCTACCTTGCCGACCCGGTCGCCGATCTGGATGCGCTTATCGCCGCGCATCCGGATTGCGTGATGGCGCATGCGGTGCGCGCCGCCATCCTGGCGACGACGACCGACAAGACCTTCGCGGGCGAGGCTGCCGCCAGCCTGATGGCCGCCGAGGCCCTTGCCGCGCGCGCCAATGCCCGGGAGCAGGCGCATATCGCCGCGATCCGGTTCTGGATGGCGGGCGATCTGCCCGCTGCCACCGAGGCCTGGGCCGGCATCGCCATCGCCCATCCGCGCGACCTGCTCGCCGCGCAGTTCGCCCAGCTCGGCGACTTCTTCCTTGGTCAGAGCCATATGCTGCGCGACCGCGTGGCGCGCGTGCTGCCCGCCTGGCGGCGCGACATGCCGGGCTATGGCTTCCTGCTCGGCATGCATGCCTTTGGCCTTGAGGAAAGCGGGGACTATGCGCATGCCGAAGCCGCGGGGCGCGAGGCCGTCGCCATCAACCCGCGCGACGGCTGGGCGACGCATGCCGTCGCGCATGTGATGGAAATGCAGGGCCGCGCCGTCGAAGGTGCCGTTTTCATGCGCGGCACCGCGACGGGGTGGGCGCCGGACAGCCTCTTCGCCTATCACAACTGGTGGCATCTCGCGCTGTTCTGCATCGAGCAGGGCGACATCGCCGGTGCGCTCACGCTGTTCGACGAGCGCATCTCGGCCGGCGGCTTTGGCCAGGCGCTGGAGGCGATCGACGGCGCCGCGCTCCTGTGGCGGCTCTGGGTGCTCGGGCATGATGTGGGCGACCGTTGGTCACGGCTGCTGCCCACCTGGTCCGCACGCATCGACCACGGTGTCTACGCCTTCAACGACGTGCACGCGATGATGGCCTTCGCGGCCACCGGCGACCATGCGGCGCAGCGTGCCGTGATCGCGACGCTGCAACGCGCGGCGGCCGGGCAGGGGACGAATGCGATGATGTCGCGCGATGTCGGCCTGCCGCTGGCGCGCGGTCTGGCGGCCTTCGGACAGGGTGATTATCGCGGTGCCGTCGCGCATATCCTGCCGGTGCGCGGCGTCGCCAACCGCTTCGGCGGCAGCCATGCGCAGCGCGACATCCTCTCCTGGACACTGTGCGAGGCGGCGATCCGCGCCGACGACACCGCCATGGCCAATGCCATGGTGGCCGAGCGGCTCGCGCTGAAGGAAGGCTCGCCCGTGGCGCAGGGCTGGGCGCTGCGGGCCAGGGCGCTGGCGCAGTCCCGGGCGGCGTGACCCGCCGGCCGGCGCCTGCTGCCGGGTCACGCATGCGTTGACCCGGCAGCGGCGGGCTGGCCAATCTTGCGGCCATGATTCCCGATCCGAAGACCTTCTACCCGCGCGACTTCCTCGGCTACGGCGCCACGCCGCCGGACCCGAAATGGCCGAACGGGGCGAAGCTCGCCCTCTCCTTCGTGCTCAACTACGAGGAGGGCGGGGAGAACACCGTGCTGAACGGAGATGCCGGCAGCGAGCTTTATCTGCACGAGGTCCCGGGCGGCACGCCGATCCTGGGCGATCGCAACCGCACCGTGGAATCGCAGTTCGAATTCGGTGCGCGGGCGGGCGTCTGGCGCATCATGCGGGCCTTCGCGAAGCACGGCTATCCGCTGACGGTCTATGGCGTCGGTCGCGCGCTGGAGCTGAACCCCGATGTCGCCCGCGCCTTTGCGGAGGCTGGGCATGAGGTCGCCTCCCATGCCTGGCGCTGGATCGACTATCATGGCGTGGATGAAGCGACCGAGCGCGCCGAGATCGCCAAATGCGTCGAGACCATCGAGCGGCTGACCGGCACGACGCCGGTCGGCTGGTACACTGGGCGCATCAGCCCCAACACCCGCCGCCTGGTGATGGAACATGGCGGTTTCCTGTATGATTCCGATGCCTATGACGACGACCTGCCGCACTACGTGCAGGGGCCGAAGGGGCCGCATCTCGTCATCCCCTACACGCTCGATGCGAATGACATGAAATACGCGGTCCCGCCGGGCTTCAGCAGCCCCGATGGCTGGGAACGCTATGTGTCTGATGCCATCGAGGTGCTGCTCGCCGAAGGCCGCGCGGGCGCGCCGAAGATGATGTCGGTGGGGCTGCATTGCCGGATCATCGGGCGGCCGGGCCGTGCGGCGGCGCTGCAGCGCGTGCTCGCACGCGTGGCGCGGGAGCCGGATATCTGGGTCTGCCGCCGCGCCGACATCGCGCGGCATTGGTGGGCGACCCATCCGCCAGTAGCATGATGGCACCGCGCCGCCCGGCAGAAGGCGGGCGGCATCGCCGGACGCGGCCATTCGCCTGACTGCGAAAGGGCCAGAGAAAATGGCTTCGAAGATGACCGCCCTGCGGCGGCGGACTGTATTCGGCCTCGCGGCGGTCGCCGCGCCGTGGCCCGTCCTGGCCCAGGGCCGGACGGTGGAACTGATCGTCCCCTATCCACCCGGTGGCGGCAACGACATTGGGGCGCGTGCGCTCGCACCCCTGCTTGAACGCGAACTCGGCATGGCGGTGGTGGTGCAGAACCGCCCGGGCGCCGGCAGCCAGATCGGCATGGCGCAGACAGCGCGGGCGCGGCCGGATGGCCTGACCATCGCCTATGGGCTCTGGCCGCAGACCACGACGCTGTATCTCGACCCCAGCCGCCAGCCGGGCTTCACGCGGGAGAGCTTCACGCCGCTTGCCCTGCATGTGACGGATCCGGGCGCGATCGTGGTGCGGGCCGACAGCCCGCTGCGTAGCCTTGCCGACCTGGTCGCGGTGGCGAAGGCACGCCCGGACGATTTCCGCATGTCCGACAACGGGCTGCTGGGGCATGAGCACCTCGCCTCCATCCGTCTGCAGCGCCTCGCCGACGTCAGCTTCAACCAGGTGCATTTCAACGGCGCCGGGCCCGCGCTGACGGCGCTGCTGGGGGGGCAGACCGAGGCGGCGATCTTCGCGGTCGGCACCACCTCCGCCCAGATGCGGCAGGGGGCGATGCGGGCCCTTGCTGTCCTGTCGCCGGAGGAAAGCCCCTTCCTGCCCGGTGTGCCGACGGCCCGGGCTCAGGGCTATGACATCGTTGCCGGCTCCACCCGCGCATTCGTCGCGCCCGCCGGCCTGCCGCCCGAGGTGCTGGATCGCCTGGCGGGCGCTCTGCAACGTGCCATTGCTTCGCCCGAGCATGCCGAGCGCATGCGGCAATTGAACATCCCCATCACCTTCCAGGGGCCGGCCGGCTTCGCGGCCTATTGGGAGGAAGAGGAGCGCACGCTCCGGCCGCTGATCGCGGAACTGACGCGAGAGGGGCGCACCCAATAGGGAGGGGCGGGGGCGGCGTCGCGCCCCCCGACATCCATGCTTGCCCTGCGCGACGCTCACCCGTAAATTCCGTCCCGCGATGAACCTGCGCGCCATCCCGGCCGACCTGGTCCTGGGGCTTCCCGCCCCGGCCTTCGCGCGCGCGCCGCTCGGCCTCCTTCTCCTTCGACTTACCCGCCCCTGGGCGTGACGCCCGGCTGACCGAAGCCGGCCACTGCTCAGGGGAACCTGGGACCGAACGCGCGCATCCACATCATCGCCAACGGGAAACGCATTCCATGGCCATCACCCATCCATCCTTCGGCACCCTGGCCGACGACCGCATCATCATCTTCGACACGACGCTGCGCGACGGCGAGCAGTCGCCGGGCTTCTCGATGAACCTCGAGGAGAAGCTGCGCATGGCGGAGGCGCTGCACGAGCTGGGCGCCGATGTGCTGGAAGCCGGCTTCGCCATCGCGAGCCCCGGCGACTTCGAAAGCGTGCAGTCCATCGCGAAGCGCTTCAGCAAGGACGGGCCGGTGATCGCGAGCCTGTCGCGCGCCAACACCGCCGACATCATGGCCTCGGCCGAGGCGACCAAGCTGGCCGCGCGGCCGCGCATCCACATCGTGCTCGCCACCTCCGACCTGCATATGCGCGTGAAGCTGCGCATGACGCGGGACGAAGTGCTGGAGCGCATCACCCAATCCGTCACGCTGGCGCGTAACCACGCGGCCGATGTCGAATGGTCGGCCGAGGACGGGTCGCGCTCGGATCTTGAATTCCTCTGCCGCTGCGTCGAGGCCGCGATCAAGGCCGGTGCGACCACCATCAACATTCCGGACACCGTCGGCTACTCGCTGCCCGCCGACATGCATGAGATCTTCTCGACGCTGATCAACAAGGTGCCGGGGGCGGAGAAGGCGATCTTCTCCACGCACAACCACAACGACCTGGGGCTCGCCGTGGCGAACACGCTGGCGGCGATCCAGGCCGGCGCGCGCCAGGTGGAATGCACCATCAACGGCATCGGCGAACGGGCGGGCAATGCGAGCCTGGAGGAAGTGGCGATGGCCGTGCGCACGCGTCATGACGTGCTGCACGCCAAGACCGCCATCACCAGCCAGCGCATCCTCAAGACCTCGAAGCTGCTCGCCACGATCACCGGCTTCGACGTGCAGCCCAACAAGGCGATCGTTGGCCGCAATGCCTTCGCGCATGAATCGGGTATCCACCAGGACGGTGTGCTGAAGGACGCTTCGACCTACGAGATCATGACGCCGGAAAGCGTGGGCTGGTCCACCAACTCCATCATCCTCGGCAAGCACTCCGGCCGCGCGGCTTTCCGCGACCGCTTGAAGACGCTGGGTTACGAGGTGGGCGACAACCAGCTCAACGATGCCTTCAAGCGCTTCAAGGAACTCGCCGACCGCAAGAAGGTTGTCTACGACGAGGACATCGCCGCGCTGGTCGATGACGAGGTCGTGCGCGGCAATGACCGGATCAAGCTGACCGGGCTGAACGTGTCGACGGGCATGGGCACCAAGCCGATGGCCACCATCGCGCTTGAGGTGGATGGCGAGCGCGTGGACGGCATGGCGACCGGCGATGGCGCGGTGGACGCGACCTTCAACGCCCTGCGCAATGCCTTCCCGCATGACGTCAACCTCAAGCTCTACGCCGTGCAGTCCATCACCGGCGGCACCGACGCCCAGGCGCGCGTGACCGTGCGCATGGAGGAGAACGGCAAGCTGGTGGACGGGCAGGGCGCGGATACGGATACGATCGTCGCCTCCGCCCGTGCCTATGTGCATGCGCTGAACAAGCTGCTGGTGAAGCGGGAGCGCACCGAACCGCCCGTCGTGCTCCGCGCGTGACGGCGCCGCGGCGCCGGATGATGCCGGCCGACGCGCTGGCATCGCCCGGCGTCGCGCGCATGGAGGCTGGCAGATCTGTTTCGGAAATCATGCCGATTTCGACATGATTTCCGGGCCATCGGGCGGGCTGTGGGCTACTGAGCCAAGCCCGTCCCGCCCTTCCGCCGACCCCTCGCGGGAATCCGGCTTGAGAGTCCGGCCAGGGGGGGGTAAACGCCCCCGTCCTCTCTTAAGCCCCATCGGTCGCGGCGGCGGTCCATCCGCGGCGCGCGCTGTGCGGCCCCCTCAGAAGGTCCGGTACGCATGTTCTCTCGCCTGTTCGGCTTCCTGTCCGCCGACATGGCCATCGACCTCGGCACCGCGAATACGCTCGTCTATGTGAAGGGGCGGGGGATCGTGCTGAACGAGCCGAGCGTGGTCGCCATCTCCGACCAGCGAGGCCGCAAGCAGGTGCTTGCCGTGGGCGAGGAAGCCAAGCTCATGCTCGGCCGCACGCCGGGCAACATCGCTGCCATCCGCCCGCTCCGTGACGGCGTCATCGCCGATTTCGAGGTGGCGGAGGAGATGATCAAGCACTTCATCCGCAAGGTGCATAACCGGCGCTCCTTCGCCTCGCCGATGATCATCGTCTGCGTGCCCTCGGGTTCGACGGCGGTGGAACGGCGCGCGATCCAGGAAAGCGCGGAATCCGCCGGCGCGCGGAAAGTGCTGCTGATCGAGGAGCCGATGGCCGCCGCGATCGGTGCTGGCCTGCCGGTGACCGAGCCCTCGGGCTCGATGATCGTCGATATCGGTGGCGGCACGACCGAGGTTGCGGTCATCTCCCTCGGCGGCATCGTCTATGCGCGTTCCGTGCGCGTCGGCGGCGACAAGCTGGATGAGGCGATCATCTCCTACATCCGTCGCCAGTTTAACCTGCTGATCGGCGAATCCACGGCCGAGCGGATCAAGCTCGAGATCGGCGCGGCCGCGCCGCCCGAGGATGGCGATGACGGTCCGCTTGCCGAGGTGAAGGGCCGCGACCTGATGAACGGCGTTCCGCGCGAGGTCGTGGTCGGCCAGCGCCAGGTCGCCGAGTCCCTCTATGAGCCGGTCGCCCAGATCGTCGAGGCGGTGAAGGTGGCGCTCGAGAACACGCCCCCCGAACTCGCCGCGGACATCGTGGACAAGGGCATCGTCCTGACCGGCGGTGGCGCGCTGCTCAACCGGCTGGACCAGGTGCTGCGCGAAGCCACGGGCCTGCCCGTCGTGGTGGCAGAAGATGCCCTGTCCTGCGTCGCCCTCGGTACCGGCCGGGCGCTTGAAGACATCAAGCGGCTTCGCCACGTCCTGAGTTCGATGTATTGATATCGACCCTGCCCCCTGCCTTCGAGCGGGGGCAGGGGGCCTCGTGATCCTGGCAGGGGGATGTAGGGGCGCGTGATCCGGCTGAGCATTCCGCTCCGTCAGGCATTGGCGCGGCTATCGCTGCCGCTGATGATCGCGGCTGCCTTCGGCGTCATGCTGCTGGGCAAGGCGGATACCCTGCTGGCTGAGCGGCTACGCACGCATCTCTCCGATGCGCTCTCGCCGATCTATGCCGCGTTGGCCGAGCCGATGGGTGCCGTCCGTTCCGTCGTCGAGGAAATCCGTTCGCTCGCGGAGCTGCGCGGGGAGAACGCGCAGCTTCGTGAGGAGAATGAACGCCTCCGGCGCTGGCATGCGACGGCCCTGGCACTCGAGACCGAGAATGACATGCTGCGCCGGCAGCTCAACTTCCTGCCGGAGGCGGCGCCGGCCTTCGTCACGGCCCGGGTCGTGGCCGATGGCGGCGGCACCTATGCCCGCGCCGTTCTGCTGGCGACCGGGCCGCAGCATTCGATCCGCAAGGGCCAGGTCGCGCTGGATGAGCGGGGCTTCGTCGGCCGGGTGACCGAGGTCGGCGGCCGGTCCGCCCGCGTCCTGCTCGCGACCGACATGAACAGCCGCATTCCCGTGACGCTGGAATCGAGCCGCGCGCGCGCCATCATGGCCGGCAACAACAGCGCCCGGCCGCGGCTCTCGCATTGGCCCGAAGGCGTGATCCCGGTCGATGGCGAACGTATCGTGACCAGCGCCGAGGCCGGTGCCTTCCCGGCCGGCCTGCCGGTCGGCATCGTGCGGCTGAACGCCCAGGGCGCCCCGGAGGTCGAGCTCTTCGCCCGTCTCGACCGGCTCGATGTGGTGCGGCTGTTCGACTACGGGCTGCGCGGCATCATCCCGCCCGAGGCAGTGGCACGGCCTGAGCCACGGCCCGGGCGCCGCTGAGGGCGTGCCATGGCCCTGTCCCCCTTCCGCCGCCCCGACCACGGCCGACCGGCACCGGCGCCTGGGCTGCTGCGGCGGATCGACGCCTTCGCGCGGCTTGCCTTTCCGGGGTTCTCGACGGCTTTCCTGATGGTGCTGGCGGCCGCGCCGGTCAGCCTTCCCTCGCCGGTCTTCGCGGTGACGCTGCCCTGCGTTGCCTTCTGGTCGGTGTTTCGCCCGGGGGCGATGATGCCGCCGGTCGTCTTTCTGCTGGGGTTGCTGATGGATTTGCTGACCCTTGCCCCCCTCGGCTCCGGCGTGCTGGTGCTGCTGGCCTTGCATGCGGTGGCGTTGCGATTCCGGCGCTTCCTGGCGCGGCAATCCTTCCTGGCGGTCTGGCTGGGCTTTTGCGCGGCGGCGCTGGGCGCGGCGTGCCTCTATTGGGGGCTCCAGGCCGTGCTGGCGCTGCGCCTGCCGCCGATGGCGCCGGCGCTGCATGCGGCACTGCTGTCCTGCGGCCTGTATCCCGCCATCGCGCTCGTCCTGACACGGGTGCATGAGGCGATGCGCCATGCGGAGAACGCACCTTGAACTGGCGCCCTTGGAACAAGTCGGGCCTGCTCGGCCGCGAACGCACCGTTCGCAAGGAAGAGGAGCGTCGCCGGGGGATCTTCACCCGGCGTGCCGCCGTGCTGGGGGTGATCCAGCTCGGTGCCTTTGGCTTCCTGGGTTCCCGGCTCTATCGCCTGCAGGTCGAGGAAGGCGCGCGCTACGCGACGCTGGCCGAGGAGAACCGGGTCAGCGCCCGGCTTTTCGCGCCGCCACGCGGCCGCGTGCTCGACCGCAACGGCAAGGTCGTGGCCGGCAACCGGCTAAACTGGCGCGCCTTGCTGGTGGCGGAGCAGACCGCGGATGTGGCCGCGACGCTCGAGACCTTCTCGAAGATCGTGCCGCTGGCAGATCATGAGAAGGCACGAATCGAGCGCGACATCCGCCGCAACCGACGCTTTGTTCCGGTCATCCTGCGCGAGTTCCTGAGCTGGGAGGAAATGGCGCGGATCGAGGTGAATGCCCCCGACCTGCCGGGCATCACCGTGGATATGGGCACCACCCGCATCTACCCGGAAACCGAGCATCTGGCCCATGTCGTGGGCTACGTCGCCGCGCCGGCCGAGCGGGACGTGGATGACGATCCCCTGCTTCAGCTTCCCGGCATCCGCGTCGGTCGCGCCGGGATCGAGCGCTTTCATGACCGCATCCTGCGCGGTCGCGCGGGCGCGGTGGAAGTGGAGGTGAATGCGGTCGGCCGCGTGATCCGCGAACTCGATCGGCGCGAGGGCATTCCCGGCCAGGACGTGCAGATCAGCGTCGATGCGGAACTGCAGAAGGCCATCCGCGGCCGGATCGAGGAAGGCACGACCGCCGTGCTGCTCGATGCCCGCAATGGCGAGGTCCTGGCGATGGCGACCAAGCCATCCTTCGACCCGAATATCTTCAACTCCGGCGTGTCAGCCGCGCAGTGGCGGCAATGGACGGCGGCCCGCACGACGCCGCTGATCAACAAGGCGACGAACGGGCTCTACGCGCCGGGGTCGACCTTCAAGATGATCGTCGCCCTGGCTGCGCTGGAGGCGAAGGTCTGCCGGCCCGGGGACATCGTGAGCTGCCCGGGGCATCTCGACTTCGGCGATACGCGCTTCCACTGCCACCTGCGCAGCGGCCATGGCGGGATGAACATGCGCACCGCCATCATGGCGTCCTGCGATGTCTATTTCTACGAAATGGCCCGTCGCACGGGGATGGACCGGATCGCCGCCATGGCCAACCGCTTCGGCCTCGGCGTCGATCTCGACATCGAGCTGCCCGGCACGCGTCGCGGCTTGGTGCCGACGCGCGGCTGGCGGCAGGCGCAGGGCAAGCCGTGGTCGATCGGCGATACGATCGTGCATGGCATCGGGCAGGGCTTCTATCAGCTCACCCCTTTGTCGCTGGCGGTGATGACGGCGCGGCTGGCCACGGGCCGGGCCGTGCAGCCACACCTGACGCGGGCCATCGGCGGACGGCCCGTGCGGGGTACGCGGGCCGAGGATTGGCCGAGCCTCGGCCTGCCCGACAACGATCTGCGGCTGATCCGCGATGCCATGTGGGGGGTCGTGAATGGCGGCGGCACGGCTGGCGTGGCACGCCTGCCCGGGCAGTATGGCCAGCTTGCGGGCAAGACGGGCACGACCCAGGTGCGTCGCGTGTCTCGTGAACAGCGCGAGCGGGGCTTCAACGTCAATGCCGTGCCGCGCGAATGGCGCCCGCATGCGCTCTTCGTCGCCTACGCACCGCATGACAATCCGATCTTCGCGCTGTCGGTGATCGTCGAGCACGGCACGAGCGGTTCCGGCGCGGCGGCGCCGATTGCGCGTGACATCATGGTCGAGGCCTTCCAGCGCCTGGGTCCGGCACGCCCCGGCCAGCGCGTGGCGGAGGCGACGCGATGATCTTCGAGCGGCGCCTCCTGACGCGTGACCGCGGGACAGGGATCCTCGAGAAGTTCTGGCAGATCCCGTGGTCCTTCGTGCTGCTGCTCTGCGCCGTGGCCGCGATCGGCTATGTCGCGCTGCTGTCGGCTGGCAGTGGCAATCCGGACACTTACGCGCAGAAGCACGCGATCCGGTTCGGCTTCGGGCTGGTGTTGATGCTCGGCATCGCGATGGTCGACATCAGGCTGATCGCGCGGCTGGCCTGGCTCGGCTATCTCGGCGGGGTGGCGCTGCTGGTGCTGGTGCTGCTGCATGGCAATGTCGGCAAGGGCGCGCAGCGATGGATCGATATCGGCCCGATCCAGCTCCAGCCTTCCGAGCTGATGAAGATCGTGCTCGTGCTGGCGCTCGCGTCCTGGTTCCACCGAGCATCGTGGGAGAGGGTGGGCAATCCGCTCTTCCTCATCCCACCCGCGATTGCCGTTCTGGTGCCGGTTGGGCTGATCCTGAAGCAGCCGAATCTGGGAACCGCCCTGATCACCTGCATGATCGGTGCGGCCGTCTTCTGGGCGGCGGGGATGCGGTGGTGGAAGTTCGCGATCGGCATCGGCGCGGCCGCCATCGCCGCGCCCATCGCCTATGAACGGCTGCACGATTATCAGCGGGCCCGGATCACCACCTTCCTCGATCCGGAGAGTGATCCGCTCGGCGCGGGCTACAACATCATCCAGTCGAAGATCGCGCTGGGGTCGGGCGGGCTTTGGGGGAAGGGGTTCCTGCAGGGCACCCAGGGCCACCTGAACTTCCTGCCCGAGAAGCAGACCGACTTCATCTTCACCATGATCGCCGAGGAGTTCGGCCTGGTCGGCGCACTGACGACCTTGGGCGCGCTGCTGCTGGTGGTCGCCTTTTGCTACCTGGTTGCCTTCCGCAGCAAGCATCAGTTCGGGCGGCTGCTGGCGATCGGTCTTGGGACGAACTACTTCCTCTATGTCTTCGTGAACGTCGCGATGGTGACAGGATCCATCCCTGTCGGTGGCGTGCCGTTGCCGCTCATCAGCCATGGCGGTTCGGCGATGATCACGGTGATGCTGGGCTTCGGGTTGCTGCTCTCGGCCTATGTGCATCGCGATGCCGAGATGGGACCCATGCGCGAATGAGATCGCGCCCCTGCGCAAAGGGGCTGGACAAAGCCGCAGCGCAAGGTATGAAGCGCCTCCTCGGCGCTGGCCTCCGGACCGGTACCCGAAGGGCGCATAGCTCAGTTGGTAGAGCAGCTGACTCTTAATCAGCGGGTCCAAGGTTCGAGTCCTTGTGCGCCCACCAACACTTAGCAGACATATCCACAGGTTGGATTTTGGCTGCGGACCCCATGCGGACCCAGAAGCGACAGATCAGGGCACGCCAGCAAGGAATGCGGGGTCGTCACAGCGACGGATCCGCACGCAGGCCGGAACCGCCGCGTGGCATCGTTCAACGCATGACCGGATGTCGTCGAGCCGGCCCTGGTCGAGGCGGCCGCGCGTGCAATGGATGCATCGATCAGGATCGGCACCACACTCACGTAAATCCTGATCCGCGCGCGATTGGGAAATCGTGAGCCCCCTCGCGGCGCCAGCCATTGGACCACCTGGGAAGTAGCCTCGCGCGATCAAGTAGGCCTGTAGGCGTTGCGTCTCGTCTTCGCTCGCTCGCCGGTTGGCCAAACACTCCCGCCGCACCGGGAGGGGAGTGTTCTCGCAGGAGCCCAAAATGCTTTCGACCTGTTGTGCCTGAAGCAAGACAACCCGCTGACAATACGCTGCCGCGAGGTCGAGCGCCGTGGGGCCGCTCGGCTGCCCGGCCGCGGCCGTGGTGAAACACACGCAGGCGGCTAGCACGGGCCATGTGATCCTCATTTCGCACCATCCTGCTTGGCACCAAGCGCCGAGACCGCTTCGCGCTGCCATTCATAGGCAGCTGCAACCTGCCGCATCACCTGCTCCGCGAGCCGCACCGTTTCGGCGTGCTCGGCAGGATAGTGCTTCCGCAGAAACGCCATGCGAGCAGGGGCGAGGTTCGCCGGGCAGACGGCGCATTCAATCGAGGTCGGATAGCCCTCGGCGTACTGCATCGGCAGCGGAACCCCGTGATGGGCGACGCGCCGCATGACTTCCTCTCGCGACCAGGTCGCCAACGGGCCCCATTCATTGAAGCTCCTCGGCCCAGGCAGGAACCGTGGGGAACTCTCACCATGCCGTTGCCCATGGATGCTCAGGGTGACACCAGAGGCGGCAGCCCAATCATAGAAGGGCTTCCAGCGAACCGTCGCACAGCAGAGATGATAGGGAGACAACGGCGCCTCGGGCGGCGTGTCGGTGGGGAACATGGTCGAGGAAGCCACCGGCAACAGGGCGCTCGGCAATCCGTGCTGGCGCCAGTACGCCTCCCGGTCGCCGGCCAGTTCCACAAATGGCCCGCCGGCCGCCCGCGTTCGGACATGCTCGGCCTCGTGCGGCAGCGCGCCGGGGTTGTTCCAGGCGACCGTGAAGCGCTCGCGGAAGGGCTGGAACAGGTGCAGCAGCAGGGCGCTTTCCGCTCCACCGCTGAAGCTCAGGACGACATGCCGATGTTCGCCCAAGTGCAGGGCCATGGCCGTGACCATCGCGCTCTCGTGGAAGGCTAGGTCGTCGTCCGCCCGGCCCTTGCGAGGCGGCGACGCTACAGGCGGGCTATCACCGATCATCGCTCGCAGCCTCCTTCGCTGTCTCATCGGCGATCATCCGCGCCAACTCTTCATCGGGGATCGGCTCATGAGCGGGGCGACCGGCGAACATGTCTGGGCGGGATTCCTTGATGTACGCATCCATCGCCCAATCCGGCCATTCCTCGACCGGCAGGTTCTCGTATGCACGCCAGGATGATCCCGCCTTCTCCAAGCGCGCCAGCCTGCGCCGCAGCGGGACGATGCTCATTGGCGTGGTTCCTTCTTGGTCGGGGGGCTGGCGCTGATCACATCACCCGGGCAGCCGTATCGGCCGAGCCATTCGGCCTCGCTCATGGGCGGTGCCGGAACCCCGTCGTCTGGCTCGCCGTAGGGGACGGCCGAGAGGCGAGCGCGACGGGCGTATGTTGCCGCTTCCATGCGCCGCAGACGTCCGAACAGATTGCCGGCCATCATGCCGCCTCTCCGGCGGGCGCATAACGAGCCGCCCAGGCATCCACGCTCTCGGCCTCCAAGGGCGCAAGGATGACCGGCCCTCGATATCCCGTGCGCGTCCGATGCAACGCGATGGCGGCTTCGATCTCTGCCGGATCAGCGCCATCGGGAATGCGAACCACATAGGATCGTGACGAGATGCCGCGGGCCTCCAAGACGGATAGGCGGCTGTCGAGACGATGCCGGCTCATCGGCTGTTCCTTTCTTCCAACGCGACGATCCGCGCTTCCAGATCCATGGTCTCGATCGCCCGCCGTTGCGTTTCGAGGATCGCCGCCACCGCCTGACCTTCCTCCGGCGAGAGGTCGCCGGCCGCGACAGCCTGTGTGACGGAGGACAGGGCGGCGGCGACGCCGGCAGCATCCGTGGCGGCCGGCATCTCGACGGAGACAGGGCGCCCCTTCCGCTCCGGCCAGAGGCGCCGCAGCAGGATATCGGCTGCGCGCATGTCCCCGCCTTTCGCCGCCTCCACCACCGCCTTCATCACCTCCGTGGCGCCTTCGCTGCCGATGGCGTCGAGCGCCTTCAGGGCCTCGTGGCGGGCGCCTGCGGGACGACCGGTAGGGTTCCCTGAGGTGCCCTTCGGCCAGCGCCCACCCTGCTTTGCTCCTGTTGAAGCAGGCTTCTCACTCATGGTCCGCAGCCTCCGTCGTGCGCGTGTCCAGCGCGTCGAGCCACGCGATTTCCTCGCTGGTCAGGCGCAATGAGCGATCCGCCGACAGGCGCTCGCGCACCTCCATGACGCGGTCGCGGTCCTCGGCACCGATCCCGCGCCGCTTGGACAATTCAGCCAATCGCTTCCGTGCGCCGCGCGGACCCAGCTCGGGGAAACCCGCACACGCGCGAGGCCGGGTCATCCGCGTCAGCACCACCGTCATGGCGGAAGCAAAGGCGTTCGGCTTCACACCTTCGGCGGCAATCAGGTTGGAGGCTGCTCGCGCGGCGGCGAGCGCCGTCCTGTCATCGGGCGAGCCGAGGCGGGCGATCGCATGGGCGAGGATGCGGGCGTTCTCAGGGGTCATGTCGTTACCTCGTTAACCGCCTCGGGCGGCAGATGGATGGGCGGATGGCAGGTGGTGCAGGTGAGCGCGCCAGCGGTGTCAGCGGCACGTCGCCACCACCGCCGGCCGGCACAGGTCGGACAGGCGCCAGGGGCTACGCGAGCGTCAGCGAAGGCGGCTCCACGATCTGGACCGTAAGGGAGCGCATCCCAGGTCGGCCGGTGGTCGTGGAAGCCGCGACACAGCCCGTCGCGGATCTCGTCAGGGTGCGAAGGGTCATAGGTGGTTGCGCCGCCCCCATCGGCATAGAACGCGACCATGGCGGCCTGTTCGGCCGCATCGTGGTCGATTCCGAGGCCAGCGGCCGGACCGTTGCCATCGGTATCGGCGCAGACCGCGTTTTTCAGTTCCGAGGGGTGCACCCCACCTAATCCACCTAAAGCACCTAATCCGGATGGCGCTGGTGCAGCGGGGCTGGGTGGATTAGCCGGATTGGGCGGGGTGGGCGCGCCGTTCCTGATTTCGGCTAGCACCGCCCACGGGTCGAAGGCCGCGCTCACGGCGCCAGCTCCCACCCCTCGTGCCGCGGCGCATCCTCGATCATCTCCCCGGCCGGCAGCTTCTTGGCATGCCCATGCTCGACCAGGATCGTCATCAGGCGCCGCGCGGTGGCAGCGTCACTGATGGCGTTCGGGCCGCGCTGGTAGATCATCGCAAGATGCAGGCGCGCCTCACCGCGCTGCTGCCACCAGGTCAGTAGGCGCGATGCGAGCCGCAGATCGACGCTGGTCCCGGCCGCGCCGGCCAGCCGCCGCATCTCCTGCGCGTAGTGCCGGGCGAGATCGATGCCGCAGGCCATCTGCTCTGCTTGCACCTCCATCGCCTCGTCGTCGGCATAGAGGGCCAGCACTGCGGCTAGGCGCCCGGCATGCTCGGCCGCCTTCGCGGCCCATGCGCGGATCGGTGCGAGGTCCCCGCCGGTGCCGGCATCCCTCTCTGTGTCGTCGCTGAACCGGATCCACAGAGACCGGGCTTCCGGCGAGAGCGTCATGACATGCGGGGCAAGGACGCTGCTGTCATCGACCCTGGTCGCGGGCGCGCGCCGCAGCAGGGCAGCGAGTTGGTGACGATAATTCCTCAGCACCGCAGCGCACGTCTCCGGGGCCTCGCGGAAGAACCGCGTGCCCACCGTGCTTTCCGGCGCGACCAGCAGGACGCGGGCGAGCATCCCGATCCCGTCGAGCATGGTGTCGCCGAACAGGCGTTCGGCTACCACCGCCTGCATCATCACATGCGCGGTGCAGCGCCGTCCTGGCAGGAATGACGCGCCGGTCAGGACGCGGCGACGACGGATCGGCTCACCATCCCATAGCGTGTTGAGCAGCGCGCCGGTGCGCATGCGGCTCTCGTCGTTGAAGGCCGCGCCGCCGACGAGTAAGCCGCCCTCGGCGGTGAACACCCCTGCCCAAGGCCGGCCATCGGCGAGATGAAGCACCAGCGCTTCCGGCGTCGGATCGGCAATCAGCAGCATGGGGTGCGGCGGGGCCTTCGGCTCCGGCCCAAGGGCGATCAGCGCCTCGCGGATCTGCGCGCGATCCCCCTTGTGCTTCTTGCGGATGGTCGCCTCGGCCTCCTTCCAGCCGGCGAGGTCGGCCTTGAAGCGCGTGATGGCGTCAGTCCCAGCCTGCCGCCATTCCTCTTCAACCGCATACGCCTCGGCGAGCGCGATGCGATCGACGGTGCTCTTGCGCTCACCGCTATCCGCAACGCTGGCGAAGATGCCAGTGAGCGGCTTACGGCCACCGCCCGGCAGTTCCACGTCGCGATGCGGCTGCGCGGCCAGCGTGGCGGCGGCGAGCACGCTCTGGGCGCAGATCGCCATCGGCGCCTGTGTGCGGAGGTGGATCGCCTCGGCGGCCTCGCGCAGCGGGCCAAGGGCGTGTGCCGGGAATGCAGGCGCATCCGGCAGCGGGCGGAACAGCGGGCGCTTATCGGCCTGCGGCACGCCCTTGTAGGTGAAGCCGTCAGCCATGGGTCGCCTCCCGCGCCTGGCGGGCGCGCCACAGGTCGTTGAAGTCCTGGCCGGTGGTGTCGGGGGTCGCGACGCGGACAGTGCGTCCCTGCGCCTTCCAGATCTGCGCCGCGTTCCACGCCTCGCCCCGGCCGACCATGTCCGGGTCCGCGGCGATGATGATCTCACTCGGCACGGCGGGCGGGATGATGCGCGACAGGTTCCCCGCCGCGATCGCTGCCCATGCCGGCGCGCCGACGATCCGCCCGGCCGACAGGCTGGTCTCGATTCCCTCGCCGATGACCAGCGGCATCCCGGCGACCGGCGAATGCAGCATGATGGCGCCGCCGCCGATTGGCCCCTTGCTGGCCTTGGCGGGCTCGATGTCTGCCTTTCCCGAACCGTCCCGCTTCAGGTAGGTGCGGTGGATGGCGACAGGCTCGCCGGTCGAGGTCGAGACGACCAGCCCCACCATCGCGGGGAAGCTCGCGGTCTCGTTCGGATGCCGCAGGCTGGGGTGATACCGCAGGACGGCGGACGCCTCGCCCGCCAGGCCGCGGGCGGCGAGGTAGGATTCCGCGATCGTGCCGGTTATCGGCACCGCCTCCTCCCAGATCGCCAGCGCGGCGCGGGTCCGGCTCGTAGTGTCCGGCGGGGTGCTGGTCGAGGTCGCGGTCGTCGGCGGGGTCCAGGTGCCGCCGAGCGCATTCCGCACCGCGGCCGTGACGCCGCTGCTGTCTTGGCAGGATGCGCACCACCACAGGGCGTTGCCATCCTTGCTGGTGACGGAGAAGGTGCCGGCATAGCCGCAGGCAGGGCAGTCGCCCCGCCAGTTGCGGCCGGCACGCTTAAGACCCAGGGCCTGGGCGATCTCGGGCGCGCTCATGCCGACCGCTCCTGCGCATCGGCGGTGGCGATGGCTTCAGTCAGATAGCTGCGGATCGACCAAGAGGCCTCTGGACCGCTGGCAGCGATCGCGCGTGCCAGTTCCCGCATCGCGTCGGGATGAACATCCACGAGACGCAACACGGCGGACCTAAGCTCGTCTCGACGGCGCGCGCGCTCGGCATCCTCGATCGCCCGCTCCTGCCGCTCCTTCTCACGCGCCGCCGCCTGCGCAGCGCGACGGCGGGTCAACAGCTTCTTCGCCTCGGCCTCGGTCCTGCCGGTCTTTGCCTTCTGCACCTCGGCGACCTCGCGGGCTTCGCGGGTGGCCTCGTCGATCCGCTGGATGATGTCGGGCGGCAGCGGTAGCACACCATCTTCCGCGGCCTGCACAACTTCCGCCACCACTTCCTTCGGCGTGGATGGCGCAGCCAGCTTGTAGAGGGTCGTCGCGGGCAAATGCGAAACCGTTTCGCGTATCGGCGCCGGGATCGACTGCACCAGCCCAGCCGCCCGCATATAGAGCTGGGCGGCACGAGGGGTCATCTGCAATTCGGTCTCGACCCAGGGCGCGAACATGCCGTGCGGCACGCGCTCCTTCACGCGCAGCAATTCCTCGCCGATGGCGAGAAAGTCGCGCTGGATGGTCGAGAGCTTGCCCCGGATGCGGCCGACCGCGACCTGCATCTCATCCCGGTCAGCCGGCGGCAGCGCGCCGTAGTCGAAGGTGGTCATGGCGCTCATGCCGTCACCGCCTTCCGCGCGGCGGCGCGGACCATGCGAAGCGCATCGGCCTCGGCCGCGATGGCGGCGCCGATATCGCCATGGCGACGGCAGGTCGCCGCCTCGGCCAGCAGCGCGGAGGCAAGCGCACGCGCCCCTGCGCTGGTGTTCGGCTCGGGCTGCCGGAACCGCGCAAACTGCCGATTCAAGCTCGGGTCGGACATTTCGAAATAAGCTGGCATGGGGTTTCTCCATGCCCGGCAACGCTTGGAAAACGGTGGCCTTCGGGATGCGCCCGCCCTATAATCCGGGCTGTCCAGTAGTTGCGCATTCAGTTCCCGCCCGGTGCCGCTCTCCAAGCGCACCGGGTTTCTTATTTGCAGGGATTGGTCAGTGGCGGCGGCCAGGTGCCGCCCTTCTTCTCCGGGCCACCCATCTAGGCTCAGGACTCATTGCCTGAGCCAGAAGGTGAAGGTAGCGGCGAGGGTGA
>JAYSDS010000089.1:0-26446 GCA_041914265.1 Roseomonas sp.
TCCTTCCATGGCTGGGAAAAGACTGCACCATCAAACCCTGGGATCAAACACCTAGGCGGCGATGATGGGCGGGTCCAGGCTGCCCCCGGACAAGACGGAGACGCGCCATGCCTGATCCGGTGATCGCCATCCTCTCCCAGGGCGCCATGGGCGCCGGCGTGGCCGCGCGGCTGGTGGCGCATGGCGTGACGGTACTGACCTGCGTGGAAGGGCGCAGCGAGGCCAGCGCGACGCGCGCGGCGAAAGCCGGCATGCAGCCCGTGCCGGAAGCCGGGCTGGCCCGAGCCGACGCCTTCCTCTCCATCCTGCCGCCGGCCCAGGCCGTGGCGACGGCGGAACGCCTCGCACCCCTCTTCGCCGGCGCCCCGAAGCCGCCGCTCTATGTCGATTGCAACGCCATCAGCCCGGAGACGATGGGCCGCGTCGCGGCGCTGCTCGGCCGTCACGGGCTGCGTGTGGCCGATGCCGGGATCATCGGCGGGCCGCCGCGCGAGGGCTATGCCGGCCCGGTGATCTATGCCTCCGGCCCCGAGGCACCCTTCCTCGCGACATTGCTCGCGGGTCGCGGTCTCGATCTGCGGGTCGTCGAAGGCCCGGTCGGCGCCGCCTCCGCCTTGAAGATGTCCTATGCGGGCATCACCAAGGGGCTGGTCGCCATCGGATCGGCGATGATGCTGGCGGCCACGCGCGCCGGCGCGGCCGAGGCCCTGCACGCCGAGCTCGCCTCGAGTCAGCCCGCGCTCGCCGCCTGGTTCGCGCGCATGGTGCCGAGCATGTTCGACAAGGCCTATCGCTGGGCCGGCGAGATGGAGGAGATCGCGGACTTCACCAGCGCCGATCAGGCGGCGCCGCAGATCTATCGCGGCGCCGCGGCGCTGTACGACCATTTGGCCACAGCGCCCGGCGCGGAGGACGTCGCCGCGCTGCGCGCCTTCCTGGCCCTCCGCTAGATCGGGCTCTTCACACCGAGCCGCGTCGCGGTGGCGAGGATGTTCGACCAGGTCTCCGCCGGCAGCGGCACGCCATTCGCGGTACGATCGGCGCGGCGCTGCGTCTCGGGCTCACCGGGCAGCAGCACCGGCTCGGCGGGATTGGCCGGGCGCGTCGCGCTGATCCAGTCGGCATAGCGCAAGCCCATCGCCTCGAACTCCTCCTGGGTCCCGAAATGCTTCGGCGACAGGAAGATCGACAGCATGCCGTTGGCGATCCGTCCGCGCGCATCGACCGGTCCCGACGTCCCGCCCGCGGTAAGGCAGCCCGCCAGCATCTCGCACATGAAGGACAGGCCCGATCCCTTGTGCTCGCCGAAGGCGCGGATCGCGCCCGTCCCATTCGCGGGATTGCGCGGACCGACCACATCATACGGGCCATAGAGCGTGTGCGGATCGGTGGACAGCCGCCCATCCGCCTCGATCAGCGCGCCCTCGGGCAGCTTCTTCCCGCCGGAGGACGCGACCAGCACCTTGCCCTCCGCGACCAGCGAGGTCGCGAAATCCAGCACCAGCGGCCGACCCGGCAGCGGCACGCCGATCGAGACGGGGTTGGTCGAGAAACGACGCTCGACACCGCCGAAAGGCGCGACCAGCACGCTGCCCGCGACATTGACGAAATGGATGGAGATCAGCCCCGCCGCGATCGCCTGTTCGGCATAGTCGCCGACACGCCCGACATGCCCGGCATTGCGCAGGGCGGTGATGCAGACGCCATTCTCCTGCGCGCGCCGGATGCCGAGTGCCACGGCCTGCGGCGCGACTGTCTGGCCGAAGCCCCATTTGCCGTCGAGCACGGCGAAGGAGCCGCCGTCGGTGACGACCTCCGCATCCTGGCCCTTCAGCACGAAGCCGGCTTCGAGCCATTCGACATAGCGCGGCACGCGCACCACGCCGTGGCTGTCATGCCCGGCCAGGTTGGCACCGACGAGATGCGTCGCGATGCGGTCGGATTCGGCGTCATCGCAGCCGGAAGCGAGGAAGATGTCGCGGACCAGGGCGGTCAGCGCATCGACGGGGATGTGGAGCATGTCCATGGAGCGTTCCCGAAAGAGAAAGTGCGGGGCAGGAACACCTCCCCCGAATCCCCCACCGTTCTTTGGTTTTTGGAGACTGACGGCCATCGCCGGCGCCAGGTCACAGAAGAAGGAGGGGGTTTGGGGGAGTTCATCTCCCCCAACCTTCAACTACATCGCCGCGACCTTGCGGGCCTGCGGGGCAAGCAGGCGCATATAGGTCGGCGTCACCAGCATCTCGGTGATGTTGACGCGCGGCGGCATGGTGGCGGCGAAGAGTGCCATGGCCGCGAGATCCTCGGGCTGCAGCAGGCGCTCGATATCCTCGGCGGGTACCGGTTCCGGCCGGTTCTTGAGGATGTCGGTCGCGACCTCGCCGGGGCAGATGCAGCAGGAACGGATGTTGTGGATTCCGTTCTCCTGGTTGATCGCCTGGGACAGCGCGACGAAGCCGTGCTTCGCCGCGATGTAGCCGGGACCGGAGAGGAAGGAGATGCCCTTCCCCGCCATCGAGGCGATCTGGATCAGCATCCCGCCGCCACGCGCGCGCATGCCCGGCAGCACGGCGACGGAGGTCATGAAAGGCGCCGTGAGGTTGCCGTCCACCAGCGCGTGGATAGCCTCCGGCGTCAACTGGTGCAGGTAGCGCTTGGGCAGGTTCACCCCGGCATTGTTCACGAGGATATCGGGCCCGCCGATCGTGCTTTCCACCGTCGCCAGCGCCGCCGCCACCTGCGCCTGGTCGGTGAGGTCCGCCGGGACGATGATCGCGGCACCGCCGATCATCGCCGCCGTCTCCTCAAGCGGTGCGGTGCGGCGGCCTGTCAGCGCGACCTTCGCGCCTTCCTGCGCGAAGGCGATCGCGATGGCACGGCCGATGCCGCTGCCCGCGCCGGTCACCCAGGCGGACTTCCCTTCCAGACGCTTCATTCAGAGCACCTTGTCGTTCGTGGGATCGATGAGGTGCATCTGATCCATATGCGCGACGAGGCGCAAGGGCACCCCGACCGAAGCAGGCGTCGCCGGATCGAGCCGCGCCGTGATCTCGGCGCCGTCGTGGCGGAAATGCGCGAGCGTCTCCATGCCCATCGGCTCGATCACCTCGGGCGTCAGGCTGAGCGGCTCGAGGTTCGTCTTGTCGAGGGTATGTTCGTCCGTCAGATGCTCGGGCCGGATGCCGAACAGGATCGCCTTGCCGACATGGGGGCGATACCGCGCGCTGCGCGATTCCGGCACGGGAAGCGTGGTGCCGTTCGACAGCGCGACCCGCAGCGCGCCCGACGCTTCCTCGAGCTTTGCGGGGATGAAGTTCATCGCCGGGCTGCCAATGAAGCCCGCGACGAACCGGGTCGCCGGGCTGTGGTAGAGTTCCTGCGGAGGCCCGACCTGTTCGATCACGCCGTGGTTCATCACCACCACGCGGTCGGCCAGCGTCATCGCTTCCACCTGGTCGTGCGTGACATAGACGGTGGTGGTGCGCACCGTCTGGTGCACCTTCTTGATCTCGGTGCGCATCTGCACGCGCAGCTTGGCATCGAGGTTCGACAGCGGTTCGTCGAACAGGAACACCTTGGGGTCGCGCACGATGGCGCGGCCCATCGCGACGCGCTGCCGCTGCCCGCCCGACAGCGCCTTCGGCTTGCGTTCGAGCAACGGCGTGATGTCGAGGATGCGTGCAGCCTCCTTCACGCGCTTGTCGATCTCCGCCTTGGGGAATTTCCGCAGCGTCAGGCCAAAGGCCATGTTGTCGTAGACCGACATGTGCGGATAGAGCGCGTAGTTCTGGAACACCATCGCGATGTCGCGGTCACGCGGGGGGATGTCGTTCACTACCGTGCCGCCGATGGCAATCTCGCCGGCGGTGATCTCCTCCAACCCCGCGATCATGCGCAGCGTAGTGGACTTGCCGCAGCCCGACGGGCCGACGAGGACGACGAATTCATGATCGTCGATCTCGAGGTTGATGCCCTTCACGGCCTGGACATCACCCTCATAGGCCTTGACGATCTTGCGAAGCGAAACCTGAGCCATGCGTGTTCAGCCCTTTGTCGCGCCGGCGGTCAGGCCGGCGATGTAGTAATCCATGAGGAAGGCGTAGATGACGACCGGAGGCAGCGCCGCCATCAGCGCGCCGGCCATGATCTGGCCCCAGGCGAAGGTGTCCCCGCGCACCAGTTGCGAGACGACGCCGATGGTCAGCGGCATCTGCTCGGCGGTGGTGACGAAGGCGGTGGGATAGACGAAGGCCGCCCAGGACACGGTGAAGGCGAAGATCGTCGCGGCGATGATCCCGGGCATCGCCACCGGCACGAAGATCTTCATCAGCATCTGCATCCAGTTCGCCCCGTCGATCAGCGCCGCCTCGTCCAGCTCCTTGGGGATGGAGGCGAAGTAGCCGATCATGATCCAGGTGCAGAACGGCACGCTCAACGTCGGATAGACCAGCACCAGCCCCCAGACCGAGTTCAGCAGCCCGAGCCCGCCGACGATCTGGTACAGCGGGATGAACAGCAGCGTGTCCGGCACCAGATAAGTGAGGAACACCCCCGTCGCGAGCACCTGGCTGCCCCAGAAGCGCATCCGCGCCAGCGCGAAGGCGGCGAGCACCGAGATCACCATCGTCACCGCCACCACGCAGACGGTGACGATGCAGCTGTTGATGAAGAAGCGGATGAAGATCGGGTTGCTGAGGATCGCCGCGTAGTGTTCGAGCGTCGGCGAGCGGATCAGCCAGGGGTTCAGCGTGTTGTCCGCGATCTCCGCATTCGTCTTGAAGCTGGTTACCAGCATGTAGAAGGGCGGGGCGAGAAAGATGATCGCCGCGAAGATCAGCGAGACATAGGCCGTCCACATCGCCCAGCGCCGTTCGGAACGCAGGCTGCCCGCCTTGTGGTAGATGCCGGGGACGCCCCGGCCTGCCGCGGTCGCCGACATCACATCTGCTCCTTGTTGCGGCGGGTCACGCCGCGCAGCACGAAGAAGGCGCATACGGCCAGGATCGGCAGCATGAAGAGCGACACGGCCGCGCCGCGCGGGATGTTGCTCGACAGGATGCCGACCTGGAAGGCGTAGGAGGCGAAGACATGCGTCAAGTCGCGCGGCCCGCCATTGGTCAGCACGCGGACGATGTCGTAATTCGCGAAGGTGACGATCAGGCTGAACAGCACGGTGATCGAGATGATGTTCGCCATCATCGGCAGGGTGACGTAGCGCAGCTTCTGCCACCCCGTCGCCCCGTCGATCGCCGCGGCCTCATAGAGCTGGTCGGGCACCGACTTCAGCGCCGCGAGGTACATGATCATGAAGAAGGGCGCGCCGTACCAGACATTGACGATGATGACGGAGGCGCGCGCCCACCACGGCTCGCCGAGCCAGGGCACGGCGGGCACCGCGAAGACGCTGAGCACCCAGTTGATGGCGGAGTAGGAGGGATCGAACATCCACCACCAGCCGAGCGTCGACAGCGCCGGCGGGATGACCCACGGGATCAGCAGCATGCCGCGCCACTTGCGCTGACCCTTGGTCGGGATGTGGTGCAGCATGTGCGCCAGCCAGAAGCCGATCAGCGCCTTCAGCAGCACCGCGCTGATGGCGAAGATGCAGGACTGCCAGACCACCATCCAGAAGGTGTCGGAGGAGAACAGGATCTCGAAATTGCCGAGGCCCGTGGGCAGCCAGTCGCCCTCCATGAACCCTGTCATGCGGCGGTTCAGGGTCGAGAGGTAGATGCCGTACCCGGCGGGATAGGCGACGAGGCCGACGATGACCACCAGCAGCGGCAAGGTCATCAAGAAGGCGATCGTCGAACGTCGGCGCGCGAAGCGCTGCAATGAATTCGCACGCCCATTGCCGGTCGAGGCCGGCGCGCTCACGGCGACGCTGCCATCGGCTGCCATGCTGTCCTCCCTGTCGTTGCGGACAGGGCGCCCGACCGATCGAGCGCCCTGTCCCGATGCCGACTCAGCCGCCGCGGCGGATGGTGGTCAGCTCGCGCTCGACCCAGCCCAGCGCCTGGTCGATGCTCTCGCGGCCCTGCACGATGCGCGCGATGAGCTTGGTGTTCAGGCCGTTGTTGTAGGCCTGCACCGCGAACTCGGCGGGTGCGGGGGCGAAGGCGACCGAGGTCCTCTGGTTCTGGTGCGGCTTGACCGGGTAGTTGTAGGCGAAGCCCGTCGGCGGGCCTTCCGTCTCCCAGATCCTGAAGTCGGACATGGAGAGAAAGGGCGGGATGTCGTAGCCGGAGGAGGTGTTGGTCTGGCGCTCCGCCTGCGGCCGTTCGGACAGGAACTCGATCAGCCCCTTCGCCGCGGGCTTCACCCGGCTGAACGACCAGATGCCCCAGAAATACGGCAGGTAGCCGACATAGCGTCCCTCGGGCCCCGATGGGCAGGGCGCGTACCAGCACTGTTCGGCGACCTGCGGCTGGTCGCGCTTGGCTACCGCCCAGGCGGAAGGCGGGTTGAACACCAGCGCGGAGCGGCCCGAGATCAGCGCGCGGTTGTTCGACGCATCGTCCCACGCCCAGACATCGTCCGGCAGCGCGCGCGAGATGCGCACCAGCATCTCGACCGCCTGGCGCAGCTTCGGGTTGTTGCGCACGGTCGGGTTGCCGCGCTCATCCATCATCGAGGCGCCATAGGAGGTCAGCAGCGCGCCGACCCAGTCCACCGCGTCGGAGAACTGACCCATCGGCAGGCCGAAGGGCACGTTCGCTTCCTTGCACTTCTCGGCGGCGGCCGCGAAGGTCTCCCAGGTCCAGTTGTCGGCGCCCGGACCGCGTTCCGGCTTGTCCGGCCACATCGCGCGCATGTCGAGCCCGGCATGCTGCTTCATCAGGTCCATGCGCGTGCAGGCGGGCTTGAGCTGCGTGCCGGACACCGCCGGCACCGCAACCCATTTGCCGCGCACCTTGCCGAGGTATTCCGCAGCCGGCGTCACCGCGCCGTATTTCTCGCTCAGCCGGCCCATCACGTCGTCCATGGGCTCCAGCAGTTCATGCTTCGCCGCCGGCTCCCAGGTCGGGAAGGACAGGATGTCATGCCCGCTGCGCGACTGCGCCTGCGCGTTGATCGTCAGCAGGTTCTGATTGCCGACCGAGGTGATGAACTCCACCTGCACATCGACGCGGTTGCGCTGGCCCCATTCCTGGCAGAGTTCGCGCATGATGCCGTTGCCGGCTGGCACCCAGTGATCCCAGAAGCCGCATTTCAGGGTGCCGCCGGTGCCCTGTGCGTGGACCATGGGTGCCCCGACCGCCGTTGCGGCAAGGACCCCCGCCCCGTTGCGCAGCACGCTGCGCCGGGACAACCCGTTCTTGGACATGTTTCTCTCCAACCTCCCGGATGGACCTCATGCGGGCCCATTTCCGACTCGATCAGGTTAGGCAGGGGACGTGGCGCATGGCAACCGCCGCAAACGATGGACGCTGCATTGCCCAACAGACAGGCAAATGGCGGCTTGCCGCTGTTAAGCGGCCGGCGCAGGCTCGCCGTCCGGGACGCCCTCGCGGCCCGCAAGAGAAGGTCGATTGCATGTCCGACACCCTTCCCGATTTCGAGGATGTCCGCGCCGCCGCCGTGCGGCTGAAGGGCCGCGTGCTGCGCACGCCGCTGCTGCGCCATCCGCTGCTCGATCAGCTCACCGGCGCGACGGTGCTGGTGAAGCCCGAACCCCTGCAGCGCACCGGGTCCTTCAAGCTGCGCGGCGCGACCAATGCCGCGCTGCTGATGTCGCCGGAGGCGCGGCGCGGCGGCATCGTCACGCATTCCTCGGGCAATCATGGCCAGGCCTGCGCGGCCGCCGCGCACATGCTCGGCATGAAGGCGACCATCGCGATGCCGATGGACGCGCCCGCCATCAAGGTCGAGGCGACGCGCCGTTGGGGGGCCGAGATCATTCCCTTCGACCGCCACGGCGTCGATCGCGACGCGCTGGCCGAAACCCTCGCCGCCGAACGTGGCGCGACCATCATCCCGCCCTTCGACCACCGCGACGTCATCGCCGGGCAGGGCACCGTCGCGATGGAACTGATCGAGGATGCCGAGGCGCTCGGCCTCACGCTCGATGCCTTCGCGATCTGCACTGGCGGCGGCGGTCTCACCGCGGGCTGCGTGCTGGCGCTCGAAGCCATGGCGCCGCAGGCCGACGCCTATGCCGTCGAGCCCGAGGAATGGGACGACACCGTCCGCTCGCTCGCGGCCGGCCGGCGCATCCCGGTCGAGCGCCCGGGCAGTGGCCTGTGCGACGCGCTGCTGTCGAAGCAGCCGGGCGCGCTGACCTTCCCGATCAACCATCGCCACCTGGCCGGCGGCGCCGTGGTGACCGAGACCGAGATCTTCCGTGCCATGCGCTTCGCCTTCGAACACCTGAAGATCGTCGCCGAGCCGGGCGGCTCCGTCGCGCTCGCGTCGGTGCTGGCAGGGAAGGTGGCGGCGAAGGGTGGCGTGATCGGCGTGGTGATCAGCGGCGGCAATGCCGATCCCACGGTCTTCGCGCGCGCACTCGCGGCCTGATGCGACTGCATCTGCGCCAGCGGCCGACGCTGCTGCTGGCGCTCCTGGTCCTGGTGGCGGCCACGGCGCATGCGGTGTGGATCGCCGCCCTGCCACTGCGCGCGGCGATCCTGATCGGCTGGTGCGCCGGCGCGGCGACGCATGCCGTGCTGCTGCTCCGCGCCCTCGTCGTCACGGCGCCCGAGGTTCTGCGCAGCCGCGCGAAGCTGCTCGAGGAAAGCCGCTGGACGGTTCTCGCGGCCACGCTCGGCGCGGCGTTTGCCGCCCTCTATGGCATCATCAGCGAGATCGCGGGCAGCGGCCGCGGGGCGCATTCCATCCCGCTCGGGATCATCACGCTGGTGCTGTCCTGGACCTATCTGCACATCCTTTTTGCCGTGCAATACGCCCATGCCTATTGGCTGGCGCAAGGCGGGATCGACTTCCCCGGCGGCGGCAAGCGCCCGGATTGGGCCGAGTTCCTCTATTTCAGCTTCACGGTCGGGATGACCGCGCAGGTCTCGGACGTGACCACCAGCGCGCCCGTCATACGGCGCCTGGTCCTGGCCCATGCGCTGGTGTCCTTCGCCTTCAACGCCGCGATCCTCGGCCTGGCCGTGAACGTCCTGGCGGGCAGCGCATCGGGCTGATTGTCTTGCGCTGCGGGCGGTTCGGCGCTTCCCTGGGCGCATAAGCACAATCCCACAGGAAACCGTCCCGATGAACCGCCGGCATCTTCTGGCCATACCCGTCCTTGCCCTTCCCGCCGTGGCGCGCGCGCAGTCTTTTCCCGATCGGACCATCACCCTGGTCAGCGGCTTCGCCCCTGGCGGGTCGACCGACGTGACGGCGCGGCTGCTCGCCGACCGCATGCAGGGTCTCCTCGGGCCCAATGGGCGCGTGGTGGTCGAAAACCGACCGGGCGCCTCGGGCACCGTCGCCGCCGACTGGCTGCGGCGCCTGCCGCCCGACGGCCATGTGCTGATGCTGTGCGAGGCCTCCTCCCACGCCCTGTTCCCCAATGCGATCCAGGGCGGCACGCGCTTCAACCCGATCGACGACTTCACCCATGTCGCCGTGGTGGCGAACGGGCCGCTGATCATGGTGGCGAAGCCGGATTTCCCCGCCGCCGATGCGGCCGGCGCCGTGCAGAAGCTGCGCAGCGGCCCGCAGGAGGACATGCCCTATGCCTCCTCCGGCGTCGGCTCCATCCCGCATTTCGCGGCCGAGGCCATCGCGGTCTCGCTCGGCCTCGGCGGGAAGTTCGCGCATGTGCCCTATCGCTCCGGCGGGCTGATGGTGGAAAGCATCGCGCGCGGCGAGACCGCCTGGGGCGTGGCGGTGCTCGCCTCGGCCGCCGGCCAGGTCCGCGACGGCCGGGTGCGCGGGATCGCGATCACCGGCGCGGAGCGCTTTCCTGCCTTTCCGAACATCCCGACGCTCGCGGAATCCGGCATTCCCGGTTTCGACATCGGCAACTGGTTCGCGGTGGTCGGGCCGCCACGCCTGCCCACGCCGGTCACCGAAACCCTGAACCGCGCCATCAACGGCGCCCTGCGCGACCCGCAACTGCGGGAGCGCTTCGTCACGGCGGGCATCACCGCTTACGACCGGCCCAATAGTCCGGCCGATGCGCGGGCGTTCTTCCAGAGCGAGCTCGCCAAGTTCAAGGGCGTGGTGGACCAGACCGGGGTGCGGATGGAGTCCTGACGGCACCCGGAGCAGCCTGGGCCGTCACCTGGCGTTGGTCCAATAAGAAGAAGGCGGAGGGGCTCTGCCCTCCAACTTCCGCAGCGGAAGCGAGCCAGTAGTCCGGGAGGCTTTCCGGCCTTTGCCGGGATGGAGTTCGGGGAGGAGCAAGGCCCCTCGCGATGCCGCTGTGGCCCCATGCCGGCCAGCCTTCTCTACGACCTCTGGCGACAACCACCCCATCCCTGCGTAACGTGCCCCCAAATACAAGCACGGGAGAAACATCCATGATCCATCGCCGGGCCTTACTGGCTGCCCCCGGCGGCCTTCTTGCAGCGCCGCGCCTCGCGTGCGCGGCCTGGGAGCCGTCTCGCCCCATCCAGCTCATCGTCGGTTTCGCGCCGGGCGGCGGTGCCGACCTTGCCGCGCGCGCCATCGCGGAATCCGCCTCGCGGATGTTCCCCACGCCCATCGTCGTCATCAACCGCCCTGGCGCCGGCGGTGCCATCGCGGCCCAGCAGGTGGCGGGCATGGCGCCGGATGGGCTGAACCTGCTCGTCGGCGGCGGCAGCGAGAGCACGTCCCTCCCCGCGTTCCGCGACGTGCCCTACGACCCCAAGCGTTCCTTCCGCGCCATCATCCGCCTGACGCGCCAGCCGCTGCTGATCGTGGCGAAGAAGGGTGGACGCTATGCCGACCTTCCTTCGGTGATCGAGGCCGCGAAGCGCGCGCCGGGCACGGTGCCGCACGCGTCTTCCGGCATCGGATCGATCTATCATGCGGTGTTCGTGCTGTTGTCGCAGGCTGCGGGGATCGAATTGCTGCACGTGCCCTTCACCGGCGGGGCACCCTCGCTCCAGGCGCTGCTCTCGGGCACGGTGGAGCTCGCCGTGCTGGCGCCGGAGGAAATGGCGGGCCTCGCCCAGGCCGGCGAGGTGAAGGCGCTCGGCGTGGCCTCCGCCGAGCGCATCCCCACCCATCCGGACGCGCCCACCCTGCGGGAGCTCGGCTACGACGTGGTGGTCGAGAACATGAAGGGCCTCAACGCCCCGGCCGGCGTGCCGGACGAGGTCGTCGTCGCCCTGCATGACCGCTTCCGGCGGGGAATGCAGGAGAATGCCTGGAAGGTCTTCCTCGACCGGACAGGCGCGATGGACGGCTATCTCGACGGGCCGGGCTACCAGGCGGCGATGGATTCCGTGCTGGACGCGCTGCGCGCCAGCGTCCGCCGCGCCCCGGGCTGACGGTGGGACGCTGGGCACAGGCGGCATCGCACAAGAAGGGTGCCATCCATGGCCCTCCCGACTATTGTGCAGCGCACAACCCGACGGGGAGCCGCCTGTGTCCGAATCCAGACCGCCCCGGCCGCGCACAGCGCGCCGGGCTGCAGCACATGAACCGCTGCTGATCGACCTGGCCCTGCAAGGCGGCGGGAGCCACGGCGCCTTCACCTGGGGCGTGCTGGATCGCCTGCTCGAGGAAGAGCGCTTCACCGTCGAGGCTGCCTCCGGCACCTCGGCCGGGGCGATGAACGCCGTGGTCATGGCCTATGGCCACATGCAGGGGGGTGCCGCCGGGGCCAAGCAGGCGCTCGCCACCTTCTGGCGCCGCGTCTCGGAAGCCGCGGCGTTCAGCCCGCTGCGGCGCGGTCCGCTCGACGTGCTGCTCGGGCGCTGGACGCTCGACAATTCGCCGGCCTACATCGCGATGGATCTCGCGACGCGGGTCTTCTCGCCCTACGATCTCGACTTCGGCATGCCCAACCCGCTCTCCGCCGTGCTGGCCGAGACGGTGGATTTCGATGCGCTGCCGGCCGCGCCGATCAAGCTCTTCATCACCGCGACCAATGTGCACACGGGCCGGCCGCGGGTGTTCCGCAACGCGGATCTGTCGCCGCAGGCGCTGCTCGCCTCGGCCTGCCTGCCCTTCATGTTCCAGGCGGTGGAGATCGACGGGCAGGCCTATTGGGATGGCGGCTATTCGGGCAATCCGACGATGACGCCGCTGATCAACGAATGCGTGTCCGACGACACCATCATCGTCGGCATCAATCCGGTCGAACGACCCGGGGTTCCGAAGGCCGCGCGCGACATCCTCAACCGCCTGAACGAAGTCGCCTTCAACGCCGTCCTGCTCAAGGAACTGCAGATGATGGCCCTGCTGCGCGACGTCGCCGATCCGGGCAACGAGAAGACCGCGCATTGGGCGAAGATGCGCGTGCACCTGGTGAAGTCCGAGCTGCTGCTGTCGCTCGGCGCCTCCTCCAAGCTGAACGCGGAATGGGACTTCCTGACCATGCTGCGCGACGAAGGTCGCCGCGCCGCGGAGAGCTTCCTGGAGGAGAACAGCGAAGCGCTCGGCAAGCGCTCCACCCTCCCCATCGAATACCTGCTGAAGACGGATTGAGACGATGGGCCTGATCGGCATTCTCGCGGGGCTCACGCTCCTTGTCTGGTTCGCCTATCGTGGCTGGTCGGTACTGCTGCTCGCGCCCATCGCCGCGGTCGTCGCGGCGGCCTTTGCAGGGCAGCCGCTGCTCGCGCATTGGACGCAGACCTTCATGGGCAGCGCGGCAGGCTTCGTCGCGCAGTTCTTCCCGCTCTTCCTCCTCGGCGCGCTGTTCGGCAAGCTGATGGAGGATTCCGGCGCGGTCGGTGCCATCGCGCGCTGGATGACAGTGAAGCTCGGACCGCAGCGCGCGATGCTGTCCGTCGTGCTGGCGGGTGCCGCCGTGACCTATGGCGGCGTGTCGCTCTTCGTCGCGATCTTCGTCCTCGTGCCCATGGCGATGGCGCTGTTCCGCGAGGCCGGCATCCCGCGCCGGCTGATGCCCGCGGCGATCGGCCTTGGCACCATGACCTTCACCATGTCGGCCATGCCGGGCACGCCGGCGATCCAGAACGCCATCCCCATGCCGGTCTTCGGCACCACGGCCTTCGCGGCGCCGGGCCTCGGCCTGATCGCGACGGCCATCATGTTCGGCTTCGGCATGTGGTGGCTGCGCCGGCAGGAGACCCGCGCCCGCGCGACCGGCGAGGGCTTCGGCGACGAGACGCCGCCCGACGTGGACGCCGCCGCCGACGACCCGCTGGTGCGCGAGCGCGCGACCACCGCGTCCTCCTTCGACCCGGCCGAGGTGCATCACAGCCCGCATGCCGCGACCGAGCCGCCGATCCTGATCGCCGCCTTGCCGCTGATCGTGGTGGTGGCGGTGAACCTGGCCATGTCGCTGGTGGTGCTGCCGAACGTCGACGCCGCCTTCCTGGCCGAGCCCCGCTGGGGCGGGACGAGCCTCTCCGCTGTCGCGGGCGTCTGGTCGGTGGCGGTGGCGCTGCTGGCGGCCATCATCGTGCTGCTCGCGACCTCCTTCGCGCGCCTGCCCGACCTGCGCGCGACGATGGATGCGGGGGCCAACGCCTCGGTGCTGCCGATCTTCTCCGTCGCCAGCCTGGTGGGCTTCGGCGCGGTCGTCGCCGCCCTGCCGGCCTTCGAGATGGTGCGCGACTGGGTCCTCGGCATCGGCGGCGGGCCGCTGGTCTCGCTCGCCGCGGCGACGAACATCCTCGCCGCGCTGACCGGCTCGGCCTCGGGTGGTCTGACCATCGCACTCGATGCCCTCGGGCCGCGCTTCATGGAGATCGCGGCGGCCACGGGGCTGGATCCGGGGCTGATGCACCGCGTCGCGGTGATCGGTGCCGGCGCGCTCGACAGCCTGCCGCATAACGGGGCGGTGGTGACCTTGCTGGCCGTATGCGGGACCACGCACAAGACGTCCTATCTCGACCTGGTCATGGCCTGTGTGGTCAGCGCCCTGATCGGATTGGTGGCCGTGGTCGTGATCGGCAGCACGGTCGGCTCGTTCTGACCCCGCGCCCCGCCGGCAGGCGCAGCACCGGAAGCCGGCGGTCCAGGTGGTGCGGCCACCTGGTGGGATGAGGTTCGGAGAGGGGGCGCCGCCCCTCTCCGAGAGATCTGGGTGCCCATCCCCTCTCCGGCGACATGGCCCACCCGCCCGCGGCACCCTGCACAACCCCGCGCATTCGCGCTTGAATGCGGCCATGACCCAGACCGCGATCCCTTGCACCCTGATGCGCGGCGGCACCAGCCGCGGCCCCTACTTCCTCGCCTCTGATCTGCCGGACAGCCGGGAGGGCATCGCCCAGGTGCTGCTCGCCGCGATGGGGTCGCCCGACGCACGACAGATCGACGGGCTGGGCGGTGCGACCACCCTGACGAGCAAGGTCTGCATCGTCTCGCCAGCCGCGGCGGGGGAAAAGCAGCAGGTCGATTACCTCTTCGCCCAGGTTTCGGTGGACAAGGCCTTCGTCGATTTCGGCCCGACCTGCGGCAACATGCTGGCGGGCATCGGCCCCTTCGCCATCGAGAAGGGGCTGGTCCCCTCAGCACAGGGCGAGACCTCGGTCCTGATCCGCGCGGTGAACACCGGCGCGTTGATCGAATCCGTCGTGCAGACACCAGGTGGGCGCGTCACCTATGACGGCGACACGGCGATCGCCGGCGTCCCCGGCACGGCTGCACCCATCGTGCTGAACTTCGCCGATGCGGTGGGCGGGGCGACCGGCAAGCTGATGCCGACCGGGAATGCGCGGGATTCGATCGAGGGCGTGGCGGTCACCTGCCTCGACGTCGCCATGCCGGTGGTGATCGCGCGCGCGGCGGATCTCGGCAAGACGGCGCGGGAGAGCGCCAAGGAACTCGATGCCGACAAGGACTTCATGGCGCGCATCGAACGCATCCGCCGCGCCGCGTCGCTGGCGATGGGCATGGGCGATGCCGAGGGCAAGGTGATGCCGAAATTCGCCATGGTGGCCGAACCCGCGGGCGGGTCCGGGATCGCGGCACGCTACTTCACGCCGCTGGCCTGCCACGAGGCGATGGCGGTCACGGGCGGCATCTGCATCGCCACCGCCTGCATGCTGCCCGGCACCGTGGCCGAAGACCTTGCCCGCATCGGACCGAATGAGCGGGAGACCATCGTGCTGGAACACCCGACCGGGCAGATGGAGGCGGTGATCAGCACGCGCCGCGCCGGCAACGAGTCGGTCGAGGTGCTGGGCGGCGGCACGCTGCGCACTGCACGCAAGCTGATGGCGGGCGAGGTCTACATTCCCGCCCGGGTGTGGGGCGGCCGGTCTACCGCCTGAACAGCCAGAAGCCACCGAGGCAAAGCAACCCGCCGAGGATGATCGAGGCGGCGACATAGGCGACGGAGAGCGCCGGCGCGCGTTCCCAGAGCATCGTCGCCTCGAGCGAGAAGGCGGAGAAGGTGGTGAAGCCGCCGAGCACGCCGGTGACGAGCAGCAGCCTGGCACTGCCCTCGACATCCGCGCCGGCCATGGCCCCGATCGCGAAGCTGCCGATCGCGTTCACCGCGAGCGTGCCCCAGGGAAAAGCCGGGCCAAACCAGGCGAGCGCGAGCACCGAGGTGAGGTAGCGCAGCACCGATCCCGCTGCGCCGCCGACGGCGACGAGGGTGAGGGTGGCAAGGCTGACAGCGGCCATGGGCGCGGGCTCCGAATCGGCGCGGTGAAATATTGCACAGTGAGATGAATCATGCCCCGGCACGCGATTGTGCCCTGGATCGCCGGCGACTAGCGTGCCGCCAACACAACAAGGTGAGGTAGCGGTCGTGGAAGTCACGGGCTTTACAAAGGCCTTCTCGCTCGACCAGAGCGAGGTCCTGGGCAACGATCAGGTGTTCCAGGCGCTGTACAATGCACCGCTCACCGACGGGAAGCGTGGCGGCATCTGCTGCGGCCTGTCGCTGGTCTGGCTCGCGCGCCGCATGATGTTCCACGACGAATCGGCCAAGCAGCGAGCCGCGTCGCTGATCAGCACGCCCGGCTTCCAGTGGGGCGGCAAGACGCAGGATATCCACAATGCGAGCCCGGCTTCCGGTTCGAGCTGGGCCGAGTACCTCGAGACCATGCTGGGCGAAGCGCTGCGGGCCTATGTGCTGCGCGTCGTTCCTTCCACGATCTCCGAAGGGGCGCATTCGGACGCGGCGGGCGATGCCGCGATCATGTGGCAGCCGGCCAAGCCCGCCGGATCCTATGTGCTGCACTACATCTGGCTCGACGATCGCGGGACGTCCTGCGGGCATTGGACGGCGTCCTACGCCTCGCACGGGACCTTCGGCCACAACCGCCACTTTTACCATTTCGATCCGAACATGGGCGAGTATCGGGTCAGCGCCGGGGACGGCGAGACGTACCTGAAGGCCTGGGTACAGGCCTATCTGGATACCTTCACCGGCGTGCGGCACGTCTGCTCGGTGGAATTGCAGCGCGGCTGACGGCGGATGACACGCGGCCGCCCCCTGGGCTGCGTGCGACTGGTGAGCACACCCCGAAACACAGCAGGAAGAGCGCGATGAAAGTGCAAGGCTATACGCCAACCTGGGCGTTGGATCAGGGACAGATCCTCGGCAACGATCAGCTATTCCAGGCGCTCTACAACACGCCATTGTCCGACGGTAAGCGCAACGGCATCTGCACCGGCCTGTCGATGATCTGGGTGGCGCGCCGGATGATGTTCCACAGCGAGAGCGCCGAGCAGCGGGCGAAGGCGATCTACACCAACGCCGCGTTCATCTGGGGCGGCAAGTCGCAGGACATCCACGTCGCCTCGGGCACGAATGACGGCGACAGCTACACCGCCATGAACCAGATGTATGGCGAGGCCCTGAAGGCCTATTCCCTGCGGGTCGTGGGGTCGAACTGCAAGGGCGTGTTCAGCAACGACTTCAGGAAGCTCGCCAACGTCGCCACCGATGTCGCCGACCCGGCCGGCACCTATGCCCTCTGGAGCATCGGCCTGTCGACCAGCACCGGCGATGCCGGCCACATGGTCGCGAGCTACTCCTCCCACGGGTCGCTGCTGGGCGGCAAGCACTTCTACTTCTTCGACCCGAACATGGGCGAGTTCCGCATCAGCGCGAAGGATTCCTTCGACTTCACCTGGAACATGTTCGAGGCCTACGCCAACGAGTTCCTCGGCGTGAGGTATGTCGACGTATTCGAAGTGGCTCGCTGACCGCCCTTCGTCCGGCGATGCGGTGCGACGGCCATGATGGAGCCGTCGCCACCATGCCCTGGGGCGCGGCTGATCAGCGGCGGCGCTTGCGCCGCATCTCCTCCCACCGCGCCATGCGTTCGGCGATCGCGGCCTCCGCGCCGCGATCGGTCGGGCGGTAGAAGTTCTGCCGCCGCATCTCCTCGGGGAAGTAGTCCTGCCCCGAGAAGGCTTCCTCGGCATCGTGGTCGTATTCGTACCCCGTGCCGTAGCCGATCTCCTTCATCAGCTTCGTTGGCGCGTTCAGGATGTGCTTGGGCGGCATCAGCGACCCGGTCTCCCGCGCCGCCCGCATCGCTGCGCCGAACGCCGCATAGACGGCGTTGGACTTGGGCGCTGTGGCGAGATGCACGACGAGCTGCGCCAGCGCCAACTCCCCCTCCGGCGAGCCCATGCGCTCGTAGGTCTCCCATGCCGCGATGGCGAGCGGCAGCGCGCGCGGATCGGCCATGCCGATATCCTCCGCGGCGAAGCGCGTCAGGCGGCGGGCGATGTAGCGCGGGTCCTCCCCGCCCGTGAGCATGCGCGCGAACCAGTAGAGCGCCGCATCCGGATCCGACCCGCGCATGGACTTATGGAGCGCGGAGATGAGGTTGTAGTGCTCCTCCCGGTCCTTGTCGTAGAGCGCGGCGCGCTTCGCGAGCAGGGTGGATAGCGCCGCCGTGTCGAGCGGGTTCGTCCGCGCCGGCAACGCGAACAACTGCTCCGCCATGTTGAGCAGGTAGCGGCCATCGCCATCGGCCATGGCACGCAGCGTGGCGCGCGCGGCATCATCCAACGGCAGGGCGCGTTCCATCAGCGCCTCGGCGCGGGCCAGCAGCAATTCCAGCGCGGCATCGTCCAGCCGCTTCAGCACCATCACCTGGCAGCGCGACAGCAGCGCGCCGTTCAACGCGAAGGACGGGTTCTCCGTCGTCGCGCCAACCAGGGTGACGGTGCCGTCCTCGACCACCGGCAGGAAGCCGTCCTGCTGCGCGCGGTTGAAGCGATGGATCTCATCGACGAACAGCAAGGTGCCCTGCCCGTTCGCCTTGCGCGCCCGCGCCTCATCGAAGGCGCGCTTGAGGTCCGCCACGCCCGAGAACACCGCCGACAGCGCGGCGAAGCGCAGCCCGGCGGCCTCGGCCAGCAGCCGCGCGATGGTGGTCTTCCCCACCCCCGGCGGCCCCCACAGGATCAGCGAGGCCAATGACCCGCGCGCGAGCATGCGCGCGATCGCCCCCTCCTCACCCAGCAGGTGATCCTGCCCGACCACCTCGGAGAGGGTGCGCGGTCGCAGCCGGTCGGCCAATGGCCGTGCGGCATCGGGCGCCCCCGCCGACGCGGGCGGTTCGTCAGGGGTACCGAACAGGTCTGTGACGGGGGCGGAACTGCCCTGGGGACGGCGGGGAGCCATGCGCCCAGGATACACCCGCGCCGGACGCGACGCGAACGCCCCCGATGTCATGAACCCGTCGCTTGACCGCGCCGCCGCGCGGCAGCAGGGGAGCGCCATGTTCCGCCGCGCCGTCCTCGCCCTGCCCATCGCCACCCCGGCCCTGGCCCAGCCCCATGACCGGCCGACCAGGCTCGTCATCGCCTATCCGCCGGGTGGGTCCACCGATCTGCTCGGCCGGCTGATCGCGCCGCGCATGTCCGAGCTGCTCGGCGGCACGGTGACGCCGGAAAATCGGTCCGGCGCCTCGGGCGCGGTCGGCGCGGGCTATGTCGCCCAGGCCGCGCCGGATGGCGCGACGATCCTGCTCGATTCCGGCGGGCAGACGGTGAACCCCTTCCTGATGCGGGGGCTGTCCTTCGACTATGTCCGGGACCTGGCGCCCGTCACGCTGCTCGCGACCCTACCGCTGGTGCTGGTGGTCCGCGCAGAGTTCGGCCCGGCGACCCTGCCCGATCTGCTCGCCCGGCTGCGCGCGGATCCCGCCCAGTCGCGCTATGGCAGCGTCGGCGTCGGGGCGCGGACGCATCTCGCCATGGCGCAGCTCCTGCGCCGCGCCGGCGTGCATGGCGAACACGTCCCCTATCGCGGCGGGGCCGACCAGATCGCCGGGCTGCTGCGCGGCGACGTGCCGATGGGCTTCACCTCCGTCGCGCTCGCCGCGCCGCTGATCCGCGACGGGAAGGTGCGCGCCGTCGCCGTCTCCTCCGCCGAGCGCGCCGGGCAGTTGCCGGAGGTGCCGACGATCGCGGAACAAGGCTTCGCCGGCTTCGCCATGGGCGACTGGCTGGGGCTGCTCGCCCCCGCCGCGACGCCGGCGCCGGTCATCGCGCGCCTCGCCGCCGCCGCGGCCGATGCCGTGAACCAGCCCGCGCTGCGCCCGCGCCTGGCGGATCTTGGCCTGACGCCGGCCGCCGACGGCCCCGTCGCCTTCGCCCGCTTCCTCGCCGCCGAACGCGAGGTGATGGAAGCGCTGATCCGGGGCGAGGGCATTCGCCTCGACAGCTAGCCGCCGTCAGGGCATGGACCTTCCGTCCAACGGGAAGGAAGTCCGACCATGCTCCGCCGCGCGCTGCTCGCCGCCGCCGTCGCCTCGCCTGCCATGGCGCAGGCGCCCTGGGCACCGACACGCCCCATCCGCCTGATCGCGCCCTATCCGCCGGGTGGCGGGGTGGACACCACCTCCCGGCTACTCGGCGTGCCGATGGGCAGCTTCCTCGGCCAACCGGTGGTGGTGGAGAACCGCGGCGGCGCAGGCGGGTCGATCGGCGCACAGGAAGTCGCGCGCAGCGCGCCGGACGGCCAGACCATCATGGTCGATGCCCTGGCCCATACCGTGAACCCGCATGTGATCCGCAACCTGGGCTTCGACTACGCCACGGCTTTCGCGCCGATCAGCCAGGTCGTGGTGCTGCCGCAGATCCTGGCGGTGAACCCGCAGCATTGCCCGGCGAAGAACGTTCAGGACTTCATCGCCTGGGCGCGGCCACGGGCCGGGCAGCTCTCCTACGGTTCCTCGGGCAATGCCACGGCGGCGCACCTGGCTGCCGCGCTGTTCCTGAACCGCGCGGGGCTGGAATTGACGCATGTGCCTTATCGCGGCGGTACCCCGGCCCTGCAGGACCTGCTGGGCGGGGCGATCGTCTTCGTCTTCGGGACCGTCTCCTCGACCCTGCAACTGGTGCGGGACGGGCGGCTGGTCGCGCTCGGCGTGACCACGGCCCAGCGCATCGCCCCCCTGCCCGACGTGCCGACCATCGCGGAACAGGGCTTCGAGGGCTACGAGCTGAACGAGTGGAATGGGCTCTACGCCCCGGCCGGAACGCCCGCACCCGTTGTTCAGCGGCTCTACGAAGCCGCGAAGCACGCGCTGGCCGATGCGACGGTGCGGCAGCGGCTCGACGCACTGGGCGCGCTGCCGGTGGGGACGGACCCCGAAACCTTCGCCCGCTTCGTCGCGGAACAGCGCGCGCTGATGGGGCGGATCGTAAAGGAAGCGGGAATCGAAGTGGGGTAAGGGCGTCGCTGGTTCCGCTGGTGGAAGCCGGAGGAGCGCGGCCCCTCCGAACCATCCCGCCACCGGGGTCCCATCGCGCTTGGAGCACTTGGAACGCAATCTTCTGGTGCCTGGCGGAGCGCCTTTGCCGCCCCCGCCAAACGCCCTTTGTGCGCAAGGGCGTCTCTCGGTGTCATTCTGGCAGCGGCGCCCGTTGCCAAATGGAGGTTTGCAAAGGCCTTTCGGCCTTTGCTGGGGAGAGTTCGAGAGGGGCAAAGCCCCTCTCGATCCCACAGCGCAAGCAGCCATGTCATCAGAAGGGCCTTTCGGCCTGGGCTCAGGCAGCTTGGCGGAACTAAGGCCCTCCACTCTCCCACCGTGGATCAGCGAGAGGCGCCAAGCAATTCGCGACGCACCGGACGCTTGGGAGAGATGCGGCACCCCATGCACTCAGCAGCTTGCGCGCGACGAGACCTACCGGTGCCCCATCGCCACGCGCACAGGGTTCTGAAACCTCACCCCGCCCCGGCGGCGCCTTCCGACAGATCCTCGTAAAGCCCCCGCGCCTCCGTTGACGGTCCACGCCGTTCGGCAAGGGCCAGCACCCGCCAGACCGCGATGCGGCCCGCCTCGCCGCTGCCCTGGGCGATGGTCAGCACGTCGCCGACGCGCACGCGCGCATGTGCCTTGTCGGTCGGCTGGCGATTGATGCGCACGGCGCCGGATTCGATGATCCGGGCGCAGTCGGCGCGCGTCTTGCGCAGGCGCGCGCACCACAGCCAGGCATCGAGGCGTTGCGCCTGTCCGCCTGGCTCGGCCATCAGTCCTTCTTCAACAGGTTGGCCAGCACCGCGAAGGGGCTGTCCGGGCGTGGCATGGGCGGCAGGTTCGCGCGCTCCTCGCGCGGGCGGCGCGGGCGGTCGCCATGCGGCTTGCCGTGACGCGGCTGGTCATTGCGTGGCGGCCGCTGGTCCTGCCGGGGGGGGCGCTGGTCCTGACGGGCCGGGCGCTGCTCGGCACCCTCGGCCGGCGCGGCATTCGCCGGCTGGCCGTCGGGGCGTGGCCCGCGACGCTCCTCGCGCCGGGGGCCGCGCGGCTGCTGGTCCTTCGGGCCACGCTGCTCGTTCTCGCGGCGCGGGCCGCGATGATGTTGGTGGTGCTCACGCGCTGGCCGGGCGTGGGCGACACGGGCGGGCGCGGGCGGGCCGAAGGCGCCTTCTTCCGGCGTCTCGGCCGGGATCAGGCGGAAGCCCATGGCTTCCAGCACGACGCCAAGGTTCTCGCCCTTGATGCCGAGGCGGCTGGCGAGATCGCCCGGCAGCAGCGCCGGCGCACGGCGGGTCAGGTGGCCGATCTCGCCCGCGATCCGCTCCGCGACGTCAAGGCGCAGCAGCACGGGCCCGGCAGGCAGCCAGCCCATGGTCTCGGCGAAGCCGCGCGGCCAATCCTCAGGCGCGGCGACGGCGATCAGCCCGCCACCCGGCAGCTTCGGCGTCTCGATCCCGCGCAGCAGGGACCAAAGCTGGGCCCGCAGCGCCATCGCCTTGGGCTTCATCGCCTCCGGCACGAACAGCGCATAACGGCCGGCGCGGATGCCGATGCCCTTCAGCTTCTGGCGCAGGTCCGGGCGGATCTCCGGATCGGTGCGCCCCATCGCTAGCCCGAGTTCCTCGCGCAGCCGGAAGGCCGGCCCCCGCAGGGTGTTGTCCTCGGCGGCCTTGGCCTCGGCGGCGAAGACCGCGCCCAGCTCGCGCTTGATGTGGTTCTCGAGCCAGGTGGCGAGGCGCTCCCGGATGCGTTCGCGCTGCGCTCCATCCAGGAACTCCGAGGCCAGCACCTCGACCTGAGGCTTGGACGGTTCAGGACCCGGCTTCAGCTTCGCGATCTCGACGATGTCGCCGAGGCCGACCGGCATGTTCGGCGCGTGCGAATAGGCCCAGGTGACCTTGTGGTTCGGCGTGATGGCGAAGGCCTCGTCCTTCGCGGTTTCCAGCATCGCGACGCGGCGCGGGATCTCGGCGCCGAGCGCGCGGCGGGCGGCACGGAGGACGACGCGACGTTCCTCCTCATCCACCGCGCTGGAGTCGGGCTCGAAGGAGAAGCCCTTCACATGGCCGACCGGATGGCCTTCGACCACCACCTCGCCACGGCGGGTGACGGCGGAGAGCAGTTCCTCCTCGCTCTCATCCATCTTGCGGATGAGATGCGCGGCGCGGCGGTCGACGAAGCGCGCGGTCAGGGTCTCGTGCAGCGCGTCGGAGACCATGTCCTCCGCGCGGCGCGCATCGGCCTGCAGCGCGGCCGCGTCATCGAGCCAGTCGCTGCGCGCGGCGATGTAGGCCCAGACGCGGATGGAACTGATGCGCGCCATCAGCGTGTCGAGGTCGCCATCCGTACGTTCCAGCGCGGCGAGCGAGGACGCCACCCAGTCGCGCGGCACCTTCCCTTCCTTCGCGAGATGCGTGAACAGCTTGGCGCAGAGCGCGACATGGCTATCATCGGCGATCTTGCGGAAGTCCGGCACCTGGCAGGCTTCCCACAGCAGCCGCACGCGCGACGCGGTATCGGCCAGGTCGCGCACCTCGACGTTGCGCGACAGCGCCTCGAGCGTGATGTGGTCCACCGCGTCATTGCCCTTGGCCAGGCCCGGCTGGGGCGCCGGCGCGGCAAGGCTGGAAAGCAGCGCGTCGATGCTGCTGAAGTCGAGATCCGCATTGCGCCAGGCGATCTGCGCAATCGGTTCGAAGGCGTGGGTCTCGACGGCGGCGACGATCTCATCCGGCATGGTGGGACATTCGGCGGTGGTGCCGAAGCTGCCATCCTTCATCCCGCGACCCGCGCGGCCGGCGATCTGCGCGACCTCCTGCGCCGTCAGCGGGCGCGGCTGGGACCCGTCGAACTTCGACAGCGCGGCGAAGGCGACATGGTCCACATCCATGTTCAGCCCCATGCCGATCGCATCGGTGGCGACCAGGAAATCCACTTCCCGATTCTGATACAGGGCCACCTGCGCATTGCGCGTGCGCGGCGACAGCCGGCCCATCACGACCGCGCAGCCGCCACGGCGGCGGCGCACCGCCTCGGCGATCGCATAGACCTCGTTCGCGCTGAAGGCGACGATGGCCGAACGCGGCGGCAGCCGCGTGAGCTTCACGGGGCCGGCATAGGTCAACTGCGACAGGCGCGGGCGCGTCTCGATCTCGGCCTTGGGCACCAGGCGGCGCAGCAGCGGCGCGATGGTCTCGGCCCCGAGGAACATGGTTTCCACCATGCCGCGCGCATGCAGCAGCCGGTCGGTGAAGACATGCCCGCGATCGGGGTCCGCGCAGAGCTGGATCTCGTCCACGGCGAGGAATTCCACCGGACGATCGAGCGGCATCGCCTCCACCGTGCAGGCGAACCATTTCGCCTCGGGCGGAACGATCTTCTCCTCCCCGGTGATCAGCGCGACCTGCTTCTCGCCCTTGATCGCGACCATGCGGTCGTAGTTCTCGCGCGCCAGCAGGCGCAGCGGGAATCCGATGATGCCCGACGAATGCGCCAGCAGACGCTCGATGGCGAGATGCGTCTTGCCGGTATTGGTGGGGCCGAGGACGGCACGGACCCGGGGTTCGAACATGGCGCGCCAGCATTCCAGAGATTGGGGGGCGGGCTTCCGTGACACGGGGCGCGGCACTTGTCCATGGCGAGGCGCTCCGGCATGGCTGATCCGTGACCTCCGCCGCGCCGCGTTTCGCATGCCTGTTCATCGCGCAATTCGCCGCGGTGGGCGTGATGATGCCCTTCATCCCACCGCTGATGGCCGCGGCAGGCCTGTCTGCCAGCGAGGTCGGCGGCGTCATGGCGATGGGCGCGGCGGCACGGCTGGTCGCCGGGCCGATGGGTGGAAGGCTGGCCGATGCGCTGGGGCGGCCGAAGCTCGTGATGGCCGGCGGGGCGCTGCTCGCCGCGGCGGCGGCCTGTCTATACGGCCTGGCGCAGGACCTCGTCGGCTTGCTGGCCGCCAACCTGCTGATGGCGATGGGGTTCGCTTCCGTGGTGCCGCTCGGCGACGCCATGGCGTTGCGCGCGGCTCGCGAGGAAGGCTGGGATTATGGCCGCGTCCGGGCATTGGGCTCCGCCGCCTTCATCGCGGCGGCGGGGCTGGCCGGCTGGCTTGCCGAAGTCGCCGGCGCCGGCAGCATCGCCTGGCTGCTCGCCGGCAGCATGGCGGTGGCGGCGCTCGCCGCGCTGGCGGTGCCATCGACCGGCATTCCGGGGCGCCGCGGCGGCGGGGCCATGCGCAGCGTCCTCGCCCTGCCTGCCTTTCGCCGCATCCTGCTGGTGTCGGCGCTGATCCAGGGCAGCCACGCGGCCTATTACGCCTTCGGGTCGATCCATTGGGAGGCCGCCGGGGTGTCGGCCGGCACCATCGGCCTGCTCTGGGCATGGTCGGTCGTGGCCGAAGTCGCCCTCTTCGCCTGGGGGCGCGGCCTGGCGGACCGGCTGGGCCCGCGGGGCCTTGCCCTCGTCGCCGCCGCGGCCGGCGTGCTGCGTTGGGGAATCATGGCCGGTACGGTGGCGCTGCCCGGGCTGATCGTCGCGCAGGCGCTGCATGCGTTGACCTTCGGGGCGATGCATCTCGCGACCATGCGGGTGATGCAGGCCACGATCCCGGCATCGATCGCCGGTACGGCGCAGACGCTGCTCGCCGCCGGGATCGGCGGCGCGATGATGGCGGGAACGCTGGCGTCGGGGCAGTTCTACGCCGCCTATGGGCCGCTGGTGTTCTGGGGCATGGCGGCGATGTGCGCCCTCGCCGCCGTGGCCGCCCCGTTGCTGCCGCGGCGGCATTCGGATTGACCTTGATCGCGGCGCCCGGCGGGCCGATCTTCCAGCCATGGTGATGACCGCCACAATCCGTCGCCGTTTCGCCCATGCGGGGTCGCTGATCGCAGGCCACTGACCCCGGTGGATGCGCGCTGACGCGCCGCTGCCGGGGACCGCTCTTCGCCCGATCACCACGATACCCGAGGAATTCCATGCCGGAATCCACCACGAGGCGCGCCGTGCTGCGCCGCCCGTCCATCCTGCTGTCCGAAGCCGACCACGACATCCTGATCGGCCTTGCCGAACGCAGCGCCCGCCGTAACCCGGAAGCGGCCCGCCTGCTGATGGAGGAGGCCGACCGCGCGACGCTCGTGCCAGCGGCGCGGCTGCCCCGGAACGTCGTCGCGCTGGGCTCCCAGGTCGTCTTCACCGATGCCGCAAACGGCGCGACCCGGCGCGTGCAGATCGTCCTGCCGGCGGAGGCCGATATCGGTCAGGGGCGCGTCTCGGTCCTGTCGCTCGTGGGCGCGGGGCTCATCGGGCTGAAAGCCGGCCAGTCCATCGACTGGCCGACACAGGATGGGCGGGTACGGCGCCTGACGGTGCTCGAGGCAGGCACGGCGTGACGGTGAGGCGTTCGGCTCGTTGATGAGAGAGCGGCCTGCCCCCGATGCGCGAAGATGAGACCGGGGATGGGCTTTGCCCCTCCCCGGACCCCACCCCACCAAAGGCCGAAAGGCCTTTGGAAACCAATACATGGCACTGGGCTGAAGGCACGCTGCGCACCTTCGAAAGACCAGCCGCGCATAATCCCCGGATTTCCCCAACGCCGCGCCCGATGTGACGGTCGCCATGCGGTCCCGACTATCGCGCCCCACACCAAGTCGAGGTTTCCAAAGGCCTTTCGGCCTTTGGCGGGGTGAGGT
>JAYSDS010000090.1:0-25780 GCA_041914265.1 Roseomonas sp.
CGGACCACCCCGCCAGGCCACAGTGTGGCCTGGACCGCCGGGACTTGGCCCGGGGCACGACACCGGCGCTGAACCCTCGCAGCGCGCTTCGTGCGTAAGGGCGGGTCCCGGCACCATTCTGCCTGTGATGCCCGACGCCAAGTTGAGGTTTGCAAAGGCCCTTCGGCCGTCGCTGGGGTGGTTTGGAGGGGCAACGCCCCTCCAAGGTCCTAGCACGGCCCTCGTTGAGGAAATGACCTCTCCGCCTATTCCGCCGCCACGGCCGCTCGCCGCGACGGATGCACCGGCCGTGGCAGTCCCAGGTTCTCGCGCAGCGTGTTGCCTTCATATTCCGTATGGAACAGTCCGCGGCGCTGCAGTTCCGGGACCAGGTCGTCGAAGACTTCCTGCACCGGGCCGGGGAAGAAGGGCGGCAGGATGTTCCAGCCGTCGCAGCCGCGGTTGACGAACCAGTCTTCCATCTCATCGGCGATGGATTGCGGCGTGCCCACGATGACATGGTGTCCGGACGCCGATCGCTGGTGAATGAGCTGGCGGATCGTCAGGTTGCTGTTGGCGGCAAGTTGCCGCGCCAGCTTCGCGTGCTCGCTCTTCACGCTGTTGGAATCGGCCAGCATCGGCGGCACGGGTCCGTCGAGATCATAGCCGGACAGATCACCGAAGGCCGGCACCAACGCGGCCAGGCCGAGTTGCGGATGGATGAGCTCCTGAAGCTGCTCGGCGCGGTCGCGCGCTTCCTGCATGGTGCGCCCCATGATCGGCATCATGCCGGGCATGACCAGCACGTGATCCGGCGAGCGGCCATGCGCCACCACCTGGCCCTTCACGCTCTGATAGAAGGCCTGCGCCTCGGGGCGCGACTTCTGCATGGTGTAGACCAGCTCGGCGATGCGGCCGGCGAGGTCCTGGCCGGGACCGGACGAGCCCGCCTGCGCGATCACCGGATAGCCTTGGATGGGACGCTGGGCATTGAGCGGACCCCGCACCTTGAAGTGCTCGCCGCGATGGTTCGGGATGTGCAGCTTCGCTGGGTCGAAATACTGGCCGGTGGCCTGGTTGCGGATATACGCGTCGTCCTCCCAGCTATCCCACAGGCCGAAGACGACATCGACGAATTCCTGAGCGCGGCGATAGCGCGCGCCGTGCTCCATATGCTTGTCGCGATTGAAGTTCAGCGCCTCCTGCTCGGACCAGGAGGTGACGACGTTCCAGCCCATCCGCCCTTCGCTGACATGATCCATCGAGGCAAACAGCCGCGCGATGGTGAAGGGTTCATAATAGGTGGTGGAGACGGTGGCGATGAAGCCGAGCTTCTCGGTCACGGCCGACAGCGCGGAAGCCAGTGTCATCGGCTCGAACACGTCGATGCGGCTGTCGTAGCTGAGCTGCGTTTCATCGGCGGCGGAGCTGCGCACGGCCATCCCATCCGCCCAGAACATGAAGTGGAACTTCGCCCGCTCCGCTTCCTTCGCGAGCGCCTTCCACATCCGGATGTCCATCGCGGCGCCGAGATGCGCGTCCGGCATGCGCCAGCCGCCGCCATGGGCACCGTTGGCGACCAGGTTGAGGCCAAGTTTCATCATGCGCTTCGACATGCGCGTCACTCCGCGGCGGCGTTCCGGGCGGCGCGTTCGGCCGCCCAGCGATTCACATGGGGCTTCAAGCCGAGATTCTCGCGCAGCGTGCTGCCCTCATAGGCCTTGCGGAACAGGCCGCGCCGCTGGAGCTCGGGGGTGATGAAGGTGACGAAGTCGTCGCAGCAGCCGGGCAGATACGGCGGCAGGACGTTGAAGCCGTCGCAGGCTTCGGCCTCGTACCATTCCTGCAGGCCGTCCACGACGTCCGACGCGGTGCCGATCAGGTAGAAGCCGCCGCCGACGATCTGCTTGTAGAGCTGACGGATCGTCAGGTTGCCCTCACGCGCGCGCTTCATCACGCGCTCGGTGCTGCTGCGCACCTCAGCCTCTCGCTGCGGCTCGGGTACCGGACCGTCGATGTCGAAGCCCGACAGGTCGCCGAGCGAGGCGTAGACGCGCGCAAGGCCCACCAGCGGATCGGTCAGGTCCTGCAGCATGTCGAACTTGGCCTGCGCCTCCGCGCGCGTCGCAGCGACGATGGTGCGCACGCCTGGCATGATCTTGAGATCGTCCCAGTCGCGGCCGTATTTCGCCATGCGGCCCTTCACGTCGTCATAATAGTCCTTCGCCGCCTTGATCGAATCCGCGGCGGCATAGACGACATCGGCGGTGGCGGCGGCGATCTCGCGTCCCTGTTCGGACGCGCCGGCCTGCACCAGCACCGGGCGCCCCTGTGGCATGCCCGCGACGTTGAGCGGCCCGCGCACCTGGAAATGCTTGCCGCGGTGGTTCAGCAGATGCATGCGGCTCTCGTCGTAGAAGAGCCCGCCGGCCTTGTCGTAGACGAGGGAGTCCGGCTCCCAGCAATCCCACAGGCCTTTCACGACCTCGACGAATTCGGCCGCGCGCTCATAGCGGGTATCGTATTCGAGGTGCTGCTCGCGATTGAAGTTCTTCGCCTCCGCCTCGGACCAGGAGGTGACGATGTTCCAGCCCGCGCGCCCACCGCTGATCACGTCCAGCGTCGCGAACTTCCGCGCGATATGATACGGCTCGTTGTAGGTCGTGGAGGCCGTGGTCACCAGACCGATATGCTTCGTCAGCACCGACAGGGCCGGCAACAGCGTCAGCGGCTCCATCTCCACCAGCTCATAGCCGGAACGGGCCAGCGAGCCGCGCGGTTCATCGCGTTCGCGCAGGCCGATGCCGTCGGCGAAGAAGATCATGTCGAACAGGCCGCGCTCGGCCATCTGGGCGTTGTGCGCGTAGTGCTCGAAGCGCAGCGTGCCATCCGCCGGCACATCGGGATGCCGCCAGGCCGCCGGGTGATACCCGAGCCCGCGCATCGACATGCCGAGCTTCATCATTCCACGCCGAGACATGCTCACCATCCCCTGGCGCCAGCGCGCCGAATGCCGAGGCGCCAGACCGCGCCGGTTGCCTGATCGCGATGGCCGGCAAGCCGGCCAGAGGGTGAGAGGCCATTACCATGCACAGGCGTGAAACGGCGCGCAAGGCCCATCAGAACAAAAACGCATGAATCAGGGCAGATCGGGCAGCAGCCGTTCCATGGTGGCTTCCCGCCGCAGCATGGCGGTGAACTCCTCCACAGCGCGGGAGCGCGGCATGCCGGAGGGGAAGACGAGGGTGGCGGGGTAGTCGAGCCGCGGTTCGAAGCGGCGCAGCACGATGGCGGGATCGCGCACCCCCGTCATCGTAAAGGGATCGAGCAGCGCGATGCCGACCCCCTGGCCGACCAGGCGGCACATCGCCTCGGCCGAGGTCGCCTCGGCCATCTCACGCATCCTAACGCCGGCGATGCGCAGCAGCGCGTCGAGCTTCACCGTGATGTGGCTGCCCGGGCCGTGATTGACCAGGTTCTGCTCGTGCAGGTCCTCGGCCCGGATCACCGGCCTGGCCGCGAGCGGGTGGGTAGCCGGCAGGACGCAGACGGCGTCGAGTTGCGGCAATGGCTCGATATCGACGCCCGGATATTCGGTCGGCGCGTAGCAGACGCCGAAATCGAATTGCCGCATCGCCACCCGCTCCAGCACGGTGGGCGCGATGTGGTTGTGCAGGGCCACGAAGGTGTCGGGATGGTCCGCGATGAAGCGGCCGATCAGCCGCGGCAGGATGCCATGCGCCGGCCCCGCCATGGCGATGATGCGCAGGTTGCCGCGCCGCGCGCGCTTGATCTCCTGTGCCGTGTGCTCGATGCGGTCGAGGCCGAGGAAGCTGCGCTGCACTTCCTCGAAGAGGAGGTTGGCCTCGGCGTTCGGCACGATGCCCGTGCCGCGTGGCTCAAAGAGGCGCAGCGTCAGCACTTCCTGCAGGTCGCGCACCAGGCGGCTGACCGCCGGCTGCGTCAGGCCCAGCATCTCCGCCGCGCCGGAGATGGACCCGCGCAGCATCACAGCCCGGAAGGCCTCGATCTGGCGTTGGGTCAGGCGTCGGTGCATGGGCCTACATAACATTTAGGCATGCAGTGTGGCGAATTCAGCATTTGACTGCAATTCCAGGTGGTTCCTAGGCTGACCTTGACGCCGGTTAATCGGCGCAGCCGGGGGATCTGCTTTTCTGCGCGCGGCCTAGCCCAGCGAGGGTCCGGACGGTGCTCGACTACGCGATCTACCGCATATCGGTTCTGATACCGACGCTGCTCGCGGTCTCGCTCGCCGTCTTCCTCGTGCTCCATCTGGTGCCGGGGGATCCGGCGCGCAACGCCGCCGGCCCGGATGCCGAGGAGGAGGACATCGCCCTCATCCGCGAGCATTACGGGCTCGACCAGCCGCTGTGGAAGCAGTTCGGCACCTATCTGTTCCACGTCGCGCAGGGCGATCTGGGCGAAAGCTTCCGCAGCCGCCGCCCCGTTCTCGATGAGGTCCTGCGGCGCCTGCCGGCGACCGTGGAACTGGCGGGCTTCGCGATGCTCTTTGCCGTATTGGTCGGCGTCGGGCTCGGCGTGGCCGCGAGCATGCGGCCCAATTCCTGGCTCGACCAGGCGATCGGCGCGCTCTCGGCCTTCGGCATCTCCGTGCCGGTCTTCTTCCTCGGCCTGCTGCTGATGCTGTTCTTCGCCGCCAAGCTGCAATGGCTGCCGCCGAGCGGCCGCGGAAGCTGGGCGCATCTGGTGCTGCCGGTCGTCACCCTGGGCCTGCCCTATGTCGCGACCTTCGCGCGCGTCGCGCGCTCGACCATGCTCGACGTGCTGTCGGAGGACTACATCCGCACCGCGCGCGCCAAGGGATTGCTGCGGCGCGCCGTGATCTGGCGGCATGCCCTGATCAACGCCGCGATCCCGCTGGTCACGCTCCTCGGCGTCTATTTCGGCCGGTTGCTGGGCGGTGCGGTGATCGTGGAGACGATCTTCGCCTGGCCCGGCCTCGGCCGCTACATGGTGGACGGCATCATCCAGCGCGACCTGCAGGTGGTGCAGGGATGCATCCTGTTCTTCGCCACGGCCATCGTGGTGGTGAACCTGGTGGTGGACCTGCTCTATTCCGTGCTCGACCCGCGGATCGCGCGGGGCTAGCGGGATGTTGCGCTTCCTCCGCTACCTTCTCCATACCCGCCGCTACATGGCCCTGGCGGGGCTTGGGGTGCTGGCGCTGTTCCTGCTCTCGGCGCTGGCCGCGCCGCTGCTCTATAGCTGGTCCAGCGCGACGCTGGTCAATCTCGCCCATGCGCTGGCGCCGCCCTCCCTCGCCTTCCCGCTCGGGGCGGATGAGATGGGGCGCGACATGATCGGGCGGCTCGTCTGGGGCGCCCGCGTCTCCCTCGTCGTGGCCGGCGTGAGCGTGGGGATCGCGCTGCTGCTCGGGCTGCTGATCGGCGGCCTCTGCGGCTATTACGACAACCGCGCGACCTTCGTGACCATGCGGGCGATGGATGCGGTGATCAGCTTCCCGCGCATCCTCGTCGCGATCATGCTGATCACCGTCCTCGGCCCCGGCATGACGAGCCTGACGCTCGCCATCGCCGTCTCCTCGGTTCCCGTCTTCGCCCGGTTGTTCCGCGGCCCGGTGCTGTCGCTCAAGACGCGGGACTTCGTCGTGGCGTCGCGCTCGCTGGGCGCCGGCGACATGCGGCTGCTGTTCCGGCACGTGATGCCGAACATCTCGGCGCTGATCATCGTCCAGGGCAGCATCTCCCTTGCCGAGGCGGTGCTGATCGCCTCCGGCCTGTCCTTCCTCGGGCTCGGGCCGCAGCCACCCGTGCCGGAATGGGGGGCGATGATCGCGCAGGCGCGGTCGCACCTGATGTCCTCCCCGCATGTGGTGCTGGTGCCGGGCATCGCGCTGTTCCTGCTGGTGCTCGCGCTGAACCTCGTCGGCGACGGGCTGCGCGACTTCACCGATCCCCGATCCGGCGCCGCGCTGCGGAGCGCCCCATGAATCCGCAGCCAGCCAGGAGGCCAGCCATGATCCCGACCATCGACCGGCGCAGCCTGATGGCGGCGACCTTCGCCGCGGCCACGCTGCGGCCCGGCGCCGCACGCGCGGCACAGGACACGCTGACCTTCATCGAGGGATCGGATTTCGATTCCCTCGACCCGGCGATCAGCCGGACGCGCTCGGCCGAGATCCTGCTGACGCTGATGTTCCAGCGGCTGGTGCGGTGGAAGGACACCGCCCTGTCGGGCATCGAGGGCGACCTCGCCGAATCCTGGACCACCAGCGCCGATGGGCTGAGCTGGACCTTCCGCCTGAAGCCGGACCGGCGCTTCCATGACGGCACGGCCGTGGATGCCGAGGCGGTGAAGTTCACCTTCGACCGGCTGCGCGACCAGCGCTTCGGCTCGCCGAACCGCTCGCTCTTCATGGTCATCACGGAGATCAAGGTCGAGGCGCCGCTGATCCTCACCTTCACCACCTCGGCGCCGATGGCGGGGATGCTGGAGGTGCTCGCGGAATCCTCCGCCTCGATCAGCAGCCCTGCGGCGATCCAGCGCTTCGGGCGCAACTACGGCCGCAATCCGGTCGGCAGCGGCCCCTATCGCTTCGAGGAATGGACGCCCGGCGAACGCAGCATCCTGGCTGGCGCCTCGTCGGAGGCGAAATTCCGCCGCATCATCTATCGCCCGGTGCCGGAAGCCGAGGCGCGGCTGATCGAGCTGGAAGCCGGCAGCGCGGACATCGCGACGGGCATCTCTCCGGAAGCGACCGCGCGCGTGCGGGCCAATCCCCGCCTGAAGCTCGCCGTGATCCCCAGCTCCTTCCAGGTGTTCTTCGAGCTGAACCACGCGAAGCCGCCCTTCAACGATCCGCGGCTCTGTCGCGCGATCAACCACGCCATCGACCACAAGGCGATCGTGGAGCGCATCCTCGGCGGCTTCGGTTCCGTCCCGGATGCGCCGGTGGCGCCGGGCGTGCAGAGCTATCAGCCGCAGACGCCCTATCGCTTCGACCCCGACTTCGCCAAGGCCGAGTTCGCCGCGGTCTTTCCCGGCGGCTTCAACGAGACGCTGGTGATGTGGACCTCCTCCGGCCGGTACCTGAAGGACCAGCAGGTGGCCGAAGCGGTGCAGGGCTACCTCAACGCCATCGGCCTGCGCACGGAGTTCCGTGCCTGGGAATGGGCGAGCTACCAGCAGACGCTGTATCGCCGCCAGCCCGGGAACGGCACCGGATATGGCAGCAACGCCGCGCATATGTGGGTGCTCGGCACCTCGATCCCGACCGCGGATTGGCGGCTGTCGCGCCGGCTCGTCACGGGGCAGAGCGCCAATCTCGGCGGCTACAGCGACCCACGCATCGATGCACTGCTCAACGGGGCACGCACCGAGCTCGATCCCGTGAAGCGGATGGCGGCCTATCACGAGGCGAACCGGATCCTGTGGACCGAGTATCCGCCGAACCTCTTTCTCTACAACCAGCAGCAGATCATCGCGATGCAGAAGGGGATCGAGAATTTCACCGCCTTCGCCTTCGAGATCCCGCGGCTCAACCAGGTGACCAAGGCGTAGCGCAGGCTGCGCCTGGGCCGTGAGCGCTGCCGTCCCCGAGGGTGAGAGCGAGGGGACGGCAGCGGCTCTGACGGCCGGTCACGCCAGACAGGTGATGGAATCCGAGAGTGCACGAGACGACGCCGACGTGAACGCCCTGAGCGAGATAGTCACCGCCCGCCCGGTGCTGGAGGTGCAAGGCCTCGAGACGCGCTTCGGCCCGGTGCGCGCGGTGGATGGCGTGTCCTTCGCCGTCGCCCCGGGGCAGACGCTGTGCATCGTGGGCGAATCCGGCTCGGGCAAGAGTGCCACGGCGCTGTCCATCATGGGGCTGATCCCGCCCGCCTCGGGGCAGGTCGCGGCGGGCTCGATCCGTCTCGCAGGGCATGGCGAGTTGCGCGGCCTGTCGGACAAGGCGATGGCCGCGATCCGTGGCCGCGCCATGGGCATGGTGTTCCAGGAACCCATGACCTCGCTGAACCCCGTCTTCCGCGTCGGCACGCAGATCGCGGAAGCGCTGCGGCGGCACCTCGACATCTCGCGCCGCGCGGCGCGGGACAGGGCGGTGGATCTGCTGCGCCTGGTCGGCGTGCCGTCGCCGGAGGTTCGCGCGCAGGACTATCCGCACCAGCTTTCGGGCGGCATGCGCCAGCGCGTCATGATCGCCATGGCGATCGCCTGCGAACCGATGCTGATCCTCGCCGATGAGCCGACCACCGCGCTCGATGTCACCATCCAGGCGCAGATCCTGGCGCTGCTCAATGGTCTGAAGGAACGGCTCGGCTCGGGCATCGTCTTCATCACGCACGACCTGCGCGTGGTGGCGCAGATCGCGCAGCAGGTCTGTGTCATGTATGCCGGCGTCGTCGTGGAACGGGCCTCGACCCGCGACCTGCTGCGCGAACCGCTGCATCCCTACACGATCGGGCTCATGGCCTCGGTTCCCGGGGCGCGTCCCCGCGGGGCGCTGCGCCGTCTGCCCGCGATCCCGGGCACCGTGCCGAGCCTGGCGAAGCTGCCGGCGGGATGCCGCTTCCGCAACCGCTGCCCCAAGGCCTTCGGCCTGTGCGCGGAGGCCGAGCCGCCCCTCGTCGCGCCATCGGAAGGCGACCCGGCCCGCGAGGTTCGCTGCTGGCTCCATGTGGAAGGGGCCGCCGCGTGACGCCGTTGCTCGAGGTGGACGATCTGGCGGTGCATTTCCCCGTGTTGCGCGGCCCGTTGCGGCGGCGCGTCGGCACCGTACGCGCGGTGGACGGGGTGTCGCTGCGTGTCTTCCCGGGTGAGACGCTGGCGCTGGTGGGTGAATCCGGCTGCGGCAAGTCCACCCTCGGCCGCGCGGTGCTGCGCCTGCAGGAGCCAAGCGCTGGCGCCATGCGCTTCGAGGGGCAGGATCTGCTGCAGCTCGACCGCCGCGCGATGAAGGCGGCGCGCCGGCGCATGCGCATGGTCTTCCAGGACCCGCATGCCTCGCTGAACCCACGGCTGCGCGCGGCCGAGATCATCGGCGAAGCCTTCGACATCCATGGCTGCACGCGCGCCGAGCGTGATGCCGGCGTTGCCGAGCTGCTGACACTGGTTGGCCTCGGTCCCGAACACGCGCAGCGCTTCCCACACGAATTCAGCGGCGGCCAGCGCCAACGCCTCGGCATCGCGCGCGCCCTCGCGCTGCATCCGAGCTTCGTCGTCTGCGATGAGCCGGTCTCGGCGCTCGACGTCTCGGTCCAGGCGCAGATCGTGAACCTGCTGATGGAATTGCAGGAACGGCTGGGGCTGTCCTACCTCTTCATCTCGCACGATCTGCATCTGGTGGAGTTCATCGCCGACCGCGTGGCGGTGATGTATCTCGGCCGCATCGTCGAAACGGCCCCCGCGGCGGCGCTGTATGCGAAGCCGCTGCATCCCTATACGCGCGCCCTGCTCGCCGCCTCCCCGAGCCTGGAACCCGGCCAGGGCGTGACGGGCGTGATCGAGGGCGAGTTGCCGAGCCCGCTGACGCCGCCATCCGGCTGCGCCTTTCACCCCCGATGCGCGATGGCGGTGGAGCGCTGCCGCGCCGAGATGCCGGCACTGCTCGCCCACGGCGCCGGCCACGAAGTGCGCTGCTGGCGCGCCGAGGAATGGGCCGACGCATCGCAACCCGCCGTCGAAGCCGTGCGGGGCTGACATGCCCGCCGCAAGCCAGCCAACGCCTCGCTGAAGGAGAACGGAACCCTTGGGTACGGCCCGCTACATCGCTCGCCGCCTGATCTTCTCGCTCTGTCTGATCCTCGGCGTCAGCGTCATCCTGTTCGCCATGATCAACGCGATCGGCAACCCGATCGAGATCCTTCTCGCTGAACGACCCGGCATCACCGACGAGATCATCGAATCCGTCACCAAGTATTACGGCCTCGATGGCAGTGTCACCGACCGCTACTTCACCTGGATCGGTTCGCTGCTGCGGCTCGATTTCGGCACCTCCATCATATACAATTTGCCGGTTTCGGAGATGCTGATCACCTACGGGGTCGAGACCCTGAAGATCCAGGTTCCGGCGATCCTGATCGCATTGCTGATCTCGGTGCTGATCTCGGTCCTCGCGGCGACGCGGCAGTACAGCAAGCTCGATTTCGGCGTCATCGCCAGCGCCATGGTCGGGCATTCGCTGCCGGGCTTCCTGCTCGGCATCCTGCTGATCCTGGTCTTCTCCTATTCGCTGGGAATCCTGCCCTCCTATGGTGCCTACTCCACGCGGAACCCGCTCTGGGGCAATGAGACGATCGACGCGATGTGGCACATGGTGCTGCCGGTCGGGATGCTGGTCTTCTTCAACACGGCGACGCTGACGCTGCTCCTGCGGTCCTCGCTGGTGGATGTGCTGCGGCAGGACTTCATCACCGCGGCGCGCGCGTCGGGCCTGCCGGAACGGCGCGTCGTCTTCGGCCATGCCCTGCGCAACGCCTTCATCCCGGTGCTGACCTATCTCGGCATCCTGTTCGGGCTGATGCTCGGCACCGCGCCGGTGACGGAGACGGTGTTCACCTGGCCCGGCCTGGGCGCGCTCTACATCATGGCGATCCAGCAGCTCGACTATCCGCTCATCATGGGGGCGACGATGATCATCACCGTCATGCTGGTCACCGCCACGCTGCTGACCGACATCGCCTATGTGGCGATCGACCCGCGCATCCGGCTCGGCTGACATGAGCGACGCAACCCTCCCCGCCGTCGAGACCACGCGGCAGAAGCCGCCCGGCATCTGGCGGCAATCCTGGTATCGCTTCCGCCGCAATCGCGCAGGCATGCTCGGCCTCGCGCTGGTGCTGCTGGTGATCGCGACGGCGATCCTCGCCCCCTTCGTTGCGCCCTTCGCGCCCGACGACCAATCGGCGATGCTGCGCGGGGCCGCACGCCGCGCACCCGATGCACTGCATTGGCTCGGCACCGACCGCAACGGCTACGACGTCTTCAGCCGCGTCCTCTACGGGGCGCGGACCGCCTTGATGGTGGGCCTGGGCGCCATGATCATCGCCTCCATCATCGGCGTGACAATCGGCGGGATCGCGGGCTATGCCGGCGGCCTGACCGACGAATTCCTGATGCGCTTCGCCGAATTCTTCATGGTGATCCCGGTCTTCATCGTGATCCTCGCCGTGGTGCGGCTTTTCGGCATCGTCGTGGTCGGCACCTGGCTGGAAGACATCCCGAACCTCAACCTGCTGACCATCATCGTCCTGCTCGGCTGCTTCGAATGGCCGCCCATCGCGCGCATGGCCCGCGCGGAGTTCCTGCGCCTGCGCCACGCGGAATTCGTCGAGGCCGCGACCTGCATCGGCACGCCGAAGCGCGACATCCTGCTGCGCCACATCCTGCCCAACGCGCTGCCCTCGCTGATCGTGCTCGTCGCACTGGGGATCGGTGGCGCGATCCTCGCCGAGACGATGGTCAGCTTCCTCGGCTTCGGCGACCCCAAGGCCGTCTCCTGGGGCCAGTCGCTCTACTTCAACTACGAGGCGCTGAAGGTCGCGCCCTGGGCGGTGCTCTCGCCGGGCGCCGCACTGTTCCTCACCGTTCTCGGCTTCAATCTCCTGGCGGATGGCTTAACCGATGCTCTCAACCCTCGACTCCGCCAGTGAGGCCGCGCCCGTGACCGCGGAGGCCCCGCTGCTGGAGGTCCGCGACCTCAAGGTGCATTTCTTCACGCGCGAAGGCGTGGTGCGCGCCGTCGATGGCGTGGACTACCGCGTCAACCGGGCGGAAACGCTCGGCATCGTGGGGGAGTCCGGCAGCGGCAAGACGGTGTCCTCCCTCGCGATGCTGCGCCTGGTGCCGCCGCCCGCGCGCACCGTCGGCGGGCAGATCCTGTTCGAGGGCGAAGACGTGCTGACGCGCTCGCCGAAGCAGATGGCGGCACTGCGCGGCCGGCGCCTGGCCATGATCTTCCAGAATCCGGCGACCTCGCTGAACCCGATCTATTCCATCGGCGCGCAGCTCAGCGAGATCCTCATGTGGCACGAGAAGACCAGCCGTGCCGAAGCCGAGGCGCGCATCGTGGAACTGCTGAACCTTGTCGGGATCTCCGATCCGGCGACGCGGCTGCGGCAATTTCCGCATGAGCTCAGCGGCGGCATGAAGCAGCGTGTCGGCATCGCCCGCGCCTTGCTGTGCAACCCTTCGCTGGTGCTGGCGGATGAGCCGACCACGGCGCTCGACGTCACCATCCAGGCCCAGATCCTGGAGCTCCTCGCCGATCTCCAGGCGCGCTTCCGCATGTCCATGGTGCTGGTCACGCACGATATGGGCGTCGTCGCGCGCATGGCGCAGCGCATCACGGTCATGTATGCGGGCCGCGTCTGCGAAAGCGCCGATGCGCGGACCATCTTCACCGCGCCCCAGCACCCCTACACGCGCGCGCTGCTGGAAAGCATGCCGCGCATCGATCAATCCTATTCCGGCGCGGTGCGGCGCCCGCTGCCCACCATTCCCGGCCGCCCGCCCAACCTGCTGAATCCACCGCCCGGCTGCCGCTTCCACGACCGCTGCCCCGAAGCGACCGCCGAATGCCGCCGCCTGATGCCGGTCGAGACGGTGTTCCGCGCCGGCCACACGGTCAGCTGCCTGCGCCGCGGCAGCCAGGGAATCACCGCATGAGCGCGCTGCTGGAAGTCGAAAGCCTGTCCAAGCGATATCCGGTCTTCGAGCGCCGGTTGTTCCGGGCCCGCCAGCGCAGCGAGATCCGCGCCGTGGACAATGTCTCCTTCCGCATCGCGGAAGGCGAAACACTCGGCCTCGTCGGCGAATCAGGTTGCGGCAAGACGACGACCGCGCGCTCCATCCTCAACCTGGTGCCGCCGAGCGACGGCGTCATCCGCTTCCAGGGCGAGGACATCGTCCCAATCTTCCGTGGCAACGACCGCGGCCGCATCCTCGCTATCCGGCGATCGCTGCAATACGTCTTCCAGGACCCGTGGCTGTCGCTCAATCCTCGCTGGACGATCGGCGAGACGCTGAAGGAACCGCTGCGCGTCCACCGGCCGGAGGCGCCCGAGACCTGGAACGCCCGCGTCGCGGAACTGCTGCAGATGGTGGGGCTCGAACCACACCACGCCTGGCGCTACCCGCATGAATTCAGCGGTGGCCAGCGCCAGCGCGTGGGCATCGCCCGGGCGCTCGCCGTGGAGCCCAAGCTGCTGATCCTGGACGAACCCGTCTCGTCGCTCGATATCTCGGTCCGGGCGCAAATCCTGAACCTGCTCGCGGAGCTGCAGGAGCGTCTGGGTCTCGCCTATCTGTACATCTCCCACGATCTCGGCTCGGTCCGCTACATCAGCTCGCATGTCGCGGTGATGTATCTCGGCAAGCTCGTCGAGATCGGCGCGGTGGATGAGATCTTCAACCGCCCGCGCCATCACTATACGCGCGCGCTGCTCAGCGCGATCCCGGTGCCCGAGCCCGGTGCGGCACAGACCCGCATCGCCCTGCAGGGCGAGGTGCCGAGCGCGATGCGTCGCCCGAGCGGCTGCCCCTTCCACCCGCGTTGCGCGGCGGCCCTGCCGATCTGCGCCGAGAGCGAACCGATGCTGTTGCCCCCGAATGACGGGCACCGCACCGCCTGCCACAACCCAGCGTGAACGGAGAGACATCATGGCGATGAGCAGCAAGCGACGGATTCTTCTCAAGGCGGCGGCAGCCTCGGTCGTGGCGGCCGTGGCCGGACCGGCCCGCGCCGCGCCGCCCTTCTTCCGGCTCTACCTGATGATCCCGAACAACCAGCCGGCACGCATGATCTGGGGCACGCTCGCCGCGCAGCAGATGTCGCGCATCGGCATCGACGTGGTGTCGAGCTTCGTACCCTTCACCGTCATCTCGCCGCGCCGGTCGCGCGGCGATGGCAAGCCGCATGCGGAAGGCGGCTGGGACGCGTATCTCGAACGCTACTACTACAATGCCATCACGCCGACGCCGAACACGCTCTTCCATAGCCGGCTGATGCCGCCCTCGGGGCAGAACTACTACTATGTCAACGACCCGCAGATCGACAGCGCGCTCGACCGCATGGCCAGCACCATCGACCCGGCGCAGCGCATGGGCGCCTATCGCGACTTCGCCAAGCGCTGGTACGACACGGAGCCGATGACGATCCTCTTCTATCCGAAGGACGTCATCGCGGTGAATCCGAAGCTCTCGGGCTTCGACTTCACCACCTTCAACCCGGTCTTCTATCCGAACCCGGAGAAGTGGACGATCGAGGGTGGCGGCGACAACGCCACGGCGGCCTTCGCCTCCTGGGCGCCGCCGATGTCGCTGATCCCGATGTATTCCAACGGCTACTCGGATTCGAACATCTTCGGGCCGGTCTACAACCGCCTCTATGAATATGAGAGCTGGGAGAACAAGCGCCTGCAGCCGGCGCTCGCCCTGAGCCACACCATGTCGCCCGACGGCAAGAGCTGGGTCATCACCCTGCGCCCCGGCGTGAAGTGGCACTCCGGTGAGGACTTCACCGCCGAGGACGTGAAGTTCACCTGGGACACCATCCTCAACAAGGCCTATGGCGCGCCGATCCAGGCCGCGGCGGAACAGGTGCTGGGCGGCCCCAACGCCTATCGCGTCACCGGCAAGCACGAGATCACGGTCGAGTTGCCGGCCTACAACATGCTGTTCCTCGACTGGCTGCTCGGGGCCCAGGCGATCATTCCGAAGCACGCCTATGAGGGCATCGCGCCGGCCTCGATGCGCGGCCATGTCGCGGCGACGTGGAACGGCCGCTATACGGTGCGCACGTCAGATGGCCGCAACTACACCGCGCTGGGCGGTGTCGGCACGGGCCCGTGGATCGCGCAGGGCTTCGATCCGCAGCGTCGCGCCTACAAGTTCGTGCGCAACGAGAACTACTGGAAGCCGCACACCGGCAATGTGAAGACCTTCTACGTGGTCAACATCCAGGGCACGGATTCCGTTCTCTCAGCGCTGCGCTCGGGTGCGATCGACGCGCATGACCCGATGTACGATATCGGGCCGCTCGTCAGCACCATCGATGCCTCCTGGGGCAAGGTGCAGGCCTATGACAGCTACAAGTGGCAGCACATCTGCTACAACCTGCGCCATCCGGTCTTTGGCACGGGCGTCGATACGCCGCTCGGCAAGCAGGATCCGTCCCGCGCCGCCGAGGCCGCGGCCTATATCCGCAAGGCGATCAGCCACGCCATCCCGCGCGAGCAGATCGTGAAGGAAATCGCCGGTGGCTATGGTGAGGAAGGGACGGTGCCGCTGCCCTTCACCTCGGAACAGTATGACCACGACCTGCTGAAGCCGATCGCCTACGACCTCGACATCTCGCGCCAATACCTGGAACGCGCCGGCTACCGGTATTGACGCGCCCGCGCCGCCCCGCGACACGGGGCGGCGCCCTTCCGCCATCACGATGAGACAGACCAGATGAGCAGCCCGAAGCAGATCAGCCTCGGCCTTTCGATGCGCTACCTCGGCTATCACGCGGCCGCGTGGCGGCATCCCTCGGCGGATCCCGACGCCGCGTCCAAGCTCAGCCACTACAAGTACATCGCCCAGACCGCCGAGGCGGCTAAGATGGACATGGTGTTCCTGGCCGATGGCATCGGCATGCGCACCAGGGACGAACCCCCGGGCGCGCTGTGCCGGTCGCACCAGACGCTGGAACTCGAGCCGCTGACGCTGCTCTCGGCGCTGTCCAGCGTGACGTCGCGGATCGGCCTCGTCGCCACGGCCTCCACCACCTACAACGAGCCCTATCACATCGCGCGCAAATGGGCCTCGCTCGATCATCTCTCAGGCGGGCGCGCGGGGTGGAACATCGTCACCTCCTGGTCCGAGGCCGAGGCGCACAACTTCAACCGCGAACAGCACATGGAATACGACCTGCGCTACGAACGCGCAGCCGAGTTCGTGGAGGTGGTGAAGGGCCTGTGGGATAGCTGGGAGGCGGATGCGCCGCTGTTCGACAAGCAGAGCGGCATCTTCTTCGACCAATCCAAGCTGCACACGCTTCATCACGTCGGCAAGCACTTCAAGGTGAAGGGGCCGCTGACCATCCAGCGCACCCCACAGGGCCGCCCCATCCTGGTACAGGCCGGCGCGGCGGAGCAGGGCCTCGAGATCGCCGCGCGCAGCGCGGATGTCGTCTATGCGGCACCGCATGACCTCGACGTGGCCAAGGCGTACTACGCGAACCTCAAGGGACGTCTCGCGAAGAATGGGCGTGAGCGGGACAGCCTGAAGATCATGCCGGGCGTCACGCTGTTCATCGGCCGGACGCGGCAGGAAGCACAGGACCAGTACGACCTGCTGAACAGCCTGGTCGAACCGGAGTTGGGCCTGTCCTACCTCTATGCGCAGATGGGCGACCTGTCGTCCTATCCGCTCGACGGGCCGGTGCCGGAGCCCGAGAATCCCCGGGTGCGCAGCCTGGCGCGCGGGTTGCTGGCGCTGGCGCGCAAGGACAACCTCACCATCCGGCAACTCTACGGCACGATCGCCGCGGGCTTCGGCGGGCGCACCCTGGTCGGCACCGCCAAGGACATCGTGGACGACATGCAGGCCTGGGTGGAAGCCGAGGCGGCGGACGGCTTCAACCTCTGCCCGCCGGTGCTGCCGCTCGGGCTCGATCAGTTCGTCGAGCTGGTGATCCCGGAACTGCGCGCGCGCGGCATGTTCCGCACCGAGTATGCCGGGCCGACGCTGCGCGAGAATCTTGGCCTCACGCCGCCGACCAATCGCTACGCGGCGTGACGACGGGCGCTGGCCGGCAGCACCCCGGCCACACGACGTGGCCCCGGATCGCCGGCGGATCGTCGCGCGGCCACCCCAGCTTCGCCGCCAAGGCCGTAAACGCCTCGAAGCCCTTCAGCCACTCGGCCGAGACGGAACGCCCGCTCGCTTCCAGCAGCCAGGCGACCGATACCCAGGCGTGGTCCGTGCCATCGAAGGTCAGCGCCCCCGCCGACACCGCGGCCAGGTCCGGCAGGTCCCCGGGCGCGGCCGTGGCGACCACGCTGAAGCGCCGCAGATCATCGGGCTCTGCCAGGATGGGCGCCCGCCCAGGGGCCAGTTGCACTTCCATGCGTGTCGTCCTTCTCAACGCCTCGGGTTGCGGTGGGAATGAGGCTGTTCGTCGTGCAAGGCCGCCTCAGCCCGGCAGGGCGAAGTCGCGCGGTCGCAGCCCCGCGTGGAAATAGGTGATCATCGAATAGATATCATAGACGGGCAGGCCCAGCGCACGCCGCAGCGCGGCCGCATAGGGCGGCATGTTGGTGCATTCCAGCACGATGGCCCCGACCTCAGGGTGCTTCGTCACCAGTTCGCGCCCGGCGTCCAGAATGTCCTGCTCGGCCAGATCGACATCCAGGTCGTCCTTCTCGGCCTTGATCAGCACGCGGAAGAATTCGCGCCCCTTCTCCGTACCGACCACCGGAATATCGAGCGGCACGCCGGCGGATTCGAGGTGCTTCGGCGTCAGGGTGGCGCCGCTGACGGTCAGCAGGCCGACGCGCTTGCCCGGCGGCAGCATCGCCTGCACCCAGGGCACCTGCATCAGCGAGCTCGTCGCCACCGGCACACCGACCTCGGCCGCGATCTCCTTCTGGAACAGGGAGAGGAAGCCGCAGTTGGTGGTGATCGCCTCGGCGCCAAGGCGCACCAGCTCCTTCGCGCCGGCCAGGAAATCCGGCAACAGGCCGGCCGCGCCCTTCAGCACGACCTTCTCGGGGCTCGCGCCGCTGACGACGTGGTAGAGCACGGGAAAGGGCCAGGTCCCGCCATTGCCCATGTCGCCATGGATGCGCGGGAAACGTGCCTCGAGCATCAGGATGCCGAGGGGCGAGCCGTACAGCGCCTTGCCGCCCCGGGCAACGCCGCGTGCAGGAGAAGCGGTCATGTGTCTGTCGTCCTCGACGTGGTGCCGCGTCTTACCGGAAGCGCGCGGGGCTGAAGGGTTCGATCGGAATCTCCGGCGTGCGGCCGCCGATGATCTGCGCGACCAGCCGGCCGGTGCGCGGCCCGGCCACCATGCCGACATGGCCATGACCGAAAGCGTGGATCACGTCCGCCGTCGCGCGCGACGGCCCGAGGCATGGCAGGCCATCCGGCATAGAGGGGCGATGCCCGAGCCAATAGGCGACGCGATCCGCCGGCAGGTCGCGCGGCAGGCCCGGGAAGCTGCGCAGCAGGTGGTCGCGCAGGATCTCGGCGCGCTTCCAGTTCGGCGCGGCGGCGAGGCCGGCGATCTCCACCTGCCCGGCGGCGCGCAGCCCGTCGCGCATGTGGTTCACCACCATCTTGGCTTTGGAGAGCTGCATCGAGCGCCGCGGCCCTTGTGCCACGCCACGCAGCATGACGTGGTAGCCGCGTTCGGTCTCGAGCGGCACGGCATCGCCCGCCGCCGCGGCAAGGGCGCGCGACCGCGCGCCGGCGCAGATCACCGCCCTGTCGCAATCAAGCAGCGCACCGTCGTCGAGGAGCACGCCGCGCAGCCGGCCGCCCTCGATGCGCAGGCCCGTCGCCGATGCCGCACGCAGCGCCGCGCCGCGCGCCTGCGCCAGCGCGACCAGCGCCGCCACATAGGCGCCGGGATCGAGGCAGCGCCCGGCTTCCTCGATCAGCACGGCGAAGGTGTAGGAGGGGTCGAGGTCGGGTTCCGCCTCGCGCAACGCCACGCCTTCCAATTCGGTCCAGGCGATGCCGACCTGCCGGCGGATGCGCCAGCCCATGGCCTCCGCCTCGAAGGCCGCGCGCGAGGTGTAGGCGTGGATCAGCCCGCGATGCTCGACCAGATCCGGCACGCCGGCCTCAGCCGCGAGGGCGGCATGGAGGACCGGCGATTCCGTTAGCAGAGGCCGCAAAGCCTGCGCCGTGTGCAGCACCTTCTCCTCGGTCCAGCCGGCGGCGAGGTAGCGCAGCAGCCAGGGCAGCACCTTGGGCAGGTAGCTCCATCGGATCGCGAGCGGGCCGAGCGGGTCCATCACGAATTTCGGCACCTGGCGCCACAGCCCGGGGCCGCTCGGCGGGATGACGGACATGGAGGAGAACCAACCGGCATTGCCGTAGCTCGCCGCCTGTTCCCCACCCGACGCCGCCGGTTCCAGGATCGTGACGCGATGCCCGTCGCGCAGCAGTTCCAGCGCCGTGGCGGCGCCGGTGATGCCGGCGCCGATCACCGCGACATGGCATGGCGCGGTCATGGCGGCGCTCAAAGCGCCGCGATGGCCATGATCTCGACCTTGATCTCCGGCAGGGCGAGCTTCACCTCGCCGCAGCAGCGCGTGGGGGTCTGGCCCGGCACGACCCAGGCGTCGTAGACCGCGTTCATCGCCGCGAAATCGGCCATGTCGGCCAGCCAGATGGTGATGCTGAGCAGCTTCGACCGCTCGCTGCCGGCGGCTTCCAGCATCTCGTCGATCTTCGCGAGCACCTGCTTCGTCTGGCCCGCGATGTCGGCGGAACGGTCATCGGCCGTCTGGCCGGCGAGATACACGGTGCCGCCATGCACCACCGCACGGGAGCGGCGGGCATTCTGGTCCAGGCGGGTAATGGCGGTCATCTTGGCATCCTTCGTCTCGGTTTCCGCGACGGCGCGCAGATCGGCTCGGTCCTGTCGCGGCGCACCACGCATCCGGCAACAATCGTCGCGGCCGGCATCAAGCGGAGGAATCGAGGAGTTGCGGACATCAGCGTGCGGAAGTCTATGGCGTTCGGCTCCATGGGCAAGCCGCTTCGGGCGCTGATCTGTCCTTGCCTTGAAAAGGGCTGGAAAGCCCCCGGGGTGCGTTCCGCCAGCAGGAGATCGGAGGGGCTCCGCCCCTCCCATGTCGCGGCGGCCCCGGAACCGCCCGTCCTCAGACCGCGAACTACGCGGCTCCGAGGTAACGGGCGATGCGCGCCTTCAGCCCCGTCCGGGCTGCCGAGCGCACCAGCTCGGCGAGATCAGCATCCGCCTGGTCGTCCCTCAGCACGCGATACAGCGCGGCGCGGCTCGTTGCGTCGAGAGCCGCGGCGGTGGCCGCGGCGGCCTCGATCGCGGCCGGCCAATCCTCAGGCGGAGCGATGCGCTGCACGAAACCCATGCCCTGCGCCTCGGCAGCGTCGAATGTGGCGGATTCTTCCTGGATCCGCGCGGCCTTCTCCGCGCCGACGATGGCACCGAAGCGTCGCGTCCCCAGCACCAGGCCGAAGCGCAGCCCCGGCATGCGAAAGGTGGCATCGGCGCTCGCCACGCGATGCCGGCAGGCCGCGAACAGGTCCACCCCCGCGCCGAAGTTGCGCCCGTGCGCCAGGCCCAGCGTCAGGCATGGCGAGGCCGCGACAGCCTGCAACAGCATCTCGATCCGCACGAAGCGGAGCAGCAGGTCGCCTTCGCTCTGCGCCTCGACATCGGCGAAGTCGAACCCCGCGCTGAAATTGCGCCCCTCGCCCCGGAAGACGAGCATCCGCGCCTCCTGCGCATGCGCCTCCGCGACGCCGGCCAGCAGCGCCTCGACCAGCGCGGCGGACAGCGCGTTGCGCTTGTCGGGCCGGGCCAGGGTGAAGATCCAGACGCCGTCGCGGCTTTCGATGCTCAGCGGGGTCGGCGCAGCCTGTTGATCCATGGCGGGACTCTCCTGATCCGTCACGCCGGCACGGCGGCGGCGCGGATGTGGTTGCGCGAGAAGCCGAGCGCGGCCGAGAGCCGCGCGGCGGCCTCGACGACCTGAGGCGCGACTTCCGTCATGCGCGCCGGCGGCAGGCGGTTGAGCGGCCCGGAAATGCCGAGCGCGGCGACCGGCCGTTCCAGGCCGTCGAAGATCGCAGCCGCCAGGCCACCGACATCCTCGCGCCACTCGCCGCGATTCATCGCATAGCCGAGACGCGAGGCGATCGTGAGCTCGGCCCGCAGCGACCCGGCATCGGTGATCGTGACGGCGGTGTAGCGCGGCAGCAGCGCCGGCAGGCGATCGAGCCGCGCGGGGCTCTCGGCCGCCAGCAGCGCCTTGCCGGTCGCCACCGCATGGGCAGGCGCGCGCCCGCCCACGACGGTATAGGCGCGGACCGCGTGCTCGCTGTCGATCTTGTCCACATAGACGACCTCAAGCCCATCGAGGACCGAGAGGTGGATCGTCTCGCCCGTCCCGCGCGCGAGCTCGGCCATCACCGGCGGCGCCAGGCGGCGGACGTCGAGCTGGTTCAAGCGGCTCAGCCCGAGGGCGAACATCTTCATCGTCGCGCGGTAGCCGCCGCGATCGGCGTCGCGTTCGACATAGCCGGCATGGATGAGCGTCTGCAGCGTCCGATGGGTATTGCTGCGGCTGAGGCCCACGCGGCGGGCGAGATCGTCGATCACCCGCACGTCGCCCTGCATCCCGGCAATCGCCTCGAGGACCGACAGGCCCTTCAGCAAGGTCTTGTCCATGGTGATTCCACGCCGTGCCGCGGGGGAGCGGGATGCGGCTTTGACAGGCGATACCGTCCGGGACAGAGTGGGTCAACGATTATCGGGACAGAGTTCCCAATATTTGGGATTCCGAACATCGTCTCGACACGCAGGCATGCCCCGGCGCGATCTCCAGGGTCAGGGCACGACAATCCGGGGAGCGGCAGAGCGCCATGAGCATCATCAAATTGCGCGACTTCGTGGTCGCCATGACGCGCGCGGCCGACGCCACCCCGGCAGGCGCACCGCTGATGGACGCCGCGCGTCCCCTGCTGCGGCAGCTCGTCGCCGAGGATGACTGGCTGCCGGAATCCTGTGCGGCGCCCGATGCGCAATTCTATCGCCAGTACCTGCTGCACTGCGATCCGCTGGAGCGCTTCTCGCTCGTCAGCTTCGTCTGGGGACCGGGGCAGAAGACGCCGATCCACGATCACACGGTGTGGGGCCTGATCGGCATGCTGCGTGGCGCGGAGATCGAGACGAGCTTCGTGCGGCAGGCCGATGGCACGCTCGCGGTCGAGGGCGAGCCGCATCGGCTCGAACCCGGCGACATCGGCGCCGTCTCGCCCGAGATCGGCGATGTGCACCAGGTCGCCAATGCCTTCGACGACAAGGTCTCGATCAGCGTGCACCTCTATGGCGGGAATATCGGCGCCATCGCGCGCCACGTCTTCGACATGGCCGGCCAGGAGAAGCGCTTCATTTCCGGCTATTCGGACCCTGTCATCCCCAATCTGTGGGACCGCTCGCGGGAGCTTGCGCGCTGACCGGGACCGACGCCGCCGCGGCCTGAACGTCGGAAGCCGCATTGCCACCTCGATGAAAACGCCCTGAATATGTCGGCGGACATCGAGGTGGGGCGATGGATATCGACGAGATCGGCTATCTGGGCGTGCGTGACCTTCACGCCCTGTATCGGGCGCGGAAGCTGTCGCCGGTGGAGGTCGCCAAGGCGGTCCTCGCCCGCATCGAGCGCATCGAACCCAATGTGAACGCCATGATGCGCCTCACCCCGGACCACGCGCTGGAAGCGGCCCGGCGGTCCGAGGCGGTCTACCTGCAGTGCGACACGCCCCGGCTGCTCGAGGGCATTCCCGTCACCATCAAGGATCTGCAGCACACCAAGGGCGTTCAGACGGATTTCTCCACCGTCATCATGCAGGGCACCATTCCGGATGTGGATGCGCCCTGCGTCAGCCGGCTGCTCTCGGCGGGCGGGATGATGATGGGCAAGACGACCTCGGCCGCCGAATGGGGCTGGAAGGGCGTCAGCCAGGCGCCGATCTCGGGCATCACGCATAACCCGTGGGGCAAGGGGCTGAACGCCGGTGCATCGTCGTCGGGCGCCGGCGTCGCGGCCGCTTGCGGCTATGGACCGCTGCACCAGGGCGGCGACGGGGCGGGCTCGATCCGCATGCCCGCGCATTTCTCGGGCGTCTATGGGCTGAAGCCGACGCATGGGCGCGTGCCGAACTGGCCCGTGTCGAACAATGACAACGCCACGCATATGGGCCCGCTGACGCGCACGGTGGAAGACGCCGCGCTGATGACCCAGGCGATGGCCGGGCCGCATCCGTGGGACTTCACCTCGCTCGAGGCGCCGCCGCAGGACTACGCCTCGCAGCTCAAGGCCGCCTCGATGAAGGGCAAGCGCATCGCCTATTCGCGCGACCTCGGCCATGCGCGGGTCGATCCCGAGATCGCCGAGGCGGTCGAGAAGGCGGTGAAGGCCTTCGAGGAGATGGGCGCGATCATCGAGGAGGTGACGCCGGCCTGGGGACCCCTTGGTCCCGAGCTCGCGCGCTTCTTCTGGCCCGCCACCTTCTCCGGCCGCATCGAGAGCCTGCCCAAATTCGAAAGCGGCATGGATCCTGGCTTCGTGGCGATGATCAAATACGCCGCGGGCTTCACGGCGCCGCAATTCATGCAGATGCGGGCGCGCCGCTTCGCCTACATCCAGCAGATCCACGAATTCATGGAAGGCTACGATTTCCTTCTCTCGCCCGCGGTGAGCGTGGCAGCCTTCCCGGCCGACAAGCTGCAGCCGGCGCATTGGCCGCAGCATGAATGGGATTGGCTGATGTGGGCGGAATTCTCCTACCCCTTCAACTGGTCGGGAAACCCGGCGGCGAGCATCCCCTGCGGCTTCACCCCCGCAGGCCTGCCGGTCGGGTTGCAGATCGTCGGGCAACGCTTCGACGACCTGGGGGTGCTGCAGGCCTCCGCTGCCTTCGAGGAAGCCCGCCCCTGGGCGCAGACGCGGCCGCCCCTCGCGCAATAGAGCGCTTTCCGTTCGCCCCGGCTCACGGAGATCTCTCTAGCCGCTTGTTCTTGCGAGCATCATTGCCCGATCAGGCGATGCCACCTGATCGGGATCCGCTCTAGCAAACCCATCGCCAACGGAGAGTGAGTGCCATGAAGCGTCGTGACTTCCTTGCCACCGCCGCGGCCGGCGCCGCATCACTCTCCGCCCCGGCGGGGGCGCAGCAGCGCAGCGTCGTGCGGTTCGTGCCGCAGGCCGACCTCGCGCTGCTCGACCCGGTCTTCACCACCGGGCTCGTCACGCGCAACCACGGCTTCCTGGTCTATGACCAGCTCTACGGCCTCGACGACAGCTTCGCGCCGCAGCCGCAGATGGTCGAAGGCCATGTCATCGAGGATGACGGCAAGACCTGGAAGCTGACGTTGCGCGACGGCCTGCGCTTCCATGACGGCACACCGGTCCTCGCGCGCGATGCGGTGGCGAGCATCAATCGCTGGATGCAGGTCGACGCCTTCGGCCAGACGCTGCGCGCGGCGACCGATGAGCTGAGCGCGATCTCGGACAAGGTGATCCAATTCCGGTTGAAGAAGCCCTTCCCCCTCCTGCCCACCGCGCTCGCCAAGCCGTCCGCCTTCTGTCCGGTGCTGCCCGAACGCCTGGCCAGCACGCCGGCCAATGTCCAGATCACCGAAATGGTCGGCAGCGGGCCGTTCCGCTACATCGCGGGCGAGCGCGTCGCCGGCGCGCGCAACGTCTATGAGAAGTTCGCCGGCTACGTCCCGCGGTCCTCGGGCACGCCGAGCTTCGCCGCGGGCCCCAAGGTCGTGCATATCGACCGCGTCGAATGGGTGACGCTGCCCGATGCGGCGACCGCCGCCGCCGCCCTGCAATCGGGCGAGGTCGATTGGTGGGAACAGCCCCAGCCCGACCTGCTGCCGCTGCTGCGCCGGAACCGCAACATCGCGGTCGAGGCCAAGGAACGCGGCGGCCTGATGGGCATGATCCGCTTCAACCACCTGGTGCCGCCCTTCGACAACCCGGCGATCCGCCGCGCCTTCCTCGCCGGCGTCAACCAGACCGAATACATGCAGGCGGTGATGGGGGAGGAGCGGTCGCTGTGGAACGACCGCTGCGGCTTCTTCCTGCCCGGCAGCCAGATGGCGACCGAGGCCGGGCTCGAGGTGATGACCGGCCCGCGCAGCTTCGACAAGGTGAAGCGCGACCTCGACGCCGCCGGCTACAAGGGCGAGCGCGTGGTCTTCGTGGTGCCGACCGACCTGCCCTCGCTGAACGCGATGAGCCAGCTCGCCGCCGACATGTTCCGCAAGGTCGGCATCAACCTGGACTACCAGGCGCTGGACTGGGGCACGGTGCTGCCGCGCCTGAACAACCGCGAAGGGCTCGACCGCGGCGGCTGGTCGGTGTGGTGCAACTACATCCCCGGCATCATCGCGACGACGCCGGCGACGCAATCCTATGTCCGCGGCCTTGGGCGCAACGGGCCCTTCGGCTGGCCGACCTCGGCGCGCATCGAGGCGCTGCGCGACGAGTTCCTCGACGCCGGAACGCTCGCCGAACAACAGCGCATCAGCCGCGACATCCAGATCCAGGCTTGGGAAGACGTGCCCTACATCCCGACCGGCGCCTGGATGCAGCCCTTCGCCTTCCGGCGGAACATCACCGACATGCTCAACGGCTTCCCGCTGTTCCACAACATCCGCAAGGGGTGAGGCCGGCGCGGCCGTGGCCGGGCCGGGAGCCGGGCCCCGTAGGGACGACGACGATACGACGGTAGGCCGGGGATGGGCTTTGCCCCTCCCCGGACCCCTCCCCAGCAAGGGCCGAAAGGCCTTTGCAAACCTCCACTTGGCGTTGTGCTCCACTGGCAGAATGGTGCCGAAACTCGCTCTTGCGCACGAAACGCGCTGCGTCGGCTCTGCGCTGGTGCTGTGCCCGGCGCCAGATGCCGGCGGTCCAGGCCACACTGTGGCCTGGCGGGGTGTGGGTTGGTGTGGGGCAGAGCCCCTCTCCAACATCGCGCGCGCCCGTGAGCGTTCATCGCTGGCGATTCGGCCATC